>JAWOAS010000023.1:0-35720 GCA_046498405.1 Egibacteraceae bacterium
GTGCAGCTGCTCGCCGTCGACCAGCTCAACACCTACGACGTCGTCGTCAGCGACGCCGTGGTCTTCGCCGAGGAGGCGCTCGCCTTCGTCGGCACCGGCTCGCGCAGCGACCTCGCCGAGCGCGAGGCGGCTCGAGGAGGGCAGGAGCAGTGAAGCGCCCACACGACGTCATCATCTCCCCGGTCGTCAGCGAGAAGAGCTACGAGCTCCTCGACCAGGGCCGCTACACCTTCATCGTGCGCCCCGACGCGAACAAGACGGAGATCAAGCAGGCCGTCCAGCAGATCTTCAACGTCGAGGTCACCTCGGTGAACACGCTCAACCGCAAGGGCAAGCGCAAGCGCTTCGGGCTGACCCAGGGCAAGCGCAAGGACACCAAGCGCGCGATCGTCACCCTCGCCGAGGGCGAGGAGATCGACATCTTCGACGCGGGTCTCTGAGGGACGAGGACCAGCCATGGCCAACCGCAGGTACAAGCCGACCACGCCGGGCCGGCGCGGGATGAGCGTCGCGGACTACCGCGAGCTCACGACCGACCGCCCGGAGAAGTCGCTGACGAAGCCGAACCCCAAGCGCGCGGGCCGCAACGCCCACGGGCGCATCACGACGCGCCACCAGGGCGGCGGGCACAAGCGCAAGCTGCGCGAGGTCGACTTCCGCCGGACGAAGGACGGGGTCCCCGCGAAGGTCGCCTCGATCGAGTACGACCCGAACCGCTCGGCGCACATCGCGCTGCTGCACTACGTCGACGGCGAGAAGCGCTACATCCTCGCCCCCGGCGGCCTCCAGGTCGGCCAGCGCGTCGAGTCGGGCGAGGGCGCCGACATCACCGTCGGCAACGCCCTGCCGCTGCGCAACATCCCGGTGGGCACGACGGTCCACGCCGTCGAGCTGCGCCCCGGCGGCGGCGCGAAGCTCGGCCGCAGCGCCGGCAACCGCATCCAGCTCCTCGCCAAGGAGGGCGGCAAGGCCGCGCTGCGGCTGCCGTCGGGGGAGATCCGCCAGGTGCAGGCCACCTGCCGGGCCACCGTCGGCGCGGTCGGCAACGCCGAGCACGAGCTCGTCGCCGAGGGCAAGGCCGGGCGCAACCGTTGGCGCGGCAAGCGCCCGACGGTGCGCGGCGTCGTCATGAACCCCGTCGACCACCCCCTCGGTGGTGGGGAGGGCCGCTCGTCGGGCGGTCGGCACCCCACGAACCCGCAGGGCAAGCCCGAGGGGCGGACCCGCAAGCCCAAGAAGAAGAGCGATGCCGACATCATCCGTCGACGCGGCAAGCGCCGGCGCCGGTAGGAGGACGCGATGCCACGCAGCCTGAAGAAGGGGCCGTTCGTCGACCACCACCTCGAGAAGAAGGTGGTCGAGCAGAACGCCAAGGGCGAGAAGCGGGTCATCAAGACCTGGTCGCGCCGCTCGGAGATCTCCCCGGAGATGGTCGGGCACACGATCGCCGTGCACGACGGGCGCAAGCACGTGCCCGTCTACGTCTCGGAGTCGATGGTCGGCCACAAGCTCGGCGAGTTCGCCCCGACCCGCGCGATCAAGTGGCGCGGCGCCGGCGAGAAGCAGCAGGTCAAGACGCGCCGCCGCTGAGCGGTCGGCGCCCCGACGAGACGACCCCACCCACCCACGCCACCGAGGCACCACCAGCGAGGAGTACCGGACCATGGAGGCCAAGGCCACGCTGCGCTACGCGCGGGTCGCGCCGTCGAAGGTGCGCCATGTCGCGCAGAACATCCGCGAGCTGCCGGTCGACGAGGCGCAGCGCCTGCTGCTGCTCGAGACCAAGGCGGTCGCGCGCGACCTGCGCAAGATCCTCGACTCGGCGGTCGCCAACGCGGAGCACAACCACGACCTCGACGCCGACGACCTCTACGTCGCCGACGTCATCGTCAACGAGGGACCCATCCTCAAGCGCTTCCGCCCGCGGGCGATGGGGCGAGCCACCCGCATCAACAAGCGCACGAGCCACATCACCGTGGTCGTCGCCGAGGCCGTCGAGGAGCCGGCGGCGGCCGCTCGGACCGCCGAGCCGGCGTCGGACGAGGAGTAGAGCAGTGGGACAGAAGATCCACCCGTACGGGTTCCGCCTCGGCGTCATCAAGGACCACACCTCGCGTTGGTTCGCTGACACCGACTACGCGAGCTACGTCGCCGAGGACGACCGCATCCGCGAGTTCCTGCGCGAGCGGGTCCGCCACTCGGGCGTCAGCGAGGTCATCATCGAGCGCACCCGCGAGCGCGTGACCGTCGACGTCTGGACCGCGCGTCCGGGCATCGTCATCGGCCGCCGCGGCGCCGAGGCCGACGCGATCCGGGGTGACCTCGAGAAGATGACGGGCAAGTCCGTCAAGCTCAACATCAAGGAGATCAAGAACCCCGAGCTCGACGCCCAGGTCACCGCGCACAACGTCGCCGAGCAGCTCCGTGGCCGGGTGAGCTTCCGCCGCGCGATGCGGCGGGCGACGCAGAACGCGATGAAGGCGGGCGCCAAGGGCGTGCGCGTGCAGTGCTCCGGCCGCCTCGGGGGCGCGGAGATGAGCCGCACCGAGTGGTACCGCGAGGGCCAGGTGCCGCTGCACACCCTGCGCGCCGACGTCGACTACGGGCTCGACGAGGCCCGGACGACCTAC
Source organism: Egibacteraceae bacterium (assembly GCA_046498405.1). Taxonomy (GTDB): domain Bacteria; phylum Actinomycetota; class Nitriliruptoria; order Euzebyales; family Egibacteraceae; genus T1Sed10-49. The sequence continues at coordinate 2,631 of JAWOAS010000023.1, forward strand.
GGCCGGATCGGCGTGAAGGTGTGGATCTACAAGGGCGAGATCCTGCCCGAGCAGCGCGCCGGCGCCCAGCCCGCCCAGGCCCCCCGGCCGCGTCGTCAGCCCGCCGCGGCGCCGAGCGGCGCCGGGGCGGCCCCGAGCTCGCAGCCCAGCGAGGCCCCGCCGGCCGCCGAGCCGGCGCCCGGGTCCACCGGGGCCGCCAGCGAGGCCCCACCGGCCGCGCCACCGGCCACCTCCGACGAGCCGATGCGGCCCGAGCCCCCCGCCGAGACCCCCCAGCCCGACGCCGAGCCCGGCGACGCCGACCCCGGCGTCCCCGACGAGCAGGCGTAGGCCCCGCGCAGCCACGAGGAGCACCGACATGCTGTCCCCGAAGAAGGTCGTCCACCGCAAGCAGCACCGCGGCCGCATGCGCGGCAACGCCAAGGGCGGCTCCGAGATCGCGTTCGGCGAGTACGGGCTGCAGGCCACGACGCGCGGCTGGATCAGCAACCGCCAGATCGAGGCCGCCCGTGTCGCGATGACGCGCTACATGAAGCGCGGCGGCAAGGTGTGGATCAACATCTTCCCCCAGAAGCCCTACACGAAGAAGCCCGCCGAGACCCGCATGGGCTCGGGCAAGGGCTCGCCCGAGGGCTGGGTCGCGGTGATCAAGCCCGGCCGTGTGATGTTCGAGGTCTCCGGCGTCTCCGAGGACGTCGCCCGCGAGGCCATGCGCCTGGCGAGCCACAAGCTGCCGGTGCAGACGCGCTTCGTGACCCGAGATGGAGAGTGAGGGGACCCACGTGAAGGCGAGCGAGATACGAGACCTGAGCGACGCCGAGCTCGTCGAGCAGCACGACGAGCTCAAGGAAGAGCTCTTCAACCTCCGGTTCCAGATGGCCACCGGCCAGCTCGACAACCCCCGCCGGCTCGGCGAGGTGCGCCGCGACATCGCGCGCGTGCTCACCGTCCAGCGGGAGCGCGAGCTCGCGGGTGCGCGCGCAGAGGGGAGCGATGCCCAGTGACGGCCACCGATGAGGCGACCCGCGGCGAGCGCAAGGTCCGCCAGGGCATCGTCGTCAGCGACAAGATGGACAAGACCGTCGTCGTCGAGATCGAGCGGCGCACGACCCACCCGCTCTACCACAAGATCGTGACGCTCAGTGAGCGCCTCCACGCCCACGACGAGACGAACGAGGTCGGCGTCGGTGACCGCGTCCGGGTCGCCGAGACCCGCCCGCTGTCCAAGCACAAGCGCTGGCGCGTCGTCGAGGTCGTCGAGCGCGCGAAGTAGCACCCGGCCGCGCACGGCGCGCCCACCCCGTCCACCACGAGCGAGCAAAGCGAGCGAGACGCGATGATCCAGCAAGAGTCGAGGCTCAAGGTCGCCGACAACACCGGCGCCCGGGAGGTCCTGACCATCCGTGTGCTCGGCGGGTCCGGCCGCCGCTACGCCTCCGTCGGCGACGAGATCGTCGCGACGGTCAAGCAGGCGATCCCCTCCTCGGGGGTCAAGAAGGGCGAGGTGGTCCGCGCGGTCATCGTGCGCACCCGCAAGGAGCGCCGCCGTGAGGACGGGACCTACATCCGCTTCGACGACAACGCCTGCGTGCTCATCAACCAGCAGGGCGCGCCCCGCGGCACCCGCATCTTCGGGCCGGTCGGGCGCGAGTTGCGGGCGAAGCGCTTCATGCGGATCGTCTCGCTGGCCCCGGAGGTGATCTAGGTGCAGCGCATCAAGAAGAACGACCAGGTCCGGGTCATCAAGGGCAAGGACAAGGGCGCCGAGGGGCGCGTCGTCCGCGTGTGGCCCGCCGAGGGCAAGGTGCTCGTCGAGGGCGTGAACGTCCAGACCAAGCACCGGCGCATGCAGCGCTCGCGCAGCGGCGGCACCGAGGGCGGCATCATGCACGAGGAGGCCCCCATCGACGCCTCGAACGTCATGCTCCTCGACGGCAAGACCCCGACGCGTGTCGGCTTCGAGCAGGACAAGGACGGCAAGAAGAGGCGCATCGCCCGCAAGAGCGGCGAGGAGCTGTGAGCGAGATGACGACGACCGAGACCTACGTCCCGCGGCTCAAGCAGCGGTACGACCAGTCGATCCGCGAGGAGCTCAAGGCGCGGCTCGAGCTCGCCAACGTCATGGAGGTCCCGACCTTCGAGAAGGTCGTGGTCAACATGGGCGTGGGCGACGCGATCACCGACGCCAGGGCGCTCGAGGGCGCGTTCCGCGACCTCGCGACGATCACCGGGCAGAAGCCCGCCCAGACCGTCGCGCGCAAGTCCATCGCCGGCTTCCGCATCCGCGCGGGCATGCCGATCGGGGCGAAGGTCACGCTGCGGGGCCCCCGCATGTGGGACTTCCTCGACCGGCTCATGTCGGTGGCCCTGCCCCGCATCCGCGACTTCCGCGGGCTGCCGTCGACCGCCTTCGACGGCAACGGCAACTACACCTTCGGCGTGACCGAGCAGCTCATCTTCCCCGAGGTCGACTACGACGACATCGACACCGTGCGCGGCATGGACATCGTCATCGTCACGACCGCGACCGAGGACGCCCACGGCCGAGCCCTCCTCGAGGCCTTCGGCTGGCCGTTCGCCGACTCCACCCCCAACGCCTAGCGCCCGCGCAGCGAGCCCAGAGGAGCGCCGAGGACCCATGGCCAAGAAGTCGATGATCGCCAAGGCCGCCCGCCCGCCGAAGTTCGAGGTGCGCGGCTACACCCGCTGCAACCGCTGCGGTCGGCCGCGCGCGGTCTACCGCAAGTTCATGCTCTGCCGCGTGTGCTTCCGCGACCTCGCCCACAAGGGCGAGCTGCCGGGCGTGCGCAAGGCGAGCTGGTAGCCCAGACCGCGAGACCGGATGACCGGTGGAAGTGCGGGGCGCGTCCCCGTAACCCCCGAGGAGCTGATGCCACGATGACGATGACCGACCCCCTCGGCGACATGCTCACGAGGATCCGCAACGCCAACACCGCCTACCGCGAGGAGCTCGCGATGCCCTCGTCGAAGCTCAAGGCGTCGGTGGCCGAGATCCTCACCGAGGAGGGCTACCTCAGGGACTACCTCGTCGAGCCGACGAGGCCGCAGGCCACGCTCAAGGTCGCGCTGAAGTACTCCCAGGACCGGGAGCGGGCGATCTCGGGCGTGCGCCGGGTCTCCAAGCCCGGCCTGCGGGTCTACGCCAAGCGCGACGAGGTGCCGCGCGTCCTCGGTGGGCTCGGCATCGCCCTCATCTCGACGTCGCAGGGCCTCATGACCGACCGCGAGGCGCGCAGGCGCGGCGTCGGCGGCGAGGTCCTCGCCTACGTCTGGTAGCGGACCGGAGAGGAGCCACGACATGAGTCGCATCGGCAAGGAGCCGGTCACCGTCCCCGACGGCGTCGACGTCACCGTCGCCGACGGGGTCGTCACCGTGACCGGACCGAAGGGCACCCTCGAGCAGGACGTGCACCCGGCGATGAGCGTCGCCGTCGAGGAGGGCCGGGTCGTGGTGACCCGCCCCGACGACGAGGGCGAGCACCGGGCGCTGCACGGGCTGACCCGCGCGCTCATCGCGAACATGGTCCACGGGGTCACCCAGGGCTGGGAGCGCAGGCTCGAGATCGTCGGCGTGGGCTACCGCGCGACGAAGCAGGGCTCGGGCGTGCAGATCCAGGTGGGCTACAGCCACCCGGTCACCGTCGAGCCGCCCGAGGGCGTGACGATCGACGTCCCGGCCGCCACGCAGATCACCGTGAGCGGCACGAGCAAGCAGCAGGTCGGACAGGTGGCCGCGAACATCCGCGCCATCCGCAAGCCCGAGCCCTACAAGGGCAAGGGGATCCGCTACGCCGACGAGCACATCCGCCGCAAGTCCGGCAAGGCCGCCGGCGTCTAGCGCGAGCACGGGCGCCCGCGACGGGCCGAGCCGCGTCGCGAGGCCCACCGGGCCGAGAGCCAGGAGCAGGACACGATGAAGACGAAGACGAAGCGGGCCGCGCGCGATCGCCGGCACCAGCGCCTGCGGCGCCGCCTGCGCGGCACCCCCGAGCGCCCCCGGCTCGTGGTCTACCGCTCGAATACGAGCATCTACGCCCAGGTCGTCGACGACCGCGCCGGGCACACGCTCGTCGCCGCCTCGAGCCTCGAGGACGCCGTCGTGCCCGACGGCGATGGCAAGGTGGGCACCGCCAAGGGCGTCGGCAAGCTCGTCGGCGAGCGCGCGAAGGCCGCCGGCATCGAGGCCGTGGTCTTCGACCGCGGCGGCAACCGCTACCACGGGCGCGTCGCCGCGCTCGCCGACGGGGCCCGCGACGCCGGGCTCGAGCTCTAGAGAGCACCCAGACGAGAGGGACGGCAACCATGGCAGCACCAAGTGGACGTGGAGGTCGCGGAGGCCGCGGCCGGGGGCGCGAGGAAGAGAAGAGCCCCTACGAGGAGAAGGTCGTCGCGATCAACCGCGTCGCGAAGGTCGTCAAGGGCGGCCGGCGCTTCTCCTTCACCGCGCTCGTCGTCGTGGGTGACCAGAAGGGCACCGTCGGCGTGGGCTACGGCAAGGCCAAGGAGGTCCCCGCCGCGATCCAGAAGGGCGTGGAGGAGGCGAAGAAGAACTTCTTCACCGTCCCGATGATCCAGCGGACGATCGTGCACGAGGCCACCGCCCGCGACGGCGCGGGCTGGGTCGTGCTCAAGCCCGCCGCGCCCGGCACCGGCGTCATCGCCGGCGGCCCCATGCGCGCGGTGCTCGAGGCCGCCGGCATCGGCGACGTCCTCGCGAAGTCGCTGGGGAGCGCCAACCCCATCAACGTCGTGCACGCGACGGTGGCGGCGCTGAAGTCCCTGCGCGACCCCGCCGACGTCGCCCGGCTGCGCGAGCTCGAGCTCGAGGAGCTCCTGCCGAAGAAGATGCTCGCGAACATGAAGGCACCGGCGCACGATGGCTGAGCTCGAGATCACCCAGGTCCGCAGCGCCAGCGGCAAGCAGGTGGACCAGCAGCGCACGCTGCGCGCCCTCGGGCTGCGCCGGGTGCGCCACACCGTGCGTCAGCCCGACCGTCCCGAGATCCGTGGCATGGTCGCCAAGGTCGCCCACCTCGTCGAGGTGCGCTACCCGGGCGTGGCCGACGAGCTCGACCTCGAGCCCGGCCAGGAGCCCAAGGGCGAGGGCAACCCGCCGGCCGGCTCGTCGGTGGGCGACACCGAGGCCGCCGAGCTCGCCGAGGCGACCGAGGAGGCCGTCGCGGTCGGCTCGAGCGTCGATGACGCCGCCGACGTCATCGACAACCCGCCCTCCCTGCAGAGCACCGACGACCCGACCAAGCCCAAGCCCCGCCGCAGCGGCGGCCCCGACGACGGCGACGCCGAGGACGCTGGCGCCGAGGCCGAGGCCGAGGCCGCCCCCGCCGAGGACGACGAGTCCTAGAGGAGCCCCGATGAAGATCCACCACCTCAAGCCGCCGCCCGGCGCGCACCGCGCGAGGACGCGCAAGGGCCGCGGGGAGGCCGCTGGCAAGGGCAAGACCGCCGGTCGCGGCACGAAGGGCAGCGGCGCCCGCGGCACGGTGCCCGCCGGCTTCGAGGGCGGGCAGATGCCGCTGCAGCGCCGCCTGCCCAAGCAGCCCGGGTTCACCAACCGCAACCGCGTCGTCTACGAGACCGTCAACGTCGGTCGCCTCGCCGAGGCCTTCGCCGACGGCGACGCCGTCGACGCCGAGGCGCTGCGCGCACGGGGACTCGTGCGCCGCGGCTCCGCGCCGGTCAAGGTCCTCGGCGACGGGGAGCTCGCCGTCAAGCTCGACGTCACCGTCGACGCGGCCAGCGCCTCGGCGCGTGAGAAGATCGAGGCCGCCGGCGGCTCGCTGACGACCACCCGCGCCTGACGCCGGCCGCGCCCCCGCGGCCAGGAGAGGACGTCGATGTTCCGCGCCTTCGCCAACGCCTTCAAGATCCCCGACCTGCGCGGGAAGATCCTGTTCACCCTCGCCATCATCACGGTGTACCGGCTGGGGGCCTACGTCCCGACGCCGGGCGTCGACTACGGCGTCCTGCGGGCCATCACCGAGGGGGGCGACCTCACCGGGCCCGCGCAGCTCATCAACCTCTTCAGCGGCGGGGCGTTCACGCAGCTGTCGGTGTTCGCGCTCGGCATCATGCCGTACATCACCGCGAGCATCATCATGCAGCTGCTCACCGTCGTCGTGCCCAAGGTCGACGAGTGGAAGAAGGAGGGCGAGTCCGGGCAGAAGAAGATCAACCAGTGGACCCGCTACCTCACCGTCGTCCTCGCGCTGCTCCAGTCGACGGGCCTGCTCGTCTTCATCGAGTCCGGCCAGCTGCTCGGCGCCGGCGCGCTGCCCCCGGGCACGAGCCTCATCGTCGACGACGGCTTCGCGCTGCGCGCCCTCATGGTCCTGACGATGACCGCCGGGGTGGCCTTCATCATGTGGCTCGGCGAGCTCATCACCCAGCGCGGCGTCGGCAACGGCATGAGCCTCATCATCTTCTCGGCGATCGTCTCGGCGATGCCCGCCCAGGGCAACGCCATCCTCCTCAACGCCGGTGAGATCGCCTTCGCGATCACCATCGTCGTGGGGCTGCTGCTCATCGTCGGCGTCGTCTTCGTCGAGCTCGGCCAGCGCCGCATCCCCGTGCAGTACGCCAAGCGCCAGGTCGGTCGCCGCACCTACGGGGGGACCTCGACGTACATCCCCCTCAAGGTCAACCAGTCCGGCGTCATCCCGATCATCTTCGCGTCGTCGCTGCTGTTCATCCCGTCGCTGCTGACCGGGGTCATCGACACGCCCGGCTTCTCCTCCTTCGTCGACGCCAACCTCAACCCGCAGGACCCCCGCTTCGTCTTCATCGCCGTGTACTTCGCGCTCGTGATGTTCTTCGCGTTCTTCTACACGTCGATCACCTTCAATCCCCAGGACGTCGCCGACAACATGAAGAAGTACGGCGGGTTCATCCCTGGCATCCGCCCGGGCCGCCCGACCGCGGAGTACCTCGACTACGTCCTCACCCGCATCACGACGGCCGGGGCGATCTACCTGTCGGTGCTCGCGATCATCCCGCTCATCGTCCTCGCGCAGGCGCAGCTGCCGTTCCCCTTCGGCGGCGCGATGCTCCTCATCGTCGTGGGCGTCGGGCTCAACACCCTGAAGCAGATCGAGAGCCAGCTACTGCAGCGCAACTACGAGGGATTCCTCCGCAACTAGGCGCAGGAGAGGAGAGACGGTGCGACTCGTCCTACTCGGCCCCCCGGGGGCCGGCAAAGGCACGCAGGCGGCGATCATCGCCGAGGCCCACGACATCCCCCACGTCGCCACCGGCGACATCTTCCGGGCCAACGTCCAGCAGGAGACCGCGCTCGGCACCGAGGCGAAGGCCTACATGGACCGCGGTGAGCTGGTCCCCGACGACGTCGTCATCGGCATGGTCCAGGACCGGCTGACCGAGGACGACGCCGCCGAGGGCTTCCTCCTCGACGGCTTCCCCCGCACGGTGCCCCAGGCCGAGGCCTTCGAGGTCTGGCTGCAGGAGCGCGACTGGCCGCTCGACGCGGTCATCCGCTTCGTGGCCCCCGAGGAGGAGCTCATCGCCCGGCTCGAGAGCCGCCGGGAGATCGAGGGCCGTTCCGACGACGACAGCGAGGTCATCCGCAAGCGGCTCGTCGAGTACCGCTCGAAGACCGAGCCGCTCGAGCAGTTCTACGCCGAGCGCGGGCTGCTGCGCGACGTCGAGGCCGTCGGCGAGATCGAGGAGGTCGGCCGTCGCACGCTCGACCTCCTCGCGAGCCTGGAGCGCGCATGATCGTCCGCAAGTCCGCCTCCGAGCTCGACACGATGGCCGAGACCGGAGCGCTCATCGCCGAGGTCCACGAGATGCTCCACGAGGCCCTCGAGCCGGGGATGAGCACCGCCGACCTCGACCGCATGGCCGAGGAGGCGATCCGCGCGCGCGGCGCGACGCCGTCGTTCAAGGGCTACCGGGGCTTCCCCGGGTCGCTGTGCACCTCGGTCAACGAGCAGATCGTCCACGGCATCCCCTCGGCCGACGTCGTCCTGCGCGCCGGTGACCTCATCAAGATCGACGCCGGCTCGATCGTCGACGGCTACCACTCCGACAGCGCGGTCACCTGGATCGTGGGCGGGCCGGAGGCGGCGCCGCAGGCGGTGCGGGACCTCGTCGCGCGGACCCGCGCGGGGCTGTGGGCCGGCATCCTCGAGGCGCGGCCCGGCAACCGCGTCACCGACATCTCCGCCGCGGTCGAGGCGCTCGCGCTGCCGCACGGCTACGGGGTCGTGCGCGAGTACGTCGGCCACGGCGTCGGCCGCGCGCTGCACGAGGACCCCCAGGTGCCGAACTACGGCCGCGCCGGGCGTGGGCCCAAGCTCGTCCCCGGCCTCGTCATCGCCATCGAGCCGATGTTCAACCTCGGCACCGCCGAGACCGCCGTCCTCGACGACGACTGGACCGTCGTGACCGGCGACGGCCAGGTCTCGGCGCACTGGGAGCACACCGTGGCGATCACCGAGGAGGGCCCCTGGGTCCTCACCGCCCGCTCCGAGGAGCCGGCGCGGCCCCTCGAGGACCCCGCCGCGGTCCCGGAGGCGGCCCGGCTCGGGGTGGACGCCCAGGGGGTGCGCTGATATGCTCTCGTCTTGGTCTCCCCGCGAGCCGCTCTGCGTTCGCGTGCGCGGGACCGTTCATGCTGCCCCGTCCACCACGAGGAGCGCGCCGGTGTCGCCGCGCGCCGGGTCCGAGGAGTGCGTGCTGTGAAGGTGAAACCGTCCGTCAAGCGGATGTGCGAGCGGTGCCGGATCATCCGACGCCACGGCCGGGTCATGGTGATCTGCTCGAACCCGCGGCACAAGCAGCGACAGGGCTGAGGGGCAGGAGGCTTCCATGGCACGCATCGCAGGCGTCGACCTCCCGCGTGACAAGCGCGTCGAGATCGGGCTCACCTACATCTACGGCATCGGCCACACCCGCGCCCGGCAGACCGTCGTCGCCGCCGGCGTCGACCCGTCGGTGCGGGTGCGCGACCTCGACGACAACGACATCAAGGCGCTGCGCGACGTCATCGACGCGACGTTCAAGGTCGAGGGCGACCTGCGGCGCGAGGTCGCGCAGAACATCAAGCGCAAGGTCGAGATCAACTGCTACCAGGGCATCCGCCACCGGCGCGGCCTGCCCGTGCGGGGCCAGCGCACGCACACCAACGCCCGGACCCGCAAGGGGCCCAAGCGCAGCGTCGGCGGCTCCGGCAAGGTCAAGAAGCGCAAGCACTGAGGGCGGCCGCCGCCGGCGCCGACGGGCCACCGCGCCCGTGACCACGCCGCCGGCGGGCTCCCTGACCGAAGCCCACCAGCACATCGCTCACGAGGACGGACATGGCGCAGCAGAAGCGGTCGACGGGCTCGAAGCGGGCCCGCAAGAAGGAGCGTCGGCAGGTCGCGCACGGCCACGCCCACATCAAGAGCTCCTTCAACAACACGATCATCACGATCACCGACCCCCAGGGCAACGTGCTGACCTGGGCCTCGTCGGGCAACGCGGGCTTCAAGGGCAGCCGCAAGTCGACGCCCTTCGCCGCGCAGCTCGCCGCTGAGCAGGTGGCCAAGCGCGCCGCGGAGTACGGCATGCGCAAGATCGACGTCTACGTCAAGGGCCCCGGCTCGGGACGGGAGACCGCGATCCGCTCGCTGGCGGCCAACGGCCTCGAGGTCAACGGCATCAAGGACATCACCCCCATCCCCCACAACGGCTGCCGCCCGCCCAAGCGGCGGCGCGTCTGAGGAGCAGCGAGACGATATGGCGCGCTACACCGGACCGGACTGCAAGCTCTGCCGCCGCGAGCGGCAGAAGCTCTACCTCAAGGGGACCCGCTGCGAGGGGCCGAAGTGCGCGATCGAGAAGCGCCCCTACCCCCCGGGCGAGCACGGCCGCGGGCGCATCCGCGAGAGCGAGTACCTCCTGCAGCTGCGCGAGAAGCAGAAGGCCCGCCGCATCTACGGCGTCCTCGAGCGGCAGTTCCGCAACTACTACGACGAGGCGACCCGCCACACCGGCCTGACCGGTGAGAACCTCCTCGTCCTGCTCGAGCGCCGCCTCGACAACGCCGTCTACCGGGGCGGGCTCGCCCGCAGTCGCGACGAGGCGCGCCAGCTCGTGCGCCACCGCCACTTCCAGGTCAACGGGCGCACGGTCAACATCCCGTCGTACCGCCTGCGGCCCGGCGACGTCGTCACGCTGCGCGAGCGCTCGCGCAACATCACGCCCATCGTGGGCTCCCTCGAGATCATCGGGTCGAGGACGATCCCGAGCTGGCTGTCGACCGACCAGTCGAAGCTGCAGATCTCCGTGCTCGACCTGCCCTCGCGCGGCCAGATCGACGTGCCGGTGCAGGAGCAGCTCATCGTCGAGCTGTACTCGAAGTAGCCCCACGCCGGCGCCGGCCCGCTGCGGCCACCCGCGACCCTGCAGAGAGAGGCGAGACCGAAGTGCTGATCGTCCAGCGCCCCACCATCATCGAAGAGCCCGTCACCGAGGGCCTGCGCTCGACGTTCTCCATCGAGCCCCTGGAGCCGGGGTTCGGCTACACCCTCGGCAACAGCCTGCGGCGCACGCTGCTGTCCTCGATCCCCGGCGCGGCGGTGACGAGCGTGCGCATCGAAGGCGTCCTCCACGAGTTCAGCTCCATCGAGGGCGTCAAGGAGGACGTCACCGACGTCATCCTCAACCTCAAGGACCTCGTCCTGCGCTGCCACGCCGAGGAGCCGGTCGAGATCTTCCTCGGGGGTGAGGGCCCCGGTGAGATCACCGCGGACTTCATCACCGCCCCGAGCGAGGTGGAGATCCTCAACCGCGACCTCCACATCGCCACGCTCAACCGCAAGGGCCGCGTGGAGATGTACCTCACCGTCCAGCAGGGCCGCGGCTACGTCGCCGCCGAGCGCAACAAGACCGGCGACCAGCCGATCGGCGTCATCCCCATCGACTCGATCTACTCGCCGGTGCGACGCGTGACCTACCGCGTCGAGGCCACCCGCGTCGAGCAGATGACGAACTACGACCGCCTCATCCTCGACGTCGAGACCGACGGCTCGGTGACCCCCGGCGGCGCGCTGGCCTCGGCCGGCGCGACGCTGCAGGACCTCTTCGGCCTCTTCGGGGAGTTCGAGGAGGCCGGCCCCGGCGGCCTCGCCATCGGTGAGGACACGAGCGCGAGCGGACCACAGTCGCCCAACCTCCTCCTGCCCATCGAGGACCTCGACCTCTCGGTGCGCAGCTACAACTGCCTCAAGCGCGAGGGGGTCTCGAGCGTCGGCGAGCTCGTGCAGAAGACCGAGCAGGACCTCCTCGACATCCGCAACTTCGGGCAGAAGTCGATCGAGGAGGTCAAGGACAAGCTCGTGGAGATGGGGCTGTCCCTCGCCGACTACGGCACCCACAGCGGCTGACGCCCCCAAGGAGCCCGACATGCCCACGCCGAGGAAGGCGGGCCGCTTCGGCGGGTCCGCCGCCCACCACAACCGGATGATGGCCAACCTCGCCACCGAGCTCATCCGCCACGGGCGGATCCGCACGACCCACGCCAAGGCCAAGGCCGTCCAGCCCATCGCCGAGCGGATGATCACCTTCGGCAAGCGCGGCGACCTCCACGCCCGCCGCGAGGCCGGCAAGGTCGTGCGCGACGGCGACGTCCTCCACCACCTCTTCGCCGAGGTCGGCCCGGCGTTCGCCGCGCGCGACGGCGGCTACACCCGCGTGCTCAAGCTCGGGCCCCGCGGCGGCGACGCCGCGCCGATGGCGCTGCTCGAGCTCGTCGAGGACGTCGGCGGCTCCGGCGGTGGCGGGGCGTCGACCGAGGACGCCGGTCGCCGCCGGTGGGGCCTGCGTCGCCGCGGCGGCCAGGCCGCCCCGGCCGCCCCCGCGTCGACGGCCACCGCGGCCCCCGAGGCCCCCGCCGCCCCCGCCGCACCAACCCCCACGACCCGCGACGAGGACGCGATCCCCGAGCCGGTCGAGGCCGACGAGGGCACCGAGGCCGAGGCCCCGGAGGTCGACCCCGCCGACGTCGAGACGCGCCTGGCCGACGAGGACGCCGAGGAGGCGTCGCAGGAAGACGACGCGGCCTCCGACGAGGACGAGACGCGCGACTGACGGCGACGCCGTGGCCGACCGCGTCCGGGTCCGCATCGACCTCGCCTACGACGGCGGCGGCTTCCACGGCTTCGCGGCGCAGGGCGAGGCCCTGCGCACCGTCGAGGGCGTACTCGCCGCCGCGGCCGCCACGCTGGCCGGCGAGCCCGTCGAGCTCGCCGTGGCCGGGCGCACCGACAAGGGCGTGCACGCCCGCCATCAGGTCGTCCACGCCGACGTCCCCGCCGACTGCCGGCTCGTGGCCGACCCCGACCGGGCGCGTGGCGCCCTCGACGGGATGTGCGGCCCCGAGATCGCGGTCTGGCGGGTGCGCGTCGTCGACGAGGGCTTCCACGCCCGCTTCAGCGCGACGCAGCGCCGCTACCGCTATCGCCTCTGCGACGCCGCCGCCCTCGATCCCCTCGAGCGGCACGCGACCTGGCACGTCGGCCCGCCGCGCCTCGACGAGGTGGCGATGGAGGCCGGGGGCGCCCACCTCCTCGGCGAGCACGACTTCGCCTCGTTCTGCCGCCGCGCCGGCGAGCAGCACCTCACCCGCCGGATCGACGAGCTGCGGGTGCGCCGCCGCCCGCACGGCATCGTCGAGGTGGCCCTCGCCGGACCGGCGTTCTGCCACCAGATGGTCCGCTCGGTCGTGGGCTGCCTGTTGCGGGTCGGCCGCGGCGACCGCAAGCCCGCCTGGGTCGCTGAGGTCCTCGCCGCGCGCGACCGCCAGGCCGTCGGCCAGGTCGCCCCACCCCGGGGCCTCGTCCTGGCCGCGGTGCGCTACGGGTGAGCGCCCCCGGAGTTGACCCCGGGCAGGGCGCGACGTAGCCTTGAGGATCGGCGTGCGGCGCGACGCCGACCGCGACGCGCCCTCTGCCGGCCCCGACCTTCCGTGAACGCCGAGACGATGTGAGCCCGCCGATGCGCACCTACAGCCCCCGTCCCACCGACATCGAACGCGCCTGGTACGTCGTCGACGCCAAGGGCGAGGTGCTCGGGCGGCTGTCCTCGCGCATCGCCCAGATCCTGCGCGGCAAGCACAAGCCGCAGTACGCCCCGCACGCCGACGTCGGCGACTTCGTCATCGTCGTCAACGCCGGCGAGATCGTGCTCACCGGCTCGAAGGGCGAGCAGGCCCTGGCGCACCGCCACTCCGGCTACCCCGGTGGCCTCACGTCGGTGCCGTTCGCCCGGCTGCTCGCCGAGCGCCCGGAGCTGCTCGTCGAGCGCTCGGTCAAGGGCATGCTGCCGAGCACGACGCCGGGCCGCGCGGCGCTGTCGCGCCTGAAGGTCTACGGCGGCCCCGACCATCCCCACGAGGCGCAGCAGCCACAGCCGCTGGCGCTGCGCTGACGTCGACGAGGACACGAGCACCCATGGCTGAGCGCATCTACACCGGCCGCCGCAAGAGCGCGGTGGCGCGGGCCCGTCTGCGTCCGGGGTCGGGCGCCTGGAAGATCAACGACCGCCCGCTCGAGGACTTCTTCCCCGTCGACACCCTCCAGGGTCTCGTGCGGGAGCCCTTCGAGGTCACCGACACCGTCGGCCGCTACGACGTCTTCGTGCGGGTCAACGGTGGCGGCGTCAGCGGGCAGGCCGGGGCCGTGCGCCTCGCCCTCGCCCGTGCGCTCGAAGGGGAGGACGGCGAGCATCGCCCGGCGCTCAAGCAGGCCGGCCTGCTCACCCGCGACCCCCGCGAGGTCGAGCGCAAGAAGTACGGCCTGAAGAAGGCGCGCAAGGCGCCGCAGTACTCCAAGCGCTGAGGTCGGGCGCCCGATGGGGCAGCTCTTCGGCACCGACGGCATCCGTGGGGTCGCCAACGTCGAGCTGACGCCCGAGCTGCTGCTCGGGCTCGGCCGTGCGGTCGTGCGGACCCTCAAGGAGTCGCGCAGCGCACACCCGCGCGTGGCCGTCGGTCGTGACCCCCGCGCCTCGGGCGACATGCTCACCGCCGCGCTCGTCGCCGGGATCACCTCGGCCGGGGGCGACGCCGTCCCGCTCGGGGTCGTGCCGACCCCCGGGGTGGCGCTGCTGACCGGCGCCCACGGCGCGGACTCCGGCGCGGTGCTGTCGGCCTCGCACAACCCCGTCGGCGACAACGGCATCAAGTTCTTCGCCCACGACGGCTTCAAGCTCACCGACGCCGAGGAGGAGCGCGTCGAGGAGCTGCTGCAGCGCACCGACGAGGACCGCCCCACCGGCACGGCGATCGGCCGGGTGCGCGAGCTCGACGACCCCCTCGGTCCCTACCTCGACCATCTCGTCGCCGCGGCGGGCGACCTGCGCTTCGACGGGTTGCGCGTCGTCGTCGACTGCGCCAACGGCGCGGCCAGCGAGGTCGCCCCCGAGGTGCTGCGACGGCTCGGGGCGAGGGTACGCGCCGTCCATGCCCGCCCCGACGGGGAGAACATCAACGCCGGCTGCGGCTCGACCCATCCCGAGGTCGTCGCCCGCGCGGTCGTCGAGGCCGGTGCCGACGTGGGCTTGAGCTTCGACGGCGACGCCGACCGCCTCATCGCCGCCGACCATCGGGGCAACGTCGTCGACGGCGACGCGATCCTCGCGATCCTCGCCGCCGACCTCCAGGCCGAGCGCGACCTCTCGACGGTCGTCACGACGGTGATGACGAACCTCGGCTTCAAGATCGGGATGCGCGAGCGGGGCATCGACGTCGTCGAGACGAAGGTCGGCGACCGCTACGTCCTCGAGGCGATGCGCGCCGGCGGCCACCTCCTCGGCGGCGAGCAGTCCGGCCACCTCATCCTCGCCGAGCACGCCACGACCGGCGACGGGGTGCTCTCGGCGGTGCGCCTGCTCGCCACGCTCGCGCGCACCGGGCGCAGCCTCGCCGAGCACGCCACGGTCATCGAGCGCCTCCCGCAGGTCCTCGTCAACGTCCGCGACGTCGACCGCGACCGCCTCGCCGACGACGAGGTCCTCTGGAAGGTCGTCACCGAGGAGGAGGGCGCCCTCGGCGACAGCGGCCGGGTCCTCGTGCGCGCCTCGGGCACCGAGCCCCTCGTGCGGGTCATGGTCGAGGCCGCCACCGAGGAGCGCGCGACGACGGTCGCCGAGCGCCTCGCAGAGATCGTCGCCGAGCGCCTGCGGCTCGGCTGAGCGCCCGCGCGGCCGGGTGCCCCCCCGCGGGCGCCGGCCCCGCGAGGCCGGCGCCGGGGCCTCAGGTGATGAGGCGCAGCGTGAGCGGGTAGCGGTAGCGCTCGCCCGCCGAGGCCTTGACCGCGGCGACGATGACGAGCACGAACCACGCGACGACGATCGCGACGCCGAGCGGCACGAGGACGATGAGGCCGATGCCGACGGTGGCCACGCTCAGCAGGATCGCGAGGAGCAGGAACGCGACGCCGTAGATGAGCACGGAGAGGTTGAAGTTCACCGCCTCCTTGCCCTGGTCGTCGATGAAGGCGTCGTCCTCGCGCTTGATGAGCCAGACGACGAGCGGGCCGAGGAACCAGGGCAGGCCGAGGAAGGTGACGAACGCCGAGAGGTGCGCGCCGACCGCCCAGTTGCGCGCGGCCTGCCCTGGCGGCGGCCACGCGGGCTCGCTGGACCCGGCCGCCGGGACCGTGGCGCCGGGGCCGGTCCCGCCCGCTGGGCCGGTCCCGCCGGGGCCGCTGCCGCCCGGGCCGGTGCCGCCGCCGGCCGCGGCCTCAGGCGGTGCCTGCGGCGGTGGTGGCGCCGGCGGTGGGGGAGGTGGTGGCGTCGGCGGTGGCGTCTGGCCGCCCTCGTCGGGGTGTGGCGCCTCGGCGTGCTCGTCGGGCGGTGGCGTCTGGCCGCCCTCGTCGGGGCGTGGCGCCTCGGCGGGCTCGTCGCGCTCGGGGTCGCTGCTCATCGGTGGGCCTCCGGATCGGTGGTGGCCAGTCTAGGAGGCGCAGGTCCCGTTCCTCGGGTGTCGTGCCGTACGATGCGGGGGTGCGCTCCGAGGACCACGGTCGAGTCGTCGCGCTCGCGGGCGGGGTGGGCGCGGCCCGCTTCCTCCGCGGGCTCGTCGAGGTCGTCGACCCCGCCGACCTCGTCGTCGTCGGCAACACCGGCGACGACCTCATCCGCCACGGGCTGCGCGTCTGCCCCGACCTCGACACGGTCTGCTACACCCTCGGCGGCGGCGCCCATCCCGAGCAGGGGTGGGGCAGGGCCGACGAGCGCTTCACCGTCGCCGACGAGCTCGCCGAGCGCTACGGCGAGGATCGCTGGTTCGCCCTCGGCGACCGGGACCTCGCTACCCATCTCGTGCGCACCCGCATGCTCGCCGAGGGCGCGACGCTGTCGCAGGCCACCGCGGCGATCGCCCGCGCCTGGGGCCTCGGCTTCCGCCTCCTGCCGATGAGCGACGACGACGTCACGACCCGCATCGTCACCGCCGACGGCCGCGACCTCCACTTCCAGGAGTGGTGGGTGCGTGAGCGCGCCGCCGCCGACGTCGCCCGGGTGCGCTTCGCCGGCGTCGAGCGCGCCCGGCCCGCCCCCGGCGTCCTCGAGGCCATCGGCGGCGCCGATCGCGTCGTGCTCTGCCCGTCGAACCCCGTGGTCTCGCTCGGGCCGATCCTCGCGCTGCCGGGCCTGCGCGAGGCGCTGGCCCGCGCCACCGTCGTCGGGGTCTCCCCGATCGTCGGGGGCACGGTCGTGCGCGGCATGGCCGACCGGCTCCTGCCCTCCTGGGGAGTGGAGACCTCCGCGGTGGGTGTGGCCGCGCTCTTCGCCGACCTCCTCGACGGCTGGGTCGTCGATGAGGCCGACCGCGACCGTGCCGGCGAGGCCGCCGCGCTCGGCGTCGAGGTCGCCGTCACCGACACGATCATGCGCGACGTCGAGGTGACCGCGGCGCTCGCGCGGACCGCGCTGGCCCTCGGCTGACCCCGACCCCTCGCCGCGCGCCGCGGCGGCATCACCCGTCCCAGGCCGTGGAGGCCCCGGGCCGGGTGGGCGAGAGCGCGGCCGTCCCGGGCCGGTAGCATCGGCGCACACCGACGCTGGGAGACGACCGTGTGCGGCATCATCGGCTACGTCGGCGGCGACGACGCGCTGCCGATCCTCATGCAAGGCCTCGCGACGCTGGAGTACCGCGGCTACGACTCCGCCGGGGTGAGCGTGCTCACCGGCTCGGCCCGTCCTGAGCTGCGCGTCGTCAAGCGCGCCGGCAAGCTCGCCGCGCTCGAGGGCGCCCTCGCCGACGTCGACCTCGCCGGCACCGCCGGTCTCGGCCACACCCGCTGGGCCACCCACGGCGAGCCGACCGACCGCAACGCCCACCCCCACGTCGACGAGGACGGCGACCTCGCGATCGTCCACAACGGCATCATCGAGAACTTCGTCGAGATCAAGGAGGAGCTCGTCGCCGAGGGCGTGGAGTTCCTCTCCGAGACCGACACCGAGGTCCTCGCCGCGCTCGTGGCCCGTCACCGGCGTGCGCCCGCCGACGGCGCGGCGCCGGGCACCGCGCTGGCCGAGGCGCTGCGGACGGTCATGCGGCGCATCGACGGGCAGTTCGCCGTGGCCCTCGTCGACCGCCGCGAGCCCGACGTCCTCGTCGCCGGGCGCCGCGGCGCGCCGCTCGTCCTCGGCCACGCCGACGGGGCGAGCCTGCTGTCGAGCGACGTCGCCGGGCTCATCGCCCACACCCGCGACGTCGAGGCGCTCATCGACGACCAGGTGGCGGTGCTCACCGCCGACGGCATCGCCGTAACCGATCTCGACGGCGAGCCGACCTCCGGTCAGCGCTTCACCGTCGACTGGGATATCGACGCCGCGGAGAAGCAGGGCTACCCCCACTTCATGCTCAAGGAGATCCACGAGCAGCCGCAGGCGATCACCGACACCCTCGTCGGACGCCTCGACGGCGACGGCCGCATCGCCCTCGACGAGGTGCGCTTCGACGCCACCGACATCCGCACCGTCGACAAGGTCTACGTCGTGGCCTGCGGCACGAGCTACCACGCCGGGCTCACCGCCAAGCACGCCATCGAGCACTGGGCCGGCGTCGGCGTCGAGGTCGAGATCGCCAGCGAGTTCCGCTACCGCGACCCGATCCTCACCCCGCACACGCTCGTCGTCGCGATCAGCCAGTCAGGCGAGACCACCGACACGATCGCCGCGGCCGCCCACGCCCGCGACCAGCGCGCGAAGGTCGTGGCGATCTCCAACGTCGTCGGCTCGACGCTGACCCGCGAGGCCGACGCGGTGATCTACACCCGCGCCGGGCCCGAGATCGCCGTGGCCTCGACGAAGGCGTTCACGACGCAGATCGTCGCCCTCGGGGTGCTCGCCCTCTTCCTCGCTCAGGAGCGCCGGACGCTCTTCCCCGAGGAGTGCCGCGACCAGCTCGCCCGCTTCGAGGCGCTACCCGGTCACCTCGCGAGCCTCCTCGAGGTCAACGGCGACCAGCTCGCCGGGATCGCCGAGCGCATCGCCGAGGCCGCGTACGTGATGTTCATCGGCCGCCACAACGGCGTGCCGATCGCCTACGAGGGCGCGCTGAAACTCAAGGAGATCAGCTACCTCCACGCCGAGGGCTTCCCGGCCGGGGAGATGAAGCACGGGCCGATCGCCCTCATCGACGAGGGCGGGCCGGTCGTGGCGATCGCCACGCGCGGGCACGTCCACGGCAAGGTCGTCTCCAACATCCAGGAGGTCAGGGCCCGTGGCGCCGAGGTCATCGCCCTGGCCACCGAGGGCGACACGACGGTCAAGGCCCACGCCGACCACGTCGTCTACATCCCCGACGTCCACGAGCTGCTCACGCCGGTGCTCACCGTCGTGCCGCTGCAGGTGCTGGCCTACCACGCCGCGGTCCATCTCGGTCGCGACGTCGACCAGCCACGCAACCTCGCCAAGACCGTCACCGTCGAGTGAACCCGCCGTCGGAGGGCGTCATCGGCGTGGGGGTCGACGCCATCGAGATCGCCCGCGTCGAGCGGGCCGTCGAGCGCACGCCCGCCCTGCTCGAGCGGGTGTGGACCGTCGCCGAGCGGGCGCGGTGCACGAGCACGTGTGGTGACCTCCGCCTCGGCGGGCTCGCGGCGCGCTTCGCCGCGAAGGAGGCCGTCGCCAAGGCGCTCGGCACCGGCGTCGTCGGCTTCGGCTTCCGTGACGTCGAGGTCGTCAACACCGTCGATGGGCAGCCGACCGTGCGGCTGCACGGCGGGGCGGCCGCGCGCGCCGCCGAGCGCGGCGTCGGCGAGGTCCACCTCTCGCTGTCGACGACCGGCGACCTCGCCGTGGCCTACGCCGTGGCGACCGTGGCCTGACCCCTCGTCGGTCCTCGGCGGGGCCGACCCGCCGGCCGCGGGCCGGGCGACGAGGCGTGCGGTCGTCCCCTGGGCAGGGGTGTGGCCCCGCGGGGTGGTGCGGGGTGTGGGGGTGGGGTGGGTTAGAAGGGGAGGGTGTCGTCGCCGTGGCCGCTGGGCGGGTCGCCGGGGTCGGCGGGGTGGTGGGCGCTGGCGGGGTTGGGTGGGTGGTCGTGGGTGGGGTGGGGCAGGCCGGTGCCGTGGGGCAGGGTGTGCCATTGGCGGTCGGCGCGTTCGAGGGTGACCTGCCCGCTGGTGGGGTGCAGGGCCAGCCGCCAGCCGTGCCGTTCGGCTTGGCGGTGGTGGCGGCGGCATAGGGCGATGAGTTCGTCGGGGTCGTGGCCGCCGCCGGCGGCGCGGGGCAGGTAGGCGTGGTGCAGGTCGGTGTGCTCGGCCGGGGCGGTGCAGCCGGGGCTGCGGCAGCCGCCGTCGCGGGCTCTGACCGCGGCGGCGACGGTGGCGGGCAGGCCGGTGGCCACCGGTGGGGTCAGCGCCAGCGGTCGGGCGCCGTCGGTCAGCAGCACCCGCAGGCTCGACCCGCAGGCGGCTAGCGCCTCGACCGCCGCGGCGGTGAGGCGCGGCAGCCCGCCGCGCAGCCGCAGCGCCACGACCCCGTCGGGTTGGCGGGTCGCCTCGGCCAGGTCGATGCGGCAGGTGATCGCGGTCTTGGGGGCACGGCCGGTCCCGCCGGCCAGCCACTGCCCCGCGATCTCAGCCAGCGCCTTGGCGTAGGCGCGGCTGCGCGACGTCGACGACCACCCCGCCTCGCCGCCGCCGCCGGCGTGCTCACCCGCGGCGGCGGCGTCACCGGCGGCGTCAGCGCCCCCACCGTCACCGGCGGCGTCAGCGCCCCCGCCGCCACCGGCGTTGGGGCCGCCGGCGGCGCGGGCGTCGTCGTGGTCGCCGTCACGGTCGCGGTCACGGTCGCGGTCGGGGTCGGGGGTTGGGGGGCCGGCGGCGGCGTCGAGGGCGGCCAGCAGCGGGGCGGCGTGCTCGGCGGCCAGCTGCCCGTACACCTGACAGGCGCCCTCGAAGCCGGGCTGCACCGCCACGAAGCTCGCCTCGACCCGCGCCCGGTCGCTGCGCTGCCGATCAGCCGGACGCCGCTGCTGCTCGGCGGCGGCCTCGACCGCCCACAGCAGCTGCTCAGGGTCATCGCTGCCGCGCCCCTGCGCCAGCCACCCGCCGATGCGCTCATCGAGGCTGGCCCGGTCAGCGCGGCTGCGGCGCTTGCAGCGCGCGACGATGCCGCGCACCTGCCCCCACGACAGCCGCCCCGCCTCGAAGCCGGCCACCGTGGCCGGCATCACCGACAGCGTCTGCGCCGCGGTCTGCAGCATCCCCCGGTCAGCGCCGGTCATCCCCGCCGCCGCCGCCAGCAGCCCATCGACCGACAGGCCCTCCTCACGCTCGACCATCCCCGAGCCGGCCAGCTCACCGGCCAGCCGCAACGCCCGCGCCAGCCAGCGGTCCGCCGCCGACAGCGCCTCGAGCAGCTCACCGACCGCCCGACCCCCCGGCGGCCCCCACACCGACCCGCCCACCGCACCCCCGACGGCACCCGCGACGCCGGCGTCCCCGGCGACACCCGCGGCGGGGCCGCCGGTGCGGTCGGCATCGGTGACGCATCGCGTCGCGTCCTGCCCTGGAGAAGAACGTGTGTTCGACATACCCGCATGATGCCAGACCCCTCTGACATCACCCCGAGATTCCTCACCCACCCTGGGGACAACCCGATGCTCCCGGTGCCTGGGCGAGGTCGGCGACCCGAGGCGACCTCCCGGCGCCGCACCCACGACGAGGCACGCCGGGCTCCAGCCGGCGCGGAGTGACCGACTAGCATGGCGTCGTGCCCACACCGCTGTTCACGCCGGAGCAGGTGCGCGCGATGGACGCGCGGGCCTTCGCGCGCGGCGTCGCCGAGGACGCCCTCATGGAGCGCGCCGCGGGCCACCTCGCCCGTGCCGTGCGCGAGGTCGGCGGGCGCACCTACGGCCTGCGCGTCGGGCTCCTCTGCGGCAAGGGCAACAACGGCGCCGACGGCCTTGGCGCGGCCCGGCTCCTGCGTCGCGCCGGCGCGCACCCGGTGGCCTGCGTCGTCGACGGGGCCGACGCCCTCGAGGGCCTGCCGGCGCTCCAGCGCGACCGGCTGCTCGCCGCGGGTGGCCGCCTCGTCGACGACCCGCGGCAGGCCGTGGCCGGCGCCGACGTCGTCGTCGACGCCCTGCTCGGCACCGGCGCCTCCGGGGCGCTGCGGGAGCCTTACCTCGAGGCCGTCGAGACGCTGGCCGCCGCCGGCGCGCCGGTCGTGGCCTGCGACATTCCCACCGGCGTCGACGCCGCCACCGGCGCGGTGGACGGCCCGGCGGTCGACGCTGCCCGCACCGTGACCCTCGGCGCGGAGAAGGTCGGGCTGCGCCTGTGGCCGGCGCGCGGGCACTGCGGGGACCTCGTCGTCGGCGACCTCGGCATCGTCGAGGACGACGAGCCCGCCGCGGTCGTGCTCGACGACGCCGACGCTGCCGCGGCACTGCCGCCGCCCGACGCCGGCGCGCACAAGCGCAGCCGGGGCACCGTCGTCGTGCTCGCCGGCTCCGATGACCTGCGCGGCGCCGCGGTGCTCGCCGCCCGCGGCGCGCTCGCCGGTGGGGCGGGCCTCGTGACCGTGGCGACGACGCCGGCGGCGCGTGAGAGCGTCGCCACCGCGGTGCCAGAGGCGCTCACCCTCGCCCTGCCCGCCGAGGCCGATGCGGCCGTCGAGGCGCTCGCACCGGCGCTCGACCGCGCCGACGCGCTCGTCGTCGGCCCGGGCCTCGGCCTGTCCGAGCCGACGGTGGCGCTCGTCCGCCGCGTCGTCGCCGATGCCGGCCTACCGCTCGTGCTCGATGCCGACGGGCTCAACGCCTTCGCCGACGAGCCGGCCGCGCTCGGCGGCCACGCCAGCCCGCGTCTCGTGCTTACGCCCCATGCCGGCGAGCTCGCGCGTCTCGCCGACGCCGAGGCCTACCCGGACCGGGCGCGCCGGGCGACCGCGCTCGCCGCCCAGTGGCGGGCCACGCTCCTGCTCAAGGGCCCCGGCACGCTCGTCGCCGAGCCCGACGGGCCGGTGTTCGTCACCGCGAGCGGCACCGCCGCGCTCGCGACCGGCGGCACCGGTGACGTGCTCTCGGGGCTGCTCGGCGCGGCGCTGGCCGCCGCACCCGACCGTGGTGAGGTCGTCGCCGCGGCTGCGCACCTCCATGGGCGTGCGGGCGAGCACGCCGCCGAGCGCCTCGACGCCCGCAGCGTCACCGCCGGTGCGGTGGCCGAGGCGCTCGGCCCGGCGCTGGCGCGCCTGCGCGGCCAGGACGGGGGAGGGCCGCGACCGTGAGCGGCGCCACCGAGGCCACCGCGACCGGTGAGGTCACGCGCATCCTCGAGCCGAGCGCGGCGACCGGGGGCGCGCCGCGCAGCGCCCGCAGCGAGCCGCCGGCGCAGCGCGCGACGTGGGCGGAGATCGACCTCGACGCGATCGCCGGCAACGTCGCCGCGCTCAAGGCGCACGCGAGCGCGCCGGGCCTCATCGCCGTCGTCAAGGCCGACGGCTACGGCCACGGGCTCGTGCCGAGCGCGCAGGCGGCGCTGGCCGGCGGTGCGGACCGCCTCGCCGTCGCGCTCGTCGAGGAGGGCCGCGCCCTGCGCGCCGCCGGCGTCGACGCGCCGATCCTCGTGATGACCGAGCCGCCGCCCGAGGCCGCCCCGGCGCTGCTCGCCGCCGGTCTCGAGCCGACGGTCTACACCGCGGCGTTCCTCGCCGCCCTCGACGAGGCCGCCCGCGGCGGCCCGCCGGCCCGGGCGCACGTCAAGCTCGACACCGGCATGCGCCGCGTCGGGGTCCCCGAGGCCGACTGGGAGGACGCGCTGCGGCGTGTCGGGGCGGCCGGCGCGGTGGCCCTCGAGGGGCTGTGGAGCCACTTCGCCGTGGCCGATGAGCCCGACCACCCGTTCATCGCCACCCAGGCCGCGACGTTCGAGCGTGGCCTGGCCCGCGCCCGCGCCCTCGGCGCGCGCCCGGCCGTCGTCCACCTCGCGAACTCCGCGGGCACGCTGCACCTGCCCGAGACCCACTACGACCTCGTGCGTCCCGGCCTCGCGGTCTACGGCCTCGAGCCCTCGCCGGGCCTGGCCGGCGACGTGCCGCTGACCCCGGCGCTGGCCTGGTACAGCCGCCTCTCGCTCGTCAAGCGCCTCGCCGCCGGGGAGGGCGTGAGCTACGGGCTGACCTGGCAGCCGAGCGCGCCGACGACGCTCGGCACCGTGCCCGCCGGCTACGCCGACGGCGTCGTGCGGGCGCTGTCCAACCGCGGGGAGGTCGTCACCGGCGGACGGCGGGTTGGCGTCGCCGGGCGGGTGTGCATGGACCAGTTCTGCGTCGACCTCGGCGAGGACGGCGGTCAGGCCGGCGACGAGATCGCCCTCATCGGCGCGCAGGGCTCGGCGCGGGTCACCGCCGACGACTGGGCGGCGTGGCTCGGCACGATCAACTACGAGATCACCTGCGGGGTCGGCGCCCGCGTGCCGCGCCGCTACCTCGAGGGCGGTCGGGTGCGCCCGGCGGGACCGAGCGCGCCGGGGGCCGCCGGGGGAGGCCTCGGCTGATGCCCTCGCGGGCGTTCGGCATGGCGGCGTTCGCCGGAGCCGCGCTCGGTGGGGCGGCCCTGGGCTACCTCGCCGAGCGGCGGACCCTCGGCGAGGCCCCGGTGGCCGACGGCCACGTCCTCGCCAACCCCCACCGTGGGCGTCCCGTCGACGTCATCGCCGAGGACGGGACCCGCCTGCACGCCGAGGTCTCCGGGGTGCGCGGCGCGCCTACGATGCTCTTCGCCCACGGCGTCGGGCTGTCGCAGGCGACGTGGCACTACCAGCGCGAGGCGTTCAGCGGGGACTACCGCATCGTCGCCTACGACCAGCGTGGCCACGGCCAGAGCGACCGCGGCGCCGAGGGTGACTACACGATCGCCGCGCTCGGGCGCGACCTCGCCGCGGTCGCCGAGGCGTGCGCGCCGACCGGCGACCTCGTGCTCGTGGGCCACTCGATGGGCGGGATGTCGGTGCTGGCCGCAAGCGAGCAGGCCCCGGCGCTCCTCGAGCGGGTGCGCGCGGTCGTCCTCGTCAACACCGCAGCGAACCTCGTGATCGGCGGGACGCTGGCCTCCTCGTTGTCGGCGGTCTTCTCGACGGTCCATGCGCGCGTGTCCGGCGGCCGCCTCGGACGGCGTCGCCTCGACTCCGCCGACCCAGAGGACCGCCCGCCCACCGATCTCTCCTACCTGCTCACCCGGCAGTTCGGCCTGTCCCGCGACGCGCCGGCTGACATCGTCGCCTTCGTCGAGGACCAGTTGCGGCGCACCCCGCCGACGGTGCTCGGGGCGCTGGCCCCCCACCTCTCGACGGTCAACCTCCTCGAGGCCGCTGCCGCGCTCGAGGTGCCGACGCTGCTCGTCAGCGCCGTGCGCGACCGGGTGACGCCCGGGCCGCTGTGGCGACGCCTCGCCGAGGCCCTGCCCGACGTCGAGGTCCGCACGATCGAGGGCGCCGGGCACACGGCGATGCTCGAGGCGCCCGAGGCGGTCACCGACGCGATGGCGCGCTTCGTCGCCCGGGTGCTCGACGCCCGGGCGGCGTAGCCTCGCCTCCCGCGGGTGCCTCCCGGGGGCGTAGCCTCGCCTCCCGCGGGTGGCCCCGCGCGGGGTGAGGAGCCCGCGGGAGGGGGCGTAGCACGACAGGGGAGGAGCCGATGGCGCTCGGGGTCGATGGGGTCCGGGTCGGCACGTGGACCGCGCCGGGCGGGAAGACGGGCACGACCGTCGTCCTGCCGCCGCCGGGCACCCTCGGCGCGGCGGCGGTACGCGGCGGGGCGCCGGGCACCCGCGAGCTCGCCGCGCTGTCGGCCAACGGGCGTGTCGAGGCCTGCCACGGGATCGTGCTGTCGGGCGGCAGCGCCTTCGGCCTCGCCGCCGCCGACGGGGTCGTGCGCTGGTGCGAGGCCCACGGGCTCGGCCACGACGTCGGCGTCGCGCGGGTGCCGATCGTCGGCGCCGCGATCGTCTTCGACCTCACCGGTCCCGACAGCCCGCGCCCCGACGCCGAGGCGGGATGGGCGGCGTGCGCCGCGGCCAGCGAGGACGACCCGCCGATGGGCTTGCTCGGCGTCGGCGCCGGCTGCACGGTCGGCAAGGGCGCCGGCCTCGACGCCGCCTCGCCGGGAGGCCAGGGCTGGGCGACGGCGAGCGCGCTCGGCGTCAGCGTCGGCGCCCTCGTCGCCGTCAACGCCCTCGGCGACGTGCTCGACGAGCGCGGAGGGCTCCTCGCCGGCTCCCGTGCCCCCGCGGCGCAGCCCCGCTACCCGCGCGCCGGGGCGCCACGCGCCGGGACCCACACCGTCATCGGGTGCCTCGCGACCAACGCCGCGCTGTCGAAGGCCGACGCGGTCCGCGCCGCCGACCTCGCCCACTCGGGCACCGCCCGTGCGGTGACCCCGGCGCACACGAGCTATGACGGCGACGTCCTCTTCCTGCTCGCGACCGGGCAGGCCGCCGCCTCCCTCGACCTCGTCGCCGACCTCGCCGCGAGTGCGGTGGCCGCGGCGATCCGGGCGGCGGTGCGCGCCGCGGCCTGAGCGCGGTGGCGGGCGATCGCGTCTGGGGCCTGAGCGCGGTGGCGGGCGATCGCGTCCGGGGCCTGAGCGCGGCGGCGGGCTGAGCCCCCGGTGGCTCAGCGGGCCCGCTCGAGCGCCTCGACGGTGACCTCGGCGAGCGCCTCGGTGGCCTCCTCGTCGGTGAGGGTCGGCTCGCCGTCGCGGGGCTGCTCGCCGTAGGCGCCGAACTGCGCGTGGTTCATGCCCTCGATGACCTCGATCGGCACGCCCTCGGGCAGGAGGTCGGCGCGCTCGGTGATCTCGTCGAGGGTGCTCAGCCCGTCGCGCGAGCCGGCGATCGACGCGCCGAGGAGGTCCTCGCGCGCGGCGACGCCCGAGCCCTCGGTCGGGAACGAGGCCCACAGCAGGAGGCCCTCGACGTCGGGGTCGTCGCTGGCGTAGCTCGCCGCCATCGTGCCGCCGAGGGAGTGTCCGCCGACCCACCACCGCTCGATGCCCTCCTCGGCGGCGATGACCTCGTCGGCCCGGTCCGGGCTGAGCACCGCGAGGTTGAGCGTCATCGAGGGGATGACGACGGTGACGTCGGTGCGCCGCAGCACCTCGGCCCACGTCGCGGCGTAGGCGCCGGGGGGCACCCGCGCGCCGGGGT
Organism: Egibacteraceae bacterium; assembly: GCA_046498405.1. GTDB lineage: Bacteria > Actinomycetota > Nitriliruptoria > Euzebyales > Egibacteraceae > T1Sed10-49. The sequence goes on from JAWOAS010000023.1 coordinate 29,332, forward strand.
AGAAGACGACGCCGAGGTTGGGCTCGGCGTCGGCGGGCGTGAGCCGCAGGTAGCCCGCGCCCTGCTCGACGTCGATCGCGGGGTCGTCGATGACGGCCTCGAAGCGGTCCTCCTCGAGGGGGCGGGGCGTGCCCGCCCACACGACCACGCCGATGAGCGCGAGGAGGAGCACGACGCCGACGACGAGCAGGGCCCGCCGCAGCCGGTGGGGCCGGCGCGGGGCGTCCGGCGCGTCGTCGCCGTCGCGGGCTGCCGGCCTCCGGCTCATCGTGCGGCTCCGTCGCTCGTCGCGGTGCCGCGGGGTGCGCCGCGGCGGGGGCCGCAGCCTAGCGTCGGGCTAGACTCAGGGTCCTGTCCGCAGCACGAGGAGGCGCCCGCCTGGTGTCCGGGAGCATGGAGCTCGAGACCGCCGGTGCCGTGGGCACCCAGACCGTGGCCGCGACGGTCGCGGGGGTGCTGGCGGTCGGTGACGTCGTGAGCCTCTCCGGCGAGCTCGGTGCAGGCAAGACCTGCTTCGTGCAGGGCGCCGCGGCCGCGCTCGACGTCGCCGAGCGGGTGACGAGCCCGACGTTCCTGCTGCGGCGCGACTACGAGGGCCGGCTGCCGGTCAGCCACGTCGACGTCTACCGGCTCGACGCGCTCGCCGAGGTCGAGGACCTCGGCATCGGGGAGGTCGACGGCGTCCTCTTCGTCGAGTGGGGCGACGCCGTGCGCCCGCTGCTGCCGCCCGATCACCTCGAGGTCTGCCTCGCGGTGCCCGATCCCGCCGCGCCGGTGGTCGCCGGCGACGAGCCGCGGCGGCTGACCCTGCGGGCCCACGGCGCGACGTGGCGCCGGCGCCTCGACGGACTCGCCGAGGCCCTCGCGCCCTGGCAGGCGGGGGGCGCGCGGTGATCGTCCTCGGCATCGACACCGCCACGAGCGCGGCGAGCGTCTGCCTCGGCAGCGAGGAGGGCCCGCTGGCCAGCGCGATGCTCGACCGCCCCCGCGGCCACGGCGGCTTCCTCGCCCCGGCCATCGCCTTCTGCGCCGAGCGCGCCGGGATCGGCCTGCGCGAGGTCGACGGCGTGGCGGTGACCCTCGGCCCGGGGCTCTTCACCGGCATGCGCGTGGGCCTGGCCACCGCGCAGGCCTTCGCCCATGCCCGGCAGCTGCCGACCGTCGGGCGCTCGAGCCTCGACCTCGTCGCCTACGGCTACCGCCACGTCCGCCCCGACCGCGTCATCGTCGCCGTCCTCGACGCCCGGCGGGGGGAGCTGTTCTGGGCGCGCTACCGGCCGACCGCCGACGGGGTGCAGCGCACGAGCGAGCAGGTCGTCGGCAGCCCCGAGCGCCTCGCCGCCGAGCTCGCCGCCGACGGCGAGGACGTCCTCTGCGTCGGCGAGGGCGCCCAGCGCCACGCCGCGGCGCTGTCGGCCGCCCGCGCGCACGTCGCCGCGGCCTGGGCGCCGCAGCCGAGCGCGGTGACGCTCGTCGAGCTCGCCTTGCCCGCCTTCGCCCGGCAGGCCACCCAGCGTCCCGAGGACCTCCGCCCGATGTACCTGCGGGCGGCCGACGCGCGCATCAGCTGGCGCAACCGCGGCGCGGTGCTCGGCGGCACCGCGGCGGGGGAGGCGCGATGAGGGCCGAGGCGCCACCGCCCGCGGTCGTCGTCGCCCCGATGCGCCGGCGGCACCTGCCCGGCGTGCTCGCGATCGAGCGCCGCGTCCACCATCCGCCGTGGTCGGCGGGCACCTTCGCCGCCGAGCTCGCCGCCGGCGAGGGCCGCCGCTACCTCGTCGCGCAGGAGCCGCGGGGCTGGCGCACCCGGGTCGTCGGCTACGCCGGCATGCTCGCCGGCGAGGGCGAGGCGCACGTCTCGACGGTGGCCGTCGACCCCCAGGCGCAGCGCCGGCGCGTGGCCACGCGCCTGCTCGTGCGGCTGCTCGCCGAAGCGCGCGACCGCGGCGTCGAGCGCGCCTCCCTCGAGGTGCGGGTCTCCAACCGCGGGGCGCAGCGCCTCTACAGCGGCTTCGGCTTCGCGCCGGTGGGCCTGCGCCCGCGGTACTACCCCGGCGACGGCGAGGACGCCCTCGTGATGTGGCTCGACGACCTCCAGAGCGAGGCCTACGCCGCGCGCCTGGCCCGCCAGGCCGCGCGCGTGGCCGCCGCCGACGCCGGCGCGGGCGAGCGCGCGGACGCTGCCGGCGGAGGGGGCCGCTGATGCTCGTCCTCGGCATCGAGACCTCCTGCGACGAGACCGCCGCGGCGCTCGTGGCCGACGGCCGCGTCGTGCGCTCGAACGTCATCGGCTCGCAGACCGAGCACCACCGGCCCTTCGGTGGCGTCGTGCCCGAGATCGCCGCGCGCGCCCACGTCGAGCTCATGCTGCCGGTGCTCGACCGCGCGCTCGTCGAGGGCGGCGCGACCTACGACGACCTCGACGGCATCGCCGTGACCGCCGGGCCGGGCCTCGTCGGCGCGCTCCTCGTCGGCGTCGCCGCCGCCAAGGGCCTCGCGCTGGCCACCGACGCCCCCCTCATCGGGGTCAACCACCTCGAGGGGCACGTCTGCGCGGTCCAGCTCGAGCACGGCGCGCTGTCGCCGCCGCTCGTCGCGCTCGTGATCTCCGGCGGGCACACCTCGATCGCCCTGCTCGACGAGCACGGGCGGTTCTCGACGCTCGGCGCGACGATCGACGACGCCGCCGGCGAGGCCTTCGACAAGGTCGCCCGCTTCCTCGGCCTGCCCTACCCCGGGGGGCCGGAGATCGACCGCCTCGCCGTCAGCGGCGACTCCGCGGCGATCGCCTTCCCGCGCGCGCTGTCCGACGGCGGCTACGACCTCTCGCTGTCGGGGCTCAAGACCGCGGTCATCCGGGAGCTGCGCCGTCGCGAGGCGGCCGGGGAGGCCGTCGACGCCGCCGACGTGGCCGCGTCGTTCCAGGAGGCCGTCGTCGACGTCGCCGTCGACAAGACCCTCGCCGCCGCCCTCGCCCACGGCGTCGAGCAGGTCGCGATCGTCGGCGGGGTCGCGGCCAACTCCCGGCTGCGCGAGCAGATGGCTGCCCGCTGCGCGCGTGAGGGCCTGCGGCTGCTCGCCCCGGCGCCGGCGCTGTGCACCGACAACGGCGCGATGATCGCCGCGGCCGGGGCCAACCGCCTCGCCGGTGGGCAGCGCAGCCCCGCCGACTTCGACGCCGACCCCAACCTCACCCTCGAGGCCGTCGAGGGCCTCGCCCCGGGGCAGGGCGCGCCGTGACCGCGACGCCGACCCGCCCGCAGGTGGCCACCGTCGACGAGCGCAGCGCGGGGCTCGTCGAGGCCTTCCTCACCACGCCGGTCGGCGGCGGCGACGCCATCGACGCGACCCTGGCCCACCAGTCGCTCCTCGACGCCCTCGACCGCGGCGAGCACCACCGGCTCATGGCCTGGCCCGCCACCTCCCCGCGGGCGGTCGCCCACCTCTCGGCGAGTGGGACCCTGTCGGTGGCCGGTGAGGCCGCCGCGGGCCCGGCGATCGCCGAGCACGTCGCGGCGAGCGGCTGGCGCGTGCTGCTCGGCGACGCCGCGCTCGGCGACGCGATCCTCGAGGCGGCCAGCCGCGGGCTGCTGCGGCGCCGGGCGCGTGCGCGCGAGCAGCGCCTCATGGTCGTGCGCGAGCCCGCCGACCTCGCCCCGCCGGTGGGGCTGCGCCTCGCGGTGCCCGCCGACCGCGCCGCGGTCACCGACCTCGCCTGCCGCCTCCACGTCGAGGACCGCATGGGCCCCCCGCTCTCGCGCGCCGCGCGGGAGGGCGTCAGCGAGCGGATGCGCGACTCCATCGCCCGGGGCGCGACCTGGGTCGTCGACCGGGGGGCGGTCGTGGCCAAGGTCGACGTCTCGCTGGCCTCGCCCCGGCGCGGCGCGCAGATCGCCGGGGTCTACGTCGAGGAGGCCTACCGCGGAGGGGGGCTGGCCACGCGCGCAGTCGCCGCGGTCGTCCGTGAGCTCGTCACGCGGTGGGGGCTGCCGGGGGTGACGCTGCACGTGCGGGCCGACAACGAGCCCGGTCGGCGGGCCTACGCCCGCGCCGGCTTCCTCGACCGCGGGGCCTGGACGCTCGCGCTGCGCTGAGCGGCGCGCCGCCAGGGCGGGGATCCGCCGCCCCCGAGGCCGGCGGGGTCAGACCTGCGCGAGGATGCCCTCGTCCTCGAGGCGCAGGATGAGCTCGCGCGGCTCGGTGCCGAACATCACCGACATCGCCCGCAGGTCCTCGCCGCGGATCGTGAGGACGTTGCCGTTGAAGTCGCCGCGCTGGAGCTGGATCGTGTGCGCGAAGCGACTGACCGGGGCGAGCTCGGGGTCGAGGTCGGCACGCGAGAGCTTGCGGAGGTCGAGCATGACCTTCGCGGGCAGCGGCTCGCCGGAGGTCGGCTCGACGTTCTCCTTGGGCAGGAGCTCGGAGACCGGCACGCCGTAGAACTCGCCGAGCTCGGCGAGCTTGGCGACGCTGACCGCGCGGTCGCCACGCTCGTAGGAGCCGACGACGACGGCCTTCCACTTGCCCTCCGACTGCTCCTCGACCTGGTGCAGCGTCATGCCCTGCTGCTGCCGGATCGCGCGCAGGCGGCTGCCGAGTCGCCGCTGGTAGTCGCTGTCGGTCACGTCCCGCCCCTTGGCCAGTCGTCGTGGGTGTGGTCGGCGTCTGGCGCCGGGGAGCCGCCATACGCCACGTCACGCGTGCTCTGGGCGAACCGTACCATGTTTTTACCCTGCGTGAACACCCTTCTCGTGTGTGTTGCCGTGCGCAATGCGACCCGGCACGTCGGCCGCGGCGAGGTCTCAGTGTCTCCGCCATGGCACGCTTGAGCGCGTGGCGCTCAGGTACGGAGGGCGTGACGGCGGGGCCTTTGCGCTCGCGCGCATGGATTGCTAGCGTTGGGGGTAGCAGTCCACCAGACCGAGTGCCAGACCCCACGCCTGCCCCGCGGGATGGGCTGGCACGAGGCGCGCGACAGCGCGCCGCCTGACCGCACCGAGTCCACCCTCCCCCGCATGGCCCCGCCATGAACCCGGGGGACGGCATCGAACGAAGGAGGAACCGATGGCGACCTCATCGAAGGTTGCGATCAAGCCGCTCGAGGATCGCGTCGTCGTGCGCGCCGTGGAGGTCGAGCAGACCACCCAGAGCGGGCTCGTCATCCCCGACACCGCCAAGGAGAAGCCGCAGGAGGGCGAGGTCATCGCCGTCGGCCCGGGCCGCGTCTCCGACCAGGGCGAGCGGATCAAGCCCGACGTCAGCGAGGGCGACCGCGTCGTCTACTCGAAGTACGGCGGCACCGAGGTCAAGATCGACAACGAGGACTACCTCATCCTCTCCGCCCGCGACATCCTCGCCGTCGTCGAGCGCTAGCTCCGCCGGCGCCACGCCGCGCCGCGCGCACCCCCTCAGCACCTCGACGGCCAGCCACAAGGAGGCTTTTCCACGATGGCCAAGCAGCTGAAGTTCCACGAAGATGCCCGCCGCAAGCTCGAGTCCGGCGTCAACCAACTCGCCGACGCGGTCAAGGTCACCCTCGGCCCCAAGGGCCGTAACGTCGTCCTCGAGAAGAAGTGGGGCAGCCCCACGATCACGAAGGACGGCGTAACCGTCGCCCGCGAGATCGAGCTCGAGGACGCCTACGAGAACATGGGCGCCCAGCTCGCCAAGGAGGTCGCGACCAAGACGAACGACGTCGCCGGTGACGGCACGACGACGGCGACCGTCCTCGCCCAGGCCATGGTCAAGGAAGGCCTGCGCAACGTCGCCGCCGGAGCGAACCCGATGATGCTCAAGCGCGGCATCGACACCGCGGTCGCCTCGGTCACCGAGCGCATCCTCGCCGGCGCCCGCGACATCGAGACCCAGGAGGAGATCGCCCACGTCGCCTCGATCTCGGCGAACAACGACAACGAGATCGGCGGGGTCATCGCCGAGGCGATGGACAAGGTCGGCAAGGACGGGGTCATCACCGTCGAGGAGAGCCAGACCTTCGGCCTCGAGCTCGACTTCGTCGAGGGCATGCAGTTCGACAAGGGCTACGTCTCGCCGTACATGGTCACCGACACCGACCGCATGGAGGCGGTGTTCGACGACCCCTACATCCTCATCGCCAACCAGAAGATCTCCGCGGTCCACGACATGCTGCCGATCCTCGAGAAGGTCATGCAGGCGGGTCGTCCGCTCGTGATCATCGCCGAGGACGTCGAGGGCGAGGCCCTCGCGACGCTCGTCGTGAACAAGATCCGCGGCACCTTCCAGTCCGCCGCGGTCAAGGCCCCCGGCTTCGGCGACCGCCGCAAGGCGATGCTCCAGGACATCGCGATCCTCACCGGTGGGCAGGTCATCACCGAGGAGGTCGGCCTCAAGCTCGACGCCGTCACGCTCGA
>JAWOAS010000035.1:0-2781 GCA_046498405.1 Egibacteraceae bacterium
TCGTCCTCCGCGGGTTCGTCAGGAGGGTCCGGTGCCGGCTCGGCCGTCGGGACCGTCGCCGCGGCGACCTCCTCAGGCTCCTCGTCAGCGCTGCAGGCCCCGACCAAGCCCGCGAGCACCAGCACGAGCAGCCACCTGCCCACATCCCCCGTCATGGCCCGACCTCCGCCGCGCTCCCCCGTCGAGCATGAAGTCAACGTGACGTCGGCCCCGCAGGCAAGCCCGGTTTCCCCAGGCGGCGACCTCTAGCCTGCCTGCCATGCCCGACACCCTGCTCGACGAGATGCGTGGAATCGTCGGTTCCACGCAGGCCTTCGCCGACCCCGACCTCGTCGCCGGCTACGCGACCGACTGGACCCGCAAACACGTCGGGACCCCACGTCTGGTCGTGCGCCCTGCGAACACCTCCGAGGTCGCCGCGGTCGTCGCCGGCTGCGCGGAGGCGGGCGCCGCCATCGTCCCCCAGGGCGGCAACACCGGCCTGGTCGGCGGCTCGGTGCCGCGCCACGGCGAGGTCGTCGTGAGCCTCACCCGCCTCGCCGAGCTGGGGCCGGTCGAGGCGACAGCGCGGTCGGTGGTCGTCGGGGCGGGCGCGACACTCGCCGCGGTGCAGGCCCACGCGGGCGCCCAAGGCCTCGCGTTCGGCGTCGACTTCGCCTCGCGCGAGCAGGCCACGGTCGGCGGGATGGTCGCCACGAACGCCGGGGGCATGCACGTCCTGCGCTACGGGATGATGCGCGCGCAGGTGCAGGGCATCGAGGCGGTCCTCGCCGACGGCAGCGTCGCCCGACGGCTGGGAGGGCTGCCCAAGGACAACGTCGGCTACGACCTGCCGGGGCTGCTCACCGGCAGCGAGGGCACGCTGGCGGTCCTCACGCGGGTCAGGCTGCGGCTCGTGCCGGCCCACCACGAGCGCGTCGCCGCCCTCCTCGCCGTCGACGGCATCGACGCAGCGGTCGCGCTCACCGCACGGCTGCAAGCTGCACTGCCCGACCTCGAGGCCGCCGAGCTCATCCTCGAGGCGAGCCTGCGCCTGTCGATCGCGCACGGCGGCCTCACCACACCCTTCGACACACTGCCTCCCGCCGCCCTGCTCGTCGAGTGCGCCGCCGACGACGACCCGACCGAGCGCCTCGCCGAGGCCGTCGAGGCCGCCGGCGTGCAGGAGGCCGTCGTCGGCGTCGACCGCCGCGAGCGCGCGGGCCTGTGGGCCTACCGGGAGGCCCTGCTCGACGCGATCGCCGCCGAGGGCGAGCCCCTCAAGCTCGACGTCACGCTGCCGGGCGGTGAGATGGCGGGCTTCGTCGCCGACCTCGAGGCGCTGCTCGCCGACCTCGACCCGCGCTGCCGCTGCTACGTCTTCGGCCACGTCGCCGACGGCAACCTCCACGTCAACGTGCTCGGCCTCACCGAGGCCGACGCCGCTGGCGCCGAGGAGCGGATCCTCGAGGGCGTCCTCGACCGGGGCGGCAGCGTCTCCGCCGAGCACGGCATCGGCGTCGCGAAGAGGCGGTGGGTCCCACGCTCCCGGGATCGTGGCGACCTCGCCGCGATGCGCGCGATCAAGCGGGCGCTCGACCCCGCCGGCCTGCTCAACCCTGGCGTGCTCCTGCCCGAGCCGTAGCCCCGCCGCGGCCGGTGGAGCGGACGGCCGCCACGACGGCGCAACGCTCCATCGAGGGTGATCGCCGGCGCCGGTGAGGGCGGTCGCGGTCGTCAGCCACCGCCACGGGCGCGGTCGGTGGAGCGGACGGCCGCCACGACGGCGCAACGCTCCATCGAGGGTGATCGCCGGCGCCGGTGAGGGCGGTCGCGGCCGCCAGCCATCGCCGGGGGCGCGCGAGGAGTCCGCGGACCGGGCGAGGCAGGCCGCTCAGGAGTCACTCAGAAGACGTCGGCTGGGGTGTAGCGGCCGAACACCTCGCGCAGGGCGCCGCAGACCTCCCCGACGGTGGCCATCCGCCCCAGCGCCTCCTTCATCGGCGGCAGGAGGTTCGCGCCCGATCGAGCGGCCTCGCCCACCGCGGCGAGCGCCGCGGTGACCGCCGCGTCGTCCCGCTCGGCGCGCAACCGCGACAGCGCCGCGCTCTGGTCCTCGCGGACGGCGTCATCGACCCGTGAGAGCTCGGGCTCGACCTCGTCGGCCTCGAGGCGGAAGGCGTTGAGGCCGACGACGACGCGCTCGCCGCGCTCCACCTCACGGGTGAGGTCGTAGGCGGCCTGCTCGATCTCGCGTTTCTGGTAGCCCTGCTCGATCGCCGCGACGGCACCGCCGCGCTCGTCGATCGTGGCGAGGTAGCCCTCGACCTGCGCAGCGATCTCGTCGGTGAGCGACTCGATGAACCACGAGCCGCCGAGCGGATCGGCGGTCGCGGTGACGTCGGTCTCGTGGGCGATGACCTGCTGGGTGCGCAGCGCGAGGCGGGCGGCCTTCTCCGAGGGCAGCGCGAGCGCCTCGTCGAAGGCGTTGGCGTGCAGCGACTGCGTGCCGCCGAGCGTGGCCGCCAGCGACTGGATCGCCACCCGCACGAGGTTGACCTCGGCCTGCTGGGCGGTCAGCTGCACGCCGGCGGTCTGGGTGTGGAAGCGCAGCATCGCCGACTTCGGGTCGCTCGCGCCGAAGCGCTCGCGCACGAGGCGGGCCCAGACGAGCCGTGCGGCGCGGAACTTCGCGACCTCCTCGAGCAGCGAGGAGCGGGCGACGAAGAAGAACGACAGGCGTGGCGCGACGTCGTCGACGGCGAGGCCGGCCTCGGCTGCGGCCTCGAGGTAGGCCACGGC
>JAWOAS010000183.1:0-2974 GCA_046498405.1 Egibacteraceae bacterium
GGCTACCAGGCGAGCATCGCCTCGGTCACCGCGAGGAAGTGGCGGGGGGCGAGGTTGTCGTCGATGGCGAGGACCCCGTCGGTGCGCCCGCGGACCTGTGCGAGCGGCAGCCCGGGGTCGTTGACGTCGGCGATCGAGATCGTCGGCAGGCCGCGTGCGATGGCCGCACCGGCGAGGCCGTGGTCGGCGACGACGAGGTCGATCGAGGCGGCCTCCTCGCCGAGGTCGTCGAGCATCGCCTCCATGAGGTCGGGCTTGTGGGTGTGGCGCAGCGAGGCGCCGTCGAACTCCGCGGCGACGCCGTCGGTGAAGCGGATGCCGCGCTCGCGCCCGGAGGGGTACGGGGCCAGGAAGACGTCGTCGAGCGGGGCGAGGAGCTCGCAGCCGGCGGACTGCAGCTCCCGGGCGAGCGTCATGTAGTGGGCGAGCAGCCCGGTGGGGTGGCCGGTGGCCAGCAGCACCGTGCCGCCCGAGGCCGCGACGCCGGCGAGGCGCCGACGGTGGGTCTCGATGCCGACCAGCGCCCGGTCGGGGTCGATGTAGCCCGGCCCGTCGGGGTCGGCGCCGCCGGGGTCGCCGCCGCAGAGGGCGATGACGGCCTCGAGCGCCTCGAGCAGCGGGGTGCCCTCGGCGTCGGGCAGCCCGAAGGTGTAGTCGGGGTCGCCGCGGGAGAGCTTGGCGCAGTTGGCGATCGTCGAGCGCGGCGGGGTCGCCACGAGCCCGGCCAGCCGGGTGTCGACGAGGTGCTCGCGCAGCGCGTGGGTCGACTCGAGCGCCCCCTGGGAGCGCCAGCGCGCCGCGCTCACGTGTGCCGCTCCAGGAGGTCGAAGGCCGCGCGCTTGAGGTCCTCGACGGCGGCGTCGACCTCGCGGCGCACGCCCTCGATGCGGTCGCCGGCGACCTTGACGGGCCCGTCGAGGAACGCCGCGGGCGGGCGCTCCATCGTCGCCTGCTCGGCGTCGTGCAGCCACCCCCAGGGCGCGTCGGTGGGCAGCGTCGCGCCGACCATCTCGGCGAAGTCGATCGTCCAGGCGCGCGGCACGACGGTGGCCAGCCGGTAGCCGCCACCGCCGGTGGCCACCCAGCGGCCCTTCGCCGTCGACTCGTGGGCGAGGCGGTGCAGGCGCTCGGCGGTGGCGACGTAGTCGTCGGTGGTCAGCGCGAGGTGGGCCAGCGGGTCGGTGACGTGGCTGTCGCAGCCGAGCTGGGTGACGAGGACGTCGGGGCTGAAGGCGTCGAGCGCGGCGGGCACGATCGCGTCGAAGGCGGACAGCCAGACCTCCCCGGGGGTGTAGGGCGGCAGCGCGACGTTGAGGGCGGTGCCGCGCGCCTGGCCCTCCCCGACCTCGTGGGCGAAGCCAGTACCGGGGAAGAGGTAGCGCCCGGACTCGTGCAGGGAGACCGTCAGCACCCGCGGGTCGTCGTAGAACATCGCCTGCACGCCGTCGCCGTGGTGGGCGTCGACGTCGACGTAGGCCACCCGCCGGGCGCCGTGGCGCAGCAGCCAGTCGATGGCCAGGGCCGGGTCGTTGTAGATGCAGAAGCCCGAGGCGTGGTCGGGCATCGCGTGGTGCAGCCCGCCGGCGGGGTTGAAGGCGTGGATCGCCTCGCCGTTCCACACCGCCTGCGCAGCGGCGAGCGTGGCGCCGCAGACCTCGAGGGAGGCCTCGTGCATGCCGAGGAAGACGGGGTTGTCGCCGAGGCCGAGGCCGTAGTCGGGATTGCCCTGGGGGTCGGGGCCGGCCGACTGGCCCTTGACCGCCTCGACGTAGTCGCGGGTGTGCCGCCGCAGCACGTCGTCGTCGCCGAAGGGCGCTCGCGGCAGGACCGCCACGCCCGGCCGGTCGGTCAGGCCCGTGGCGCGGATGAGCGCGACGGTCAGCTCGACCCGGATGGGCTTGAGCGGGTGGTCACGACTGAAGTCGTACCGGATCCCGTCGTCCTGCCAGATGAGGGCGGTTCCCATGACGGGCCAGCCTAGAGCACTGCTGCGAACCGGCGCCCATCGCCGCCGGGGCGGGCGGTCGGCGCGGCCGGGGCTACGCCCGTGCGGGCTCGACGGCCAAGCCCGCCTCGCGCACCCAGGCGTGGAAGGCGGCGACCTCACCGGCGACCGCGGCGGGATCGGCAGCGCCGGAGGCGGCCGCGAGCTCGGCAGCGGAGGCCTCGGCGTCGAGGCCGTCGAGCAGGCACGCCCACAGCAGCGCCGCAGCGGGGTTGAGGTGGTGCAGCCCGCCGGTGCGCTGCTCGTGGAGCAGCAGCTCACCGGCCACCGGCACCGAGACGACCCCCTCGGCGGGCTCGAGCGGCCCGCCGGGCTCGTGGTCGAAGGGCTCGCCGACCTCGACGCGCGGCAGCCCGTCGGCGTCGAGCACCGCCTGCAGCTCGGCGGCCAGTGCCTCGGCAGGCGTGCTGGTGGGGCCGGCGCGCAGCAGCGGCGCGGCGGCGAGCAGCGCCCGCAGCCGCTCGAGGGCGTGGGGTGAGCCCGAGACCGCGTCGACGAGCTTGAGCGTCTCGGCGACATCGGCGGCGGCCACCGCCGGGGTGACGCCGGCCGCCGCAGTGGTGGCCGGGGCGTCATCGGCCATCGCGGCGTCGCCCTGGCCCCTGCCCGCCGCGGCGGTGGTGGCCGGGGCGTCATCGGCCGCCTCACCACCGGCCGGGCCGGCGCCGTTGCCCGACGCCGCGGCGGCGTCGCCGTGGGCGAGCTCCGGCGCCTCGGCGGCGTGGCCGACGAGGACGACCGCGGCGACGGTCGCCGGCGCACCGCCGTCGGGCGGGGCCATCAGCACCCGGCCCTCGACCGGCTCGCCCGCCCAGCCCGGCCAGCCCTCAGGCGCCTTTGAGGGCGGCGCGGCCGGCGCGCCGTTGCCGCTGGCCTCGGCGTCCAGCCGCAGCGGCCGGGGGTGGACTCACGTTTGTGAACGCCTTCCCTATTTGGATATATCCCTTCATTGTATTTGCTTTTATAGGC
>JAWOAS010000059.1:0-4808 GCA_046498405.1 Egibacteraceae bacterium
CTGGACAATTACCTCAACGATCACCCGGCACCCGAAGACTGCGAATACTATCTGTGCGGGCCGCCGATGATGAATTCCGCCGTCTTGAGCATGCTCGACCGCGACGGTGTCGGCGTCAGCGCGCGGGCCCATCGGCAGCCAGGGCCGCGCGGCGCTCGTGAAGCCGAGGCCTGCCCCGGGCTCCCACGGCATCGGGGTGCGGCAGACGTCACGGCTGCGCGCGTGGGCGCCGGCGCGCACCGCGATGGGGTCCTCGGCCTCCGCGGGGTCGACGGCGACGTCGGCCAGGCCGAGCTCCTCGCCCTGGTAGAGGAAGGGCACGCCGGGAAGGCCGTGCTGCAGCGTCGCGAGGACGAGGGCACGGCGCGGCGACCCGAGGCGGGTGGCCGCACGGGAGACGTCGTGACTCGAGGTGATCCAGGCCACGGCGCCGCTGGCGATGCCCGCTCCGGCGGCGAGCACCTCGCGCACCGCAGCGGCCTCCCACGCCACGTCGAGGGGGGCGAACCAGAAGGCCAGGTGCAGGCCGTCCTGGTCGACGACATAGGGCGCGAGCGTGGCGGCGTCGGTGAGGTAGACCTCGCCGAGCAGGAGGCCGTCACGCGACTCGGCGACGGCACGCCAGCGCCGGTAGACCTCGAGGACCCCGGGGCGGTTGGTGTCGTAGACGTGCTCGAACTGGTCGAAGACGCTGAGCAGGTCGCCGGGGGTGACCTCGACGGGGGTCGCAGCCGGCGGCAGGTCCGGCAGCTCGGGGTGCTTGACGAGGGCGTGGGCGACGTCGATGCGGAAGCCGTCGACGCCACGGTCGAGCCAGTCGGCGATGATCTCCTCGAAGGCGGCGGCGACCTCGGGGTTGGCCCAGTTGAGGTCGGGCTGCTCGGGCAGGAAGAGGTGGCACCACCACTGCCCGGTGGTCTCGTCGTAGGTCCACGCGGGGCCGCCGAAGTGGCTCACCCAGTTGTTCGGCGGTCCCCCGTCGGGCGCGGAGTCGCGCCAGAGGTACCAGTCGCGCTTGGGGTCCGAGCGCGACGAGCGGGAGGCCCGGAACCAGGGGTGCTCCGAGGAGGTGTGGTTGGGCACGAGGTCGAGCAGCACGCGCATGTCGCGCGCGTGGGCCTCGTCGAGCACGCGGGCCAGCGCCGCATCGCCGCCGTACTCCTCGGCCACGCGGGTGTAGTCGGCGACGTCGTAGCCGTGGTCGGCCAGCGGCGAGGGGAAGCACGGGGTGATCCACAGGAGGTCGACGCCGAGCCAGGCGAGGTGCTCGAGGCGCTCGACGAGGCCGAGGAGGTCGCCGACCCCGTCACCGTCGCCGTCGGCGAACGAGCGCAGGTAGACCTCGTAGCCGACCCGCTGCGACCACCAGCGCCGCGTGGCGCCGCTCACGCGCCGTCGCCGTTGCCGACCGCCCACACCGCCCGGCCGAGCTCGAGGGAGGTCGTGAGGTCGGGATGGCTCGGCACGACGCGGACCGCGAGGCCGTACTCGCCGGCCGACGCCGCGCAGAGCTGCCCGTGGTAGACCGCCGGTGCGCCCTTCGGGGCGGCCTCGAGCTCGAGCTCGACGGTCGTGCGGTCGGTGAGCCTCCCGTCGGCGTCGACCGGCCCGTGGAGCAGCTCGACGCGGACGTCGTCGGTCGACAGCTGCCCGAGGTCGAGGGTCACGCGCGCGTCCCGGCACTCCCCCAGGGAGCCGACGGCGTCGTCGACGTCGACGTCGACGATGGCCACCGAGGGCCAGCGCGCCTCGAGTCCGGCGCGCCAGCGAGCGAGCTCGCGCGCGGGCCGACGCGAGCTCGCCTGGAGCCGCTCGGACCGCTCGGCGATCGGCACGTAGAAGTCGCGGGCGTAGTCCTGGACCATGCGCGTGGCGAGCACCTGGCCGCCGAGGGTGGCCAGCGAGCGGCGCACCGTGCGGAGCCAACGGCGGGGGAAGGGCCCTTCGCTGCGGTCGTAGAACGAGGGCACGATGACCTGCTCGAGGAGCTCGTAGAGCGCCTGGCAGTCGGCGGCGTCCTGCTGGGCGGTGTCGGCGAGCTCCTCGCCGGAGCCGATCGCGAAGCCGTTGTCCCCGTCGAAGAGCTCGTCCCACCAGCCGTCGAGGGTCGAGCAGTGCAACGCGCCGTTGAGCACGGCCTTCTCGCCACTCGTCCCGCAGGCCTCGTGGGGGCGGCGCGGGTTGTTGAGCCACACGTCGACGCCCGCGTAGAGCGTGCGGGCGAGGTCCATGTCGTAGTCCTCGAGGAAGACGAGGCGCGTGCGGATCTCGGGGTCGGCGGAGAAGTGGACGAGCTGGCGGATGAGGTCCTTGCCGCGCTCGTCGCGCGGATGGGCCTTGCCGCTGAAGACGAACTGCACCGGGCGGTCGGTCGACAGCAGCATCGCCCGCAGCCGCTCGGGCTGCTGGAGCAGCAGCGTGCCGCGCTTGTACTCGGCGAAGCGCCGGGCGAAGCCGATCGTCAGCGCGGTCGGGTCGAAGACCTCGTTGGTCCACCCGAGGCCGCTGGAGGGCTCCCCGCGCCGCTCGCGCTGGGCGCGCACCCACTTGCGCAGCTCGACGACGAGGCGCTCCCGCGCCCGCTCGCGCAGCCGCCAGAGCTCGTCGTCGCCGATCGCGTCGATGCTGCGCCAGGCGTCGGGGTCGATCGCCCAGTCCGCCGGCAGGTGGCGGTTGTAGGCAGCCGCGGCCTCGGGGCCGACCCAGGTCGAGGCGTGGACGCCGTTGGTGACCGCGTCGATGGGCACCTCCGCGACGGCGAGATCGGGCCAGAGCCCGGCGAACATCTCCCGGGCGACCTTGCCGTGGAGCTGGGAGACGCCGTTGGCCCGGGCCGACAGGCGCAGGCCCATCACCGCCATGTTGAAGTCGTGCTCGTCGGGGCCGGGCCGCGGCTGGCCGAGCGCCATGAACGTATCGAGGTCGATACCGCAGTCGGCGGCGAAGCGCGTGAAGTAGCGCTCGATGAGGTGGCGCGGGAAGACGTCGATGCCGGCGGGCACCGGGGTGTGGGTGGTGAAGAGGACCGAGGCGCGGGAGGCCTCGATCGCCTCGTGCCACGACAGCCCCTCGGCGGTGATGAGCCGGCGCACGCGCTCGAGGCCGAGGAAGCCCGCGTGGCCCTCGTTGGAGTGGTAGACCGTCGGCGCGGCGGGGATCTCGCCGGCCTCGAGGGCGACGTCGAGGGCGCGCACGCCGCCGATGCCGAGGACGATCTCCTGGCGCAGCCGGTGCTCGTTGTCGCCGCCGTAGAGCTTGTCGGTGACCTGGCGGTCCTCGTGGGAGTTCTCCGGCAGGTCGGTGTCGAGCA
The DNA here is from genome assembly GCA_046498405.1 of Egibacteraceae bacterium. GTDB lineage: Bacteria > Actinomycetota > Nitriliruptoria > Euzebyales > Egibacteraceae > T1Sed10-49. Next base: position 3,311 of record JAWOAS010000059.1, read on the forward strand.
GGAGCAAGGGGATGCGCCCGACGTCGGCACGCCAGATCTGGCAGGCGACGTAGTGGTCGGCGAGGCGCACCATGACCTTGCGCGGCTGGCCATCGACCTCGAGGCGGGTCAGCGGCAGGCCGTGGGGGTTGAGGTCGGGGTAGGACTCGCGCTGCCAGCCCTCGCTGTCGAGGAGCTGGCGGAAGTAGCCGTGGCGGTAGAGCAGCCCGACGCCGACGAGGTCAAGGCCGAGGTCGCTCGCGGCCTTGAGGTGGTCGCCGGCGAGGACGCCGAGGCCGCCGGAGTAGGTCTGCATCACGTGGGTGATGCCGAACTCTGGGGAGAAGTAGGCCACCCGCGGTGGTGGGACCTCCTCGCGCTGCGCCCAGCGGTCGCCGGTGAGGTAGGCGCGCAGGTCCTCCTGCCGGCGGGCGAGCTCCGCGCGGAAGGCCTCGTCGGCGGCGAGCTCGGCGAGGCGATCGGCCGACAGCCGCCCGAGGAGCTCGACGGGGTTCTCCGCGGTGGCCTCCCACGCCTCGGGGTCGGCCCAGCGGAAGAGCTCGCGGGTAGGGCGGTCCCATGCCCAGCGCAGGTTGCCGGCGAGCTCGTTGAGGCCGGCGAGCTCGTCGGGCAGGGACGGCTGGACGCGGAAGGTGCGCAGGGCCTTGATCACGCGGAACTCCTGGACGGGGATGCTCGGTCGGCCGTCCCGGCCGCCGCGGACGCCGGTGGTCGTCGACGTGCCTTCGCGGGCGGCATCGTCAACTCGCCGTCGCAGGGTAGCCGCGGAGGGCCCCGGAGGCGAAGCCGACCCACCCCCGGAGGCGAAGCCGACCCACCCCCGAAGGCGAAGCCGACCCACCCCCGAAGGCGAAGCCGACCCACCCCCGAAGGCGAAGCCGACCCACCCCCGAAGGCGAAGCCGCCGAGGCCTGTCCAGCGGTCCCGGCGGGGAGCGGGTTCGCGCTCGGCGCGATGATGTGCACAATCAGGCCTCGGTCATCGCCCCGTCCCGTCCGCGCGGGCTGCCCCGCTTGCCAGGCCAGGTCTCCACATGAGCGAAGAACAGGACCGCACTCTCCTCCAACGGCTCGGCCTGCCCTTGGCCGTCGTAGCCTTCCTGCTGCCGCTCGTGCTGCAGCCTGATGGGCTCGACGCCGCCGGCCACCGCATGTTCGGCATCTTCCTCGCCGCCATCGTGCTGTGGATCACCGAGGCAGTGCCGCTCTACGCCACCGCGGTGCTCATCATCTTCGGGGAGATCCTCCTCATCTCCGACGCCACGGTGCTGCCCCTGCCGGCAGGCTTCGAGGCCCCGCCGGTGGCGGAGTTCTACGCCGCGCTGGCCAACCCCGTGCTCATGCTCTTCCTCGGGGGGTTCTTCCTGGCCGAGGGGGCGGCGAAGTACCGCCTCGACCGCAACCTCGCCCGCGTGGCATTCAAAAGGAACATCCGATAATTGAATAGCTGCTGATGCAGCTAAACCAGCCAATGCGTCTGGCATCACTTCTTCGTCATG
>JAWOAS010000071.1:0-15791 GCA_046498405.1 Egibacteraceae bacterium
GTTCTCGAGGAAGACGTTCGAGGAGCGGCCCCACGACACGACGCGCCGGAAGAGGTAGCGCGCGACCTCGTCGGGGGAGAGCCGGCGCTGCCCCCGGAAGGTGCAGGTCACGCCGTACTCGACCTCGAGGCCGAAGATGCGGCGGTGCATGCGTGGCGTCCTCCGCTCGGCGGTCCCCCAGTCTACGGCCTGGCCCGCCCGCCGAGGGCCACAGCGACCGACGCTGCCGCCTCGCGTTCGGCCTCGCCGACGCCGGGGCACACTCGCGCCGGTGAGCGACGACTGGGAGCACGCGAGCACGCGGGGGCCACGAGGCGCCCGCGGCATCGTCGTCGCCGCCCTCGCACTCGCGCTCGTGGCCCTCGGCGGGGCCCTGCTGCTCGGCGACGGCGGGGAGCCGGAGGAGGAGCCCGACGAGGAGCCCGACGCCGCCCCGGGGCTCGTCATCGAGCCCGACGCCGATCCCACCCCGTCTGCCCCACCGACCGCCGGCCCGCAGGCGCCCGAGGCGCGCACCGCGGCGGCGCGCCCGGTCGGCTCGTGGACCGAGCCCACCCCGATCGACGGCGTGCCCTCCCGTCGCGCGCCCCGTATCGCGCGTCTCGGCGAGCGGCTCCTCGTGTGGGGCGGGCGTGACGAGGAGGGCTGGCGCGACGACGGGGCGCTGCTCGACGCCGCCGAGCCGGACTCGGGCGCCGAGGCGCTGCCCGACGCGCCGGTGCGCGACGACGCCGGGGCGGTGCTGCACGCCCGCGACGGCGAGGAGGCCCTCGTGCTCGGCGGCGTCGACGAGGACGGCGCCACCGCCCACGCCCGCTACGACGGCGAGGGCTGGCAGCTGCTGGCCCCGGCGCCGTCGGGACGGTGGCGCTGGCAGACGAGCGCGGTGACACCCGACGGCGTGGCCGTGGCCGGCGAGGTCGCCGGCACCGCCGCCGTGGCCGCCCACGACGTCGCCGACGGCTCATGGACACGCCGTGCCGATCCCCCGCTCGTCGACGTGCGCACCCTCGCGGCGCTCGACGACGAGCTCGTCGCCATCGGCGCGACGAGCGAGGACGGGCGCGAGCTCGCGGCGACGCTCCACGACGGCGGGTCGTGGAGCGCGCCCGATCCGCTGCCGGGCCGTGGCAACTGGACCCCGCGGGCGGTCGCCGAGCCGTCCTCGGGCAGGATCGTCGCCGTCGGCGCGACCCACGACCGCGGCCGCAGCCACCTCGCGGCCGCGTGGTCGCCCGGGGACGGCTGGCAACGGCTGACGAGCGCGCCCGCGGCCGTGGCGCGCGCCGAGCCCCAGCTCGTGCCCACCCCCGCCGGCCTCCTCGCCTGGGCCGTCGGCGCGCCCGACGCCGCGGCGCTGCTGCCCTCCGACGACGACCCTTGGCAGCCGCTGGCCGCAGCGCCGGACCTCGTCGGCGAGGCCGGGGCGGTGTGGACCGGCGAGGCCCTCGTCGTCGTCGGCGATGTCGGCGGCGCGTCGCTCGGCCTGGCGCGGTGGTCGCCCCACGGTCACGGTGGCGTCGCGCTGCCACCGGCCGGCGCGCCGCGCGCCGACGGCCGCTGGGAGCGCCTCGAGCTCGGCGAGGCCCGCCTCGCCCCCGCCGTGGCGGCCTCCGGCGACCAGGTCGTGGCCTGGGGCGGGCGGGTCGGCGCACAGCAGCGCGACGACGGCCTCGTCGTCGACGTCGCCGAGGGCGCGGTGACCCCGCTGCCGCCCGCGCCGGTGTCCGCCGGGCCCTCCCCCGCGGCGACCGCCGCCGGGGACGGGGTCCTCGTCCTCGGCGAGGGCGGCGCGGCGGCCCGCTACGACCTCGACACGGGCGCCTGGGAGACCGTCGACGCGCCACCGGGCGCGGGCTCGGGGGAGGTCGTCCTCGGTCGTGGCACGGGCCCCGACGCCGTGGCCGCGAGTCCCGGTGCGGTCGCGCGCCTCGACGCCTCGAGCGGTGCTTGGCAGGCCTTGCCCGACCCGCCGCAGGGCCTGCGCCCCGCCGGTGTCGCCACCGGTCAGGGTGGCATCCTCGTCCTGCTCGGCGCCGACGGCGAGGTCGCCCGCCTCGACGGCGAGGCCTGGACGGTGCTCGCCGACCCCGGCCTTGCCCCACCGCTGAGCGCCGCGGTGCTGCCCGGCTCAGTCGTCGTCTGGGACGGTGAGGACGCCGTCATCCTCGACGAGCGCGACCGCTGGCGGCCCACCCGCCCGGGGTGGAGCACCGTGGCCGGCGGGGCGGTGACCCCGCTGGGCACCGATGGCGAGGTCCTCGTCTGGGGCGGCGCGCAGGTGGGCGACGCCCTCGGCGGGCGCACCGGCGCCGCGGTGCTCGACACCGACGAGAGCCTCTGGCAGACGACGCCGGACCCGCCGGGGTGGCTGTCGTCGCAGCGCTGGCTCGTCGCCGGGCAGGCCGCGGTCGGCTGGAGCGACGACGGGGCCCTCGTGCGCTTCGTCCCCCGCGCCGAGCTCGGCGCGCTGTCGGGCGACGGCGGGTGAGCCCGCCGCCGATGGCCGCTAGGGGGTGAGCGGCTCGAGCGCGGTGGCGACCTCGTCGGTGGGCATGCGGAAGAACTTGCGCCGGCCGCGCGTGCGGTCGAGACCGGCGACCTCGAGGTTGGCGGCCTCGAGGCTGCGGCCGTCGCCGTCGGCGAGCGCGGCATGGGCGATGCCGAGCGCGCCGTCGCGGTCGAGGTCGTCGTCGTAGCGCTCGGCGAGCTGGGCCTGCACCGCGTCGGCGGAGCCGCCGATCGCGACGTAGCCCTCCTCGTCGCCGATCGAGCCGTCGTAGAGGATGTGGTAGATCTCGACGTCGTCGTCGGTGACCTCGGCGACGAGGAGCTCGACCTCGAAGGGCTTCTGCGACTCGGTGAACGCCGAGCCCAGGGCGGTGGCGTAGGCGTTGGCCAGCGAGCGGCCGGTGACGTCCTCGCGGGCGTACTGGTAGCCGGTGACGTCGGCGAGGCGGATGCCCTGTCGACGCAGGAGCTCGAACTCGTTGTACTTGCCGACCGCGGCGAAGGCGACGCGGTCGTAGATCTCCGAGACCTTGTGCAGTGTCGCCGAGGGGTTCTCGGCCACGAAGAGCAGCCCTTCGCGGTAGCGGACCGCGGCGACGGACTTGCCCCGGCTGATGCCCTTGCGGGCGTAGTCCGCCCGGTCCTTCATGAGCTGCTCGGGGCTGACGTAGGGCATCATCGACACGGCGGGCGCTCCTCGTCGGTCCGACGCGGTCGTCGGGGTGGGCTCGGTCTCGTCACAGGCGCCGACTCGAGACGACGGCCTCGACGCGGTCGGCGACGACCTCGGCGTCGAGTTCGCGGTAGCCGTCGCGGTCGATGACCGCCACGAGCGGGAAGATGCCACGCACGACGTCGGGGCCGCCGGTGGCGGCGTCCTCGTCGGCGGCGTCCCACAGCGCGTGGATCGCGACGTCGATCGCCTCGTCGGCCTCGAGGCCGTCGGTGTAGCGGGCCTTGAGGCTGCCGCGGGCGTCGCGGCCGCCGGAGCCGGTCGTGGCGAAGCGACGCTCCTCGTAGCGGCCGCCGACGCCGTCGTACTCGTAGATGCGGCTCGATCGCTCCTTGAGGTCGAAGCCGGCGAAGAGGGGCACGACGACGAGGCCCTGCATCGCCATCGGCAGGTTCGCCCGCACCATCTGCGCCAGCTTGTTCGCCTTGCCCTCGAGCGACAGCGGCAAGCCCTCGACCTTCTCGTAGTGCTCGAGCTCGGTGGCGAAGACCTTCGCGAGCTCCATCGACGGGCCGGCCGCGCCGCTGACGGCCACCGCCGACCAGTCGTCGGCGGGGAAGACCTTGCGCATGTCGCGCTTGGAGATGACGTTGCCCGCGGTCGCGCGACGGTCACCGGCCATGACGACGCCGCCGTCGTAGGTCACCGCGAGCACCGTCGTGCCGTCGACGTGGTCGGGCACCGGCCCCTCGAAGCGGCCCTCGAGGGCCTCCGGCGCGGTCTCGCGCAGCGTCGCGCTGAAGCTCGCGCCGGTGGCGTCGAAGGGGTCGGGGCCGGCAGCCTGGGTCACGTCGCGCCTCCACGTCGGCGGCGCCCGAGCCCCTCGAGCGGGGCCACGGGCAAGGGTCGCGCCTGATCGTAGGTGCCCACCCCCCGGCCTGCACGGGGTGGCCCTGCCCTCGGTCAGCCGGCGACCGGCAGAAGCAGGCGGACCCGCGTGCCCTCCCCGGGGACCGAGGTGAGCTCGACGCGTCCACCGGCGGCGCGCACGACGCTGTCGACGCTGACGAGGCCGAGGCCGACGCCGGCGCGGTCGGGCTTCGTCGTGAAGAGCGGCTCGAAGGCGCGGCGGCGGACCTCGCCGTCCATCCCCACGCCGTCGTCGTCGACGACGAGCTCGATCCAGTCCCCCAGCGGCCCGCTGGGCTCTCGGGTCGTGTCGTAGCGCGGCGCGACGACGTGGGCCGCGGAGGCATGGCGAGCGCGGATCGCCACGGTCCCGCCCTCGGGCATCGCCTCGGCGGCGTTGGCGACGAGGTTGACGAGCGCACGCTCGAGGTCGGCGGCGTCGATCGCCGCGCAGGGCAGGTCCCCGGGCACATCGATCGCGAGGCCGACCTCGGCGCCGAGGAGCCGCTCGAGGCGGGGTGAGGCGGCCTGGACCGCCTTGGCCACCGGCACGCTGCTCGTGGCGGCCACGTCGCGCTCGGTGCCGCGGCCGAGGCGCTCGGTGAGGACCCCGCCGCGCTCGGCGAGCGCGACGATCTCACGCAGCAGCGCCCGGACCTCCTCGCTCTCGGCGCTCTCGGGGCCGAGCTCGGCGTAGCCGCGCACGCCGGTGAGGAGGTTGGTCATGTCGTGGGCCACGCCGCCGGCCCAGGCGGCGAGCTCGCGGTGGCGCGCCGCCTCGCGCGCCCGCCCCCCGACGGTGTCGTCGTCGGGCGTGAGGTCGCGCAGGGTCGAGAGATGGCGCCCGGGGGCCGCCCAGGCACTGGCGCGGAACGCGACGTCGACGACGCTGCCGTCGGGCCGGCGCAGCGCGTAGGCCCCGCGCAGCTCGCCCTGCTCGCGCAACGCGCGCATCACCGGCTCGGGGTCGATCTCGGCCGGGGTGAGGTCACCGACCCGCAGCCCGCACACCTCCTCGCGGGAGCGGCCGAGCAGCCGGCAGGCCGCGGGGTTGGCGTCGCGGTAGCGACCCTCGTCGTCGAAGACGAGCATCGCGTCCTCGGAGGCCTCGAAGACCCCCGCGAACGTCGACGGCCAGGTCCCGGTCGGCTCACCGGCCACCCCACGGCCCGCGCCAGCGGAGGGCTCGGCCGCGCGGGGCCGGGTCGAGGCCCCGCGGTCAGCGGGAGTCGCCCCGGTGAGGATCCTGCCGTGGGCCTCCTCGACGTCGGCGAGCGCCGCCGCGCCCTCTTCACCGGCGAACGCGGTCGAGGGGTAGGCACAGCACAGCCCGAAGTCGCGGCCGACCATCGCGGCGTTCCAGATGCGCTCGAGGTCGACCGCGCCACCGACGTCGCCCTCCTCGGCGAGCAGCCCGACGAGCTCGCCGAAGACCCGTCCGCTGCCGTCGGCGGGCAGCGCGGCGAGCCGGGGACCGACGACCTCGCCGAAGGCCGCGGCATCGATCGGCCCGTCGGCCCGCAGCTCGGCGAGGACCGTCACGGCGTCGAGCTCGACGAGGCGGCCCTCGCGGCGGGCCCGCGCGACGTCGACGCCACGACGGCCAAGCGCCGCGAGGATCTCCTCGCCGTGTGTCGTGGTGGCCACGACGAGCGCGGTCGAGCCCTCGACGAGGGCCGGCGCGAGGAAGCCCGCGACCTCGGCGGCGGGGTAGGTCTCCTCGGGATAGACCACGAGGGCGTGCAGGGCCGAGGGCTGGGGGACCTGGGCCTCTGCCGGCGCGAGACACGTGGCGGCCACCGGGTCGGGGCGTCGCATCATCGTGCCTCTCCCTCCCACGGCGGCGACCGGCACTCGCGCAGGAGGCCGGTGCGTGGAGCGTTCACTGCGGCGTCGCTCCACAAGGGTCCCCTGGAGCGAGGCTGCAGTCTGGCCGGAGGGCACCGTCACGTCGTGGGCCGGTCGTCCCGCCGCGAGCGGGACGACCGGGGTGGGTCATGGCCGCGCAGCCCTCACACGGAGGCGCCGGTGCGCTCGTGCTCCTCCTCGTCGATGAGGTGCTCGCTGACGTCACGCATGCCGAGCCCGATGAGGACGAAGAGCACGCCGACCGCCGCGGCCATCGCCGAGACCCCGAAGGCGAGGACGGAGGTGAACAGCGACGCCTGGAGGAACGAGGCGTTCATCGCGGTGTCGCGCAGGGGGTCGTCGCGCTCGAGCTCGGCGTAGGTCTGCCCGTCGGTGGACTCGAGGGCGTGCTGCTGGATGATGTCGGCCTGGCAGTAGGCGGTGAACGGCCCGGTGACGTCCCGCCCCGGCAGGCAGGCGTCATCGGGGGTCGTGATCCGCTGCTCGGCGAGGGTGCTGCTGACGATCGTCCAGGTGGCGATGCCACCGAGGATGAGGATGACGCCGAGGGTGATCGCGGCGATCGAGGCGAGCCGGCGCTTCTCCATGAGTGGACCTCCTAACGTAGGTCCTCGCACCATAGGTGATGACGCCCGACGATGTCTCGTCGCGAGGAATGATTTGGACCCTACTTCCCGCTGGTGGACGGCCCTGCAGAGGCCTGCCGAATGGCCTTGCGGGGCGCGATCAAACGTGCGTTGAGCGCACGGATGACCCCCGTGTCGCGACCCGCTGCGCGCCGGGGGTGGCGCCGCCCGCCGCTCAGACGGGGGCCTGGCCCTGCTTCGCCCGCTTGGCTGCGCGCCCCCGGGAGGTGGCCGAGCGCTCGACCTTGCGCAGCCGCACCGAGGAGGGCGTGACCTCGACGGCCTCGTCCTCGCGGATGAACTCGAGGGCCTGGTCGAGGGAGAGCTGCCGCGCGGGAGCGAGGCGCACGAGCTCGTCGGCGGTGGCCGAGCGCACGTTCGTGAGCTTCTTCTCCTTCGTGGGGTTGACGTCGAGGTCGTCGGCGCGGGCGTTCTCGCCGATGATCATCCCCTCGTAGACCTCGGTGCCGGGGGCGATGAAGAGCTGGCCGCGGTCCTGCAGCCCGAGGAGGGCGAACTGCGTGGCGCTGCCGGAGCGGTCGGCGACGAGCGAGCCGTTGGGCCGCGTGCGCAGCTCCCCCTGCCAGGGCTCGTAGCCGTCGAAGACGTGGTGGAGGATCGCCGTGCCGCGGGTCTCGGTGAGCAGCTCGGTACGGAAGCCGATGAGCGCGCGTGCGGGCACCCGGAACTCCAGGCGCGTCCAGCCGGCGTCGTGGTTGACCATCTGCTGGAGTCGGCCCTTGCGCAGCCCCAGCAGCTGGGTGACGACGCCGAGGTAGTCCTGCGGCACGTCGATGGACACGTGCTCGAACGGCTCGTGGACCTCGCCGTCGACGCGACGGGTCACGACCCGGGGCTTGCCGACGGTGAGCTCGAAGCCCTCCCGGCGCAGGGTCTCCACGAGCACGGCGAGCTGGAGCTCGCCCCGGCCCTGCACCTCCCAGGTGTCGGGTCGCTCGGTGGGCACCACCCGCAGGCTGACGTTGCCGACGAGCTCGGCGCGCAGCCGCGCGTCGATGAGCCGCGCGGTGACCTTGTCGCCGTCGCGTCCGGCCAACGGCGAGGTGTTGACCCCGAGGGTCATGCCGAGGCTCGGCTCGTCGACGGTGAGCAGCGGCAGCGGCCGGGGGTCCGCGGCGTCGGCGAGGGTCTCGCCGATCGTGACCTCCTCGATGCCGGCCACGGCGATGAGGTCGCCCGGGCCGGCCCCCTCGGCGGCGACCCGTTCGAGGGCCTCGGTGCGGTAGAGCTCGGTGAGGCGCATCCGCTCGACGCTGCCGTCGCGCCGGCACCACGCGATGGTCTCGCCGCGCGCGACCCGGCCGTGCTGGACCCGGCACAGGGCCAGGCGCCCGAGGTAGGGGGAGGCGTCGAGGTTGGTCACGAGCGCCTGGAAGGGGTGCTCGGGGTCGTGCTCGGGCGCGGGCACGTGCTCGAGCAGCGCGGCGAAGAGCGGGCCGAGGTCGCTGCCGGGCTCGTCGGGGTCGAGCGTGGCGGTGCCGGCCTTGGCGTTGGTGTAGAGCACCGGCAGGTCGATCTGGTCGTCGTCGGCGCCGAGGTCGATGAGCAGGTCGTAGGTCGTGTCGACGACCTCGGCGATGCGCGCGTCGGGGCGATCGATCTTGTTGACGGCGACGAGGACCGGCAGGCCCCGCTCGAGCGCCTTGCGCAGGACGAAGCGGGTCTGCGGCAGCGGCCCCTCGGAGGCGTCGACAAGCAGCAGCGCCCCGTCGACCATCGCGAGCGCGCGCTCGACCTCCCCGCCGAAGTCGGCGTGGCCGGGGGTGTCGACGACGTTGACGGTCACCGTCCCCTGCTCGGAGGGCACCTCCACGGCGGTGTTCTTCGCGAGGATCGTGATGCCGCGCTCGCGCTCGAGGTCACCGGAGTCCATGACGCGCTCGGCGACGTCCTCGTTGACGCGGAACGTGCCCGACTGCCACAGCATCGCGTCGACGAGCGTGGTCTTGCCGTGGTCGACGTGGGCGATGATCGCGACGTTGCGCAGGTCAGAGCGACGCGCCAAGGGGGCTCTCCGAGCGTGAGGGGCCGGGGGCTCGGGCTCGCCCACCAGCGGTGAGGACGCCACTGTACGGCGGTCGCGGGCGCCGTCGCCGCCCCGGTCCCCCTCGACCCCGCGAGCCGGGTCCTTCGGCCGTGGCGCACGCCCCGCCGCACCGCCACGGTGGGGCATGCGCACCGGCAGGTCGGGGGACCTCCAGGAGCGCGCGACCCCGAGGCGGCGGCTCGCCTGGGGTCTCGCGCTCACCGTCGTCGCGCTCGTGGCCGCGGGCGGCCTGTCGTGGTCGCTCTTCGACGCCCTCGAGCGCGAGACGCGGCTGCGCCACGGCGAGGACCTCGCCCAGCTCGCGCGGCTGTCCCGCATCGCCGATGCCTACACCCTGAGCGTGCGGGCCGCGGTCACCGATGTCGAGCGGGGCAGCCTCAGCCCCGCGGCGGCTGCCGAGGGCATCGCCGCGGCACAGGCCGACGCCGCGGTGCAGTGGCGGGGCTACCGCCGGACCCTGCCGCCCTTGGAGCAGGCTCGACTCGTCGCCGAGATCGACGAGCGCCTGGGGCAGGCCGACGCCCGGCTCGACGAGCTGCGCTCCCTCGCGGCCGGGGGTGGCCGGGCGGCCTTCGTCGACGGTGCCGCTGACCTCGGCGCGCAGCTCACCCCGCTGGGCGTGGCCCTGGCGGAGCTGCGCAACGCCCACCGCGCCGAGGCGGGCGCTCAGGCCCAGCAGGCCTCGGCGGCCTTCGACCGCCTACGGACCGCCGCCCTCGCGCTCGTGGCAGCGCTCGGCGCGGCCGTGCTCGTCCTCATCGTGCGCCTCGAGCAGGGCCGCCGGGTCTCCGAGCGGCGGGCACAGCGCCTGACGACGCTGCTCGACGACTCCCCCGACCTCGTCGCGAGCTTCGATACCGGGCTGCGCCACCGCTACGTCAACGAGGCGGTCCTGGCCACCACCGGCCAGGCGCGCGGGGACTTCCTCGGGCGCACGATCGCCGAGGTCAGCCTGCCGCCGGCGCTGGCCGCGCGCTGGGAGGAGGCGCTGGCCGCCGTCCTCGACTCCGGCCAGCCACGCACCGTCGAGGCCGAGCTGGCCACCGTCGACCGCCCGCGCGCGATGCAGTCCCGCGTCATCGCCGAGCGCGACCGCCAAGGGGCGATCACGGGGTGCTCGCGGTGACCCGCGACCTCACCCCGTTGCGCGCGGCCCACGACGCCCTCGACGCCAAGCTCGCCCAGCAGGAGCGCCTCGCCGCCCTCGCCGCCCTCGCCGTGGCCGCCGAGGCCCTCGATCCGCTGCTCGAGGACGCCGTCACCCTGCTGTCCGACACCCTCGAGGTCGCTGGCGCGGCGGTGGTCGCACGACAGTCCCCCGACGACCTCCACGTGCCGGCGCGACGGGGCTGGGGCGCCGAGGCGACGCCCGCCGAGATCCTCGAGGTCGGCCGCCGCGCGTTGCGCCACGCCGAGGCGCAGGCTGCCCGCGCCGTGGACGAGCCCTGCCCCGCGGCCGGCGCACCGGCGGTGGTGGCCACGCCCATCCGCACCCCGCGGGGCGCCTACGGGGCGCTCGTCGTGGGGGTGATCCCCCCGCGGGAGCTCACCGAGGAGGAGGGCGTCCTCCTCGAGGCCGTCTCCGACGTGCTCGGCGCGGCCGCGGGGCGCATCGAGGCCCAGGCGTCGCTGCGGGAGCAGTCGTTGCGCGACCCCCTGACCGGTCTGGCCAACCGCACGCTCCTGCTCGACCGGACCCAGCTCGCCCTCGACCGGCTGAGCCGCGTCGACGGTCGCATCGCCGTGGTCTTCCTCGACCTCGACGACTTCAAGCTCATCAACGACGGCCTCGGCCACGACGTCGGCGACGCCTTGCTCGTTGAGGTCGCGGCCCGCCTCGCCTCTCTCGTGCGCCCCGGCGACACGATCGCGCGCTTCGGCGGCGACGAGTTCGTCGTGCTCTGCGAGGGCCTCGATGCCCACGACGCCGCCGCCGGCCTGGCCTCACGTCTCCTCGAGTCGATGCGCGCCACCTTCGCCCTCGAGGGGCACCTCGTGCGGATCACCGTCAGCATCGGCCTGGCGGTGGCCACCGACCGCGTGGCCGCCGGTGAGCTGCTGCGCTGGGCCGACACGGCGATGTACCGGGCCAAGGCGCGGGGCCGCGCACGCGTCGAGGTGTTCGACGACACCCTGCGCGACGACGTCGAGCGCCGGCTCGGGCTGCGCAGCGGGCTCGAGCGCGCCCTCGAGCGGGGTGAGCTCCACCTCGCCTACCAGCCGCAGGTCGCCGTGGCCGACGGGCAGGTGCTCGGCGCCGAGGCCCTGCTGCGCTGGCAGCACCCCGACCGCGGCGAGCTCGAGCCCGGCGCTTTCCTCGCCGTAGCCGAGGACAGCGGTCTCATCGCCGCGATCGGCCGCTGGGTGCGACGCGAGGCGATCGCCCAGGCCGCGCGCTGGCAGCCGCTCGGCGCCCCCCAGCTCTCCCTCAACCTCTCCTCGCGTGACCTCGAGGACGAGGGGCTCGTCGAGGACCTCGCCGGGCTGCTCGACGAGCACGGCCTCGCGCCGCAGCAGCTCTGCGTCGAGGTCACCGAGAACGCGGTGCTGCGGGACCTCGCCTCGGCGCAACGGGCGCTGGAGGCCCTCGCCAAGCTCGGGGTGGTCATCGCCCTCGACGACTTCGGCACCGGGTACTCCTCGCTGCGCCATCTCCACGAACTGCCCGTGGCCATCGTGAAGATCGACCGCTCCTTCGTGCGGCGACTCGAGGCCGGGGGCAGGCACGACCCTCTCGTGGCCGGCGCCTTCGCGCTGCTGTCGAAGATGGGCCTGCGCACCCTCGCCGAAGGGGTCGAGACGCGGCCACAGCTCACCGCGCTCGCCGAGCTCGGCTGCGGGATCGTCCAGGGCTTCCTCTTCTCCCCGCCGGTCAGCCCCGAGGCGATGGCCGCGATCCTCGCCGACCGCCGGGGGCTGGCGCCGGCAAGCCCGCCATCAGCGGCCAGCACCGGACCGCCGCCGCCGGAGGCCCACCCGCAGGCCAGCCCCGAGTGAGGTCGGCGCGGCCGCGCCACCCCGACGCCCTTGGCAGGACACCCTCGAGCCGCAGGGATCAGCGCCGGCGACGGCTCGGCCGCCGTGCGGCAAGCCGGCCCCGGCGGGCCTCGCGCTCCTCGCGACGCGCCGCCGCCGCGGCACTGGCGGCCGCGTCGGTCCGGGCAGCGGCGAGGTCACCGGCGGCGTCGAGGTCGACCCGCAGCCGCCGGCCCGGCTCGGCGAGGTCGCCGAGCATCGACGCCGGCACGACGACCTCGCGCTCGTCCTCGCCGACGAGCAGGACCGCGAGGGCCCTGCCCCCCGCGTCGTCGACGACACGGTCGACGACGGCAGGGTGCCCTGACTCAGCGGTCATCCTCGTCCTCCCCCTCGGGGGTCCCGGCCTCAGCGGTCATCGTCGTCCTGCCCCTCGCCGGGGCGGACCTCGCCGTCGCGCTCGGTGGCCACCGACCAGCCGTCGGCGTCGTGGCGCGCGGTGACCCTGCCGTGGGCGCCGGTGCCGTAGAGGGCGACGCCGGAGGCCTCGAGCCGTCGCACGGCCTCGGCGTGGGGATGGCCGTAGGGGTTGTCGAGCCCGTAGCTCGCGACGGCGACCTCGGGGTCGACGGCGTCGAGGAACGCGGGACTCGTCGACGTCGAGGACCCGTGGTGGCCGACCTGGTGGAGGTCGGCGTCGAGCCAGTCGGCGTGCGGCCCGGCGACGAGCCGGCGCTCGGTCGCGGTCTCCACGTCGCCGGTGAGCAGCACCGAGGCGTCCCCGGCACGGGCGCGCAGCACGAGCCCGCTGTCGTGGAGATCGCCGGGGTCGGCGGCCTCGTCGGGGCCGAGCACCTCGACGGTGACGTCGGCGACGTCGTAGACCTCGCCTGCGGCCGGCTCGGCGTAGGCGACGTCGGCGGCCTCGAGGGCGTCGAGGGCGCGCTCGAAGGTCTGGGTGTCGTGGTCGGCGGGGCTGAACCACACCTCGTCGACGTCGAGGTCGTCGAGGACGGCGTCGACCTGCCCGACGTGGTCGGCGTGGGGGTGGGTGACGGCGACGACGTCGATCGCGGTGACGTCCCGCTGCTCGAGCAGCGCCGGCAGGTCGCTGCGGTCGTGCCGGCCGGTGTCGACGAGCAGCGTCGCCTGCCCGGTGCGCACGAGCGTGGCCTCGCCCTGTCCGACATCGAGGAAGACGACCTCGAGGCCGACGTCGTCGGCCCCGCTGGCCGCCGGCGCCTCGCCCCCGTCGTCGCCCTCGGAGCCCTCGTCGGCGGCGTCGGCCTCCGCGGCGGGTGCGGGCCCACCGGCCTCGGACCCCTCGCTGCTCCCCGACCCGCCGGCGGCCGACGGGGCGGAGGCCCCGCCGGGCTCGCACGCAGCGAGCAGGAGCAGGGCGAGCGCGAGGGCGAGCAGGCGGGGCACGGCACTCCACACAGACGGCGACGCCCCCGAGTCTCGCGCACGCAGGCGGGCCCGCAGCGCTCCACCGCCTGCGATGCTGGCCTCCGAGGTGGTCGGGCTGCCGGACAGGAGGCCGTGATGGGCGTCGAGCGGACGTGGATGAGCTGGAGCGGGGGCAAGGACGCCGCCCTCGCCCTCGAGCGGCTGCGCGCCGACCCCGATGTCGAGGTTGCCGGCCTGCTCACGACGGCCAGCGCCGCCCGCGGCGTCGTGCCCTACCAGGAGGTCGGCGTCGACCTCATCGCCGCGCAGGCCGAGGCGCTCAGGCTGCCGCTGCACGTGCTCAGCCTGCCCGAGCCCTGCCCCAACGCCGACTACGAGGCGGCGCTGGCCCCCGCGCTGGCGGCCGCCGCCGCCGAGGCGGTCACCGCGGTGGCCTTCGGCGACCTCGCCCTGGCCGACGTCCGCGCCTACCGCGAGGCGCTCGTGGCCGGCGCCGGGCTGTCCGCCCGCTTCCCGCTGTGGGACGCGGCCACCCCCGACCTCGCCGGGATGCTACTCGAGACCGGCATCGCCGCGACGCTGACCTGCGTCGACACCGCCCAGGCCCCGGCGTGGCTGGCTGGCCGCGCCTACGACGCCGCGCTGCTGGCCGACCTGCCCGACGGCGTCGACCCGTGCGGGGAGCGCGGGGAGTTCCACACCTTCGTCACCGACGCGCCGGGCTTCGCCGCCCCGATCGTCGTCGAGCCGGTCGCGGTCACCGAGCGCGACGGCTACGCCGTCTGCGGCCTCGCCCTCGCCCGCTGAGCCGTCTGCTCAGGTCCCAGCGAGAGGGTCGGCGCCGGTGTCGCGGCAGAGCCGCCGCCACAGCGCGTCGGCCTCGCCGGGGTCGGGCCGGGTGACCGGCAGGCGGTGCTCGTTCCGGGGCCGGCGGTCGTGCCACAGCCGCCCGGGCTCGGCGACCGGCTCGTCGGCCAGGGCGAGCCACACGACCGTGTCGGCACCCTCGCCGGCGTCACGCAGCAGCGGGCCGACCGCGCGGCGGAAGCCCGGCAGCGAGCCGGCGAGGCCCGGGGTGTCGGCCCAGCCAGGGTGGGCGACGTGGAAGGTCGGGCCCGCGCCACCGAGTCGGCGCTGCCACTCCGCGGTGAGCGTGACCTGCGCGCGCTTGGCGCGGGCGTAGGCCACGAGCGGGCGGTAGCGGTCGGGCGAGTCGACGAGCGCGGCGACGGGCTTGGCGCCGTACATCCCCCCGGAGGTCACGGTCACGACCCGGCCCGCGGCCAGCAGCGGCAGCAGCCGCGCGGTCAGCAGGAACGGGGCGGCGACGTGGACCTGGTAGGTGCGCTCGAGCCCGTCGACGGTGATCTCGCGCTCACGCAGCAGCGCGCCGGCGTTGTGCACGAGCGCGTCGATCGGGCGGCCGTCGGCGAGCCGCGCGTCGGCGAACGCCTCGACGCTGGAGAGCCGGGCGAGGTCGAGGACCCCGATGTCGAGGCGGCCTGCGGCCTCGCGGCCGCCGTCGGCGGCGAGGGTCGCCCGCATGTGCTCGGCCTTGGCCTCGTCGCGGGCGGTGGCCAGGACCTCCGCACCGGCGGCGAGCAGCGTCGCCGACGCGGCGTGGCCGATCCCTGAACTCGCGCCGGTGACGACGACGCGGCGGCCCGCGCCGGGCAGCGCCGCAGGGTCGGTCCAGCCGTCGAGGCGGGAGCGCACCGCCGAGCCGACACGAGTGAACGAGAGCACGACGGTGCCCTCGAGCGCGACGTCGACGGCCCGGGCGAGCCCGCGGCGCGCCTGCGCCCGCCCGCCAGGGGCCGGTGCGGTGCCACCCCCCGCGGTCATCGCGCCTGAGGCGAGGTCATCTCAGGACCCGTCCTCGGTCTGCGCCCGGCTGGCGGTGTGAGCGTCACCCGGCGGGACGTCGGCGCGGCCGCGGACGCGCTCGGGCGGGAAGCGGCGGGCGTTGCGCTCGAGCTTGGCCCCAGCGGCCTCGGCGAGGTCGATGTCGCAGACGTCGGCGAGGCGCACGAGGTAGAGCAGGACGTCGGCGAGCTCGTCGGCGACCTCCCCGGCGCGTGGGCCGTCGCTGAGCGCCGCGGCCTCCTCGGGGGTCAGCCACTGGAAGAGCTCGAGGACCTCGCCGGCCTCGGCGGCCAGGGCCATGGCGAGGTTCTTCGGGGTGTGGAAGCGCTCCCAGTCCCGCTCGGCGGCGAAGCCGCGGAGCTCGGCGGCGAGCGCGCGCAGCGGGTCCTCGCGCATCATCGGTCCTGTCGGTAGCGGGCGGCCTCCTCGGCGGCGAGTTCACGCAGCGCCTGGTGGTCGATGCGGCTCTCGAGGAAGTCGCGGGTCGGCTCGTCGGTGACGTGGAGGTAGCAGCCCTTGAGGCCGCGGGTCAGCAGCACCCGGTAGGTGTGCTTGACGAGCGCGGTGAAGGCCGCCTCGTCGACGCCGCGCTTGAGCCCGCCGTCGTGGGAGTGCTCCCCGCCCACATCATGGCTGGTGTCATGGCTGGCGATGGTCCCAGTCGTACTCGAACATGGCGTGGAGATAGTTGAACAGGGCTGTGGAGCGCACCTGGAGCGCCATCTCGCGGTTGACCTTGTTGGCCGTCTCGCTCCCGTTGATGCTGCCGATGATTTGTCAAGCGGGGTAGGTGTACGGGGAAGGTGAGGGACAGACGGTGGGAGACCCTTAGGGTGCTCGGAGACCCTAAGGGTCAGCCGGGGCGGCGGGACTGGGACGGTGA
>JAWOAS010000190.1:0-6354 GCA_046498405.1 Egibacteraceae bacterium
GTCGACGATGGTCGTCTGCATGGGCGTGCACCTGCTCAACGCCCGCAGCCTGCGCCGCTCGCCCTCGGCGTCCACGTCGGCGCGCTCTACCTGCCGGCGACGCAGTTCGTCCTGCGCGTCGAGCCGATCGACGCGGCCGCCTGGGGCTCGATCGTCCTGGCCTCGCTGTCGATGATCCTCGTCAACGAGGCCCACAAGCTCCTGCGCACGCCGACCGACGACCGACGCCTGAGCCGGGCACGCCTGCGCCCCGCCCTCGCGCCGCGGCCCCAGCCTCGGCGGGGTCACGTCGGCGCGGGCCTCAGCGCGCGCCGCGCACGGCCACGGCGGCGATGACGAGGCCGATGCCGGCGATCTCCGCGGCGGCGAGCACCTGCCCGAGCACGAGGTAGCCGACGACCGCCGCGGTGGCCGGCAGCAGGGCGATGAGCAGCGCGAACGTCGAGGGCCCGACACGGCGCAGGACGACCTGGTCGAGGGCGTAGGGCACGGCGTTGGAGAGCACGCCGAGGGACAGCCCCGTGGCGAGCAGCGCGGCGTCGGCCAGCGCCGGCGTCGCGGCGGGCGCGGCGATCGGCGCGATCGCGAGCGCGCCGAGGGCCATGCCGACCGCGAGGGAGTCGACGCCGGCGCCGCGGCGGGCCACCGCCGAGCCGAGCAGGATGTAGAGCGCCCAGAAGCCCGCGGCGAGCAGGCCGAAGCCGACGCCGGCCGGCGAGCCCTCCCACTGCACGTCGGCGAGCAGCGCGATCCCGCCGACGGCGAGGACGAGGGCGGTGACCTGCCGTCGCGAGCGGCTGCCGGCGGCGGCGACGACGATCGGCCCGAGGAACTCGATGGCCACGGCGGTGCCGACCGGCAGGCGCTCGATCGCGAGGTAGAAGCTCAGGTTCATCGCCGCCAGGGCGGTGCCGAAGGCCGCGACGAGCAGGAGGCGCCGGCGGTCCCACTGCCCGCGCCAGGGCCGCCGCCAGGCCAGCAGCACGAGCGCGGCGCCGACGGTGCGCAGCCACGCCACCCCCGGGGCGGGCATCACCGCGAACATCCCGACCGCGAGCGCGGCGCCGAGGTACATCGACGTCGCGCCGACGACGAAGAGCGCGGGGGCGGGCACGCGGTCGGCCAGGCGGCTGGTGAGGCCCGGCGCGCCGGCATCGGGGGTCGTGGCCATCCGCCGCAGGCTAGTGCCCCGCGCCGCGGGGGTCGCGGGTCCTCTCGGCGGCGGGTCGCTCGGCCCGGCGGACGGCGCGGCGGCCGCGCAGGGTGCGAGACCGACGCGGTGCGCCGCCGAGGCCGGCGCAGGTGGCCGGGCGCCGGTGGAGGGAGGTGCGTGGTGAGCGCGAACGGGCGGAGCCCGTCGAGCCGCTCGCGCGCCTCGACGCCGGCGTCGCGCTTCCGGGCCCTGGAGTTCGAGCGTTGCCCGGACTGCCGCATGGACCCGCTGTCGGGCCGCGGGTTCCGCGCCTGCCACCAGCCCCGCTGCCCGTTCATCCCCCGTGAGCTCGACCCGGTCTGCCCCGACTGCGGCTACGACGTGGCCAACGACCGCGGCACGCCCGCCTGCGCCGGCCCCGGCGTCTGCGCCTTCGCGGCCGGGGAGGGGCGGCGTCGCGTCGCCCTGCTGCGCGCCTGGCGCGAGCGCCACGAGATCGACTGAGCGCACCGGGGGCTCGCCTGCCGGCGGGCAGGCCGCTACCGTTGCGCCTCGCACGAGCGGCAGTGGCCACTGCGGAGGTGATCGATGGCGGTCTTGATGGTGGTGCGCGAGACGGCGCCCGGCGAGCGCCGTGTCGCGGCGACGCCGGAGTCGGTGGGGCGCCTGGCCGCGCTCGGCCTCGACGTCACCGTCGAGACCGGCGCCGGCGCGCACGCCCACCACGACGACGATGCCTACCGCGAGGCCGGCGCGACGATCGCCGACGCCGACGCCGTCGCCGAGGCCGACCTCGTCGCGCGCGTCGCGCCGCCGAGCCTCGAGGAGGTCGGTCGGCTCGCCGAGGGCACGGTGCTGCTGAGCTTCCTCGCCCCGCACCGCAACCTCGACATCGTCGCCGAGCTCGCGCGGCGTCGCGTGACGACCCTGGCGATGGAGCTCGTCCCGCGCATCAGCCGCGCGCAGTCGATCGACGCGCTGTCGAGCCAGGCGAACATCGCCGGCTACCGCGCGGTGATCGTCGCCGCCTACGCCCTCGACAAGTACTTCCCGCTCTTCATGACCGCGGCGGGCACGATCCGCCCGGCCACCGTCGTCGTGCTCGGCGCCGGCGTCGCGGGCCTGCAGGCGGTGGCCACCGCCAAGCGTCTCGGCGCGCTCGTCTACGTCTCCGACATCCGCGAGGCCGCGCGCGAGGAGGTCGCCTCCCTCGGCGGGGAGTTCATCGACGTCCCCGACGCCGAGGACGCCACCGGGGAGGGCGGCTACGCCAAGGAGGTCGGCGAGGACTTCCTCGACCGCCAGCGTCGCGCGCTCTCCGAGCGGCTCGCCAAGGCCAACGCCGTCATCACGACCGCGCAGATCCCCGGACGCCCCGCGCCCGAGCTCGTCACCGCCGAGATGGTCGAGGTGATGCCGCCGGGCTCGGTCGTCATCGACCTCGCCGCCGCCGACGGTGGCAACTGCGCGCTCACCGACCCCGCCGGCGAGGTCGAGCACGGCGGGGTGCGCATCATCCCCGGGCAGGACTTCCCCGCGCACATGCCCGGCGAGGCCAGCGCGGTCTACGGCCGCAACATCGCCAACCTCGCGGGGCTGCTCGTCACCGACGGCGCGGTGGCCGTCGACCGCGACGACGAGGTCGTCGCCGGGGCGCTGCTCACCCATGACGGCGAGGTCACCCACGACCGCACCGCAGAGACCCTCGCAGGAGGTGACCGCTGATGGGGACGCTGCTCGTGAGCGTCTACGTCTTCGTGCTCGCCGCGTTCCTCGGCTTCGAGCTCATCAACAAGGTGCCGCCGACGCTGCACACGCCGCTGATGTCGGGCGCGAACGCGATGTCGGGCATCACGATCATCGGCGCGCTGAGCCTCGTGACCGTCGCTGACCCCGACGCGAGCGTGCTGCTCGGCACTGCGGCGCTCGTCCTCGCGACGGTCAACGTCGTCGGTGGCTTCCTCGTCACCGACCGCATGCTCTCGACGTTCTCGAGGCGGAACTGATGGGCGCCGACGTCCTCGCCCTCCTCGCGCTCGGCTCCGTCGCGCTCTTCGTCGTCGGGCTCAAGCGCCTCAGCCGCATCCGCACCGCCCGCAGCGGCAACGCGCTCATGGCCGCGGGCATGCTCCTCGCCGTCGTGCTCACCCTCCTCGAGCAGGGCCTCGTCGACTACCGCTGGATCGCCGGCGGTCTCGCGGTCGGCGCCGCCGGGGGCGTGGCGATCGTGGTGCGCGCCAAGGCCACGGCGATGCCCGAGATCGTCGCCCGCTTCAACGGCTTCGGTGGTGCGGCCTCCGCGCTCGTCGCGCTCTCGCTGTTCTGGCTCAACGTCGTCGAGCGCACCGGTGCGGGCACCGCTGCCGACGAGCTCGGCGCGACCTCGGCGGCCACGCTCGTGCTCTCGGTGCTCATCGGCGCGACGACGTTCAGCGGCAGCATCATCGCCGAGCTCAAGCTCCGGGGGGCCATCAAGGGCCAGCCGACGGTCCCGGTGCGCGGGGCGGTCATGGGCCTGCTCGTCCTCGGCGGGCTCGCCCTCGGCGGCGTCGCGGTCCTCGGCGTCGACGACGCCACCCTCGCCGCGTGGCTCGTCGTCGGGGTGCTCGTGCTGAGCCTGCTCGCCGGGCTCGTGCTCGTCGCCCCCATCGGCGGCGCGGACATGCCGGTCGTCATCAGCCTGCTCAACTCGCTGTCGGGGCTGGCGGCCGCGGCCACCGGCTTCGCGCTCGCCAACAACCTCCTCATCATCGCCGGGACGATCGTCGGCGCCGCCGGGCTCATCCTCACCCAGATCATGTGCGCGGCGATGAACCGCTCGCTGCTCAACGTCATGGTCGGCGGCTACGGCACCGACGCGCCGAGCGGCGACGCCGCCGAGTACGAGGGCGTCGTCTCGGCCGACGCCGAGGAAGCCGCGATGGTCCTCGAGGACGCGCAGTCGGTCATCATCGTGCCCGGCTACGGCCTGGCCGCCGCCCGCGCGCAGAACGCCGCCTACGACGTCGCCAAGGCCCTCGAGGCCCGCGGGGCGACGGTGCGCTTCGCGATCCACCCGGTCGCCGGGCGCATGCCCGGGCACATGAACGTCGTCCTCGCCGAGGCGGAGGTGCCCTACGACCTCCTCTACGAGATGGACGAGATCAACCAGGACTTCAGCCAGACCGACGCGGTCATCGTCGTCGGCGCCAACGACGTCGTGAACCCCGCGGCGAACACCGAGCCCGGCAGCCCCATCGCCGGCATGCCGATCCTCGAGGTCGGCAAGGCGCGCCGCGTCTTCGTCATCAAGCGCAGCCTCGCCCCGGGCTACGCCGGCATCAAGAACGCGCTCTTCGAGGCCGACCAGACCGTCATGCTCTTCGGCGACGCCAAGGCCGTGCTCGACGGCCTCGCCTCCGAGCTGTCGTGAGGGCGCGCTAGCCTTCGCCCTGCTGCCGCCGGCCCGTCGCGAGGTCGCCAAGGTGCTCATCGAGGTCCTCCGCCACGCCAAGGCCCACTCGCGCAAGCGCTGGAACGGCGGGTCGGACCGCGAGCGGCCCCTCGACGACACCGGGCAGGCGCAGGCGCGCCGGCTCGTCGACGAGCTGCGCGCCGGCGGGCCGATCGCGGCGATCCGCACAAGCCCCCTCGTGCGCTGCACCGAGACCGTCGCGCCGCTGGCCGCGGCGCTCGGGCAGACGCCGATCCTCGACGAGCGCCTCGCCGAGCTGCGGACCCTTCCGGTGCACGACCGTGGCAGCGCCTGGGTGGCCTCGGCCTGGCTCGGGGGCCGCGCCCTCGCCGTCGTCGACGAGCTCGCGACCGTGCCCGTCGACGGGCGCGTCGTGCTCTGCAGCCACGGCGACGTCATCCCCGCCCTGCTCGCCACGCTCGTCGGCCGCGACGGCCTCGCGCTCAACGACGTGCGCGTGCGCAAGGGCGGGCGGGTCACCCTCGAGGTCACCGACGGACGCGTGCGCCGCGCGGTCGCCGTGCCCCCGCCGCGTCCCGCCCCCGTCTCGCCCGCCGCCGGGGGGTCTGCTTGACTGCCCGGGCCATGGAGCCCTTCCTCGCCGGTGCGCCCCGCCTGCCCGTCACGCCGATCGGCCTCGGCCTCGCCGCAGTCGGCCGGCCCGCCTACCTCACCCCCGGCCGCGACGCCGACCTCGGAGAGGACCGCTCGGTGGAGGCGCTCGAGGCCGTCACCCACGCCGTGCTCGACGCCGCCTACGCCCGTGGGGTGCGCTACCTCGACGCCGCGCGCTCCTACGGCCGCGCCGAGGCCTTCCTCGCGACCTGGCTCGCCGACCGCGCGCCCGACGACGTCACCGTCGCCTCGAAGTGGGGCTACCGCTACACGGGAGGGTGGCGGCTCGACGCCCCCGTCCACGAGGTCAAGGACCACGGCGTCGACGCCCTGCGCCGCCAGCTCGCCGAGACCCGCGCCCTGCTCGGCGACGCGCTCGACGTCTACCAGATCCACTCCGCGACGCTCGACACCGGGGTGCTCGCCGACACCGCGGTCCTCGCCGAGCTCGCCGCGCTCGCCGCCGACGGCGTGACCGTCGGGCTGACGACGAGCGGGCCACGCCAGGCCGACGCCGTGCGCCAGGGCCTGGCTGCCGAGGTCGACGGAGTCAAGCCCTTCGGCCTCGTCCAGGCGACGTGGAACCTCCTCGAGCCCTCGGCAGCCCCCGCGCTGGCCGAGGCCGCCGAGGCCGGCTGGGTCGTCGTCGTCAAGGAGGTCCTCGCCAACGGGCGGCTGGCCACCGCCGAGGCCGGCCCGCTCGCCGAGGTCGCCGCCCGCCACGACACGACCCCCGACGCCGTGGCGACCGCCGCGACGCTCGCCGAGCCCTGGGGCGCGGTGGCGCTGTCCGGGGCGGTCACGCCCTCCCAGCTCGCGAGCAACGCCGCCGCGGTCGACGTGCGGCTCGACCGCGACGACCTCGCCGCGCTCGCCGCGCTCGCCGAGGAGCCGCAGGCCTACTGGCAGGCGCGCAGCGCCCGCCCGTGGACGTGAGCGCACGGCCGGATCCGCGCTCACGCCGCGGACGCTGATCCGGACCTCGTCCCGCGGGAGGCCATCACCGAGCGTTCGATGACCCGCCGTCGCGGCGCAACCTCGGCGATGCCCTGCCGCAGGGTTGGCCGGGCAGGCTCGCAGCGTCGATGGGTCGACGCGCGGGAGGGGCGTGACGGTGGAGCTCGAGGCCCTG
>JAWOAS010000118.1:0-14383 GCA_046498405.1 Egibacteraceae bacterium
CTCATCCCGCAGGGGTCAGTGGGATCTCACGCTCACGGGTGGCTGCCGCGGCATACTCGAGCGCGCCGAGCACGTCAGCATGGTCGAGCTGGGGGTAGTCCTCGAGGACCTCATCGACCGAGCGGCCCGCAGCGAGCTGTCCCAAGATCGCGCTCACGGTGATGCGCGTCCCCCGGATGCATGGCAACCCCTGCATCCGGTCGGGGTCGATGGAGATCCGCTCGAAGCTCATGGGGACAGCCTACGTGATGACGTGGCGAACGGACGTGGCGAACGAGTGACGGACCCACGAGCTCGACGGCCATCCGCTGGGCGCAGGGCAGGGTCGGGCGTACCCCGGCTCCCCGCCAACGCGACGCCAGAGCACACGCCGCCCCGCCGCGCGGCGCCACAGTTCCGGGAGCGACGCCCCGTGGCCCCAGCGCACCGCGGACTCAGTAGCCGCCGAGGTCGGACTCGGCATCCTGCTCGGGGAAGTCCTCGAGCGCGCCGCGCGGGCGCTCGTCCCAGGCGAACATCAGCGGGGTCTGGAGGTAGGCCACGAGCAGCTCGGCGACGTTGCGGATGCCGTCGAGGTGGGTGCGCTCCCAGCCGTGGCTCGCGTCGACGCCGCAGCCGATGAGCGCCGCGCGGGTCTCGGCGCCGGCGCCGAGCGCCGAGGAGATGTCGGAGCGGTAGAAGTTGAAGACGTCGCGCTGGGCGGGGATGCCGACGTCGCGGCAGAGCCGGAGGAGCTTGCGCGTGAGGTGGTAGTCGAACGGGCCGATCTCGTCCTTCATCGCGACGTTGACGCCGGTCTCGCGGGAGTACTGCCCCGGCGCGACGACGGCGTTGTCGACCGAGACCATCTCGGCGACGTCGGCGTCGAGGCCGTGGCTGGCGCCCTGGCCGACCTCCTCGGCGATCGTCACGAGGAGGTGGGCGGTCACCGGCAGGGCGACCTGGTGGTCGACGAGGCACTTGAAGGCGCCGAGGGCGGCGGCGAGGCCGGCCTTGTCGTCGAGGTGGCGGGCGTTGACGAAGCCCGCCCGGGTGATGACCGGCGCGGCGTCGAGGGCGACGAAGTCGCCGGCGCGGATGCCGAGCGCGAAGGTCTCCTCGGGCGTCTCGACGAACTCGTCGATGCGCACCTCGACGTGCGCCCAGCTCGTCGGCTGGTCGTCGACGGCGTCGCCGAAGGTGTGCCCGGAGGCCAGCAGCGGCAGGACCGTGCCGGTGTAGGCGGTGTCGCTGTCGTCGGTGAAGATCCGCACCCGCGCGCCCTCGGCGAAGCGGGGGCTGAACGTGCCGACGGGGCTGAGCTGGAGCCGGCCGTTGTCGCGGACGCGCTTGACGACGCAGCCGATGACGTCGGAGTGCACGACCACGGCGCGGTCGGGACGCTCCTGGGCGCCCTTGAGCTCGGCGACGAGGCTGCCGAGCCGGGTGAGGTAGAAGCCGACGCCGATCGCCTCGAGCTCCTCGCCGATGAGGTGCATGACCTCGTCGGTGCGCCCGGTCGGGCTCGGGGTGCGCAGCAGCCGCAGGAGCACGTCGCGGACGTAGTCCATGTCGATCGGCAGGAGCTTCGCGCTCAACGGGACACCACCTCGGTCGGCTCGGCGGCAGCGTAGCCGCCGGAGCGGCGCCCGCGCGGCGTTGCGACCGCGACGGATTGCGCGGCCACCGGCCCGCCGGCAGCGGCCACGGCGGGCCCGCTGGCCTCGCCGTGCTCCGCGCCGCCCGCGGGCCCGGCCACCCCCGCGGACCCGGCGGCCTCGGCGACGAGCGCCCGCCACAGCGGGTGACCGAGCGCGCCGCCGCTGAGCTCGGGGTGCCACTGGACACCGACCTCGAAGCGGCGCGGGTCGGCGAGCGCCTCGATCGTGCCGTCGCCCGCACGCGCCACGACGGCGAGACGTCCCGGATCGGCGACGGCGAAGCGGTGCAGCGACGGCACGACGCCGACGGTGACCCCGAGACGGCGGGCGACCCACGAGGAGGGCTCGAGGCGCACGCGGTGCCGGCCCATGGGCCCTCCCGCAGCCGGGGCGTGGCCGTCGACCTCGGTGAGCGTCCCGCCGCTGCGCACCGCGAGGAGCTGGACCCCGCGGCACACACCGAGCACGGGCAGGCCCTGCGCGCGCGCGGCGGCAAGCAGCGCGGCGTCGCTCGCGTCGCGCAGGGGGTCGCCACGGCCGGGTGGGGCGGCAAGCGCGGGGGCGGTGACGTCGTCCCCGCCGGTGAGCACGAGGGCGTCGGCGCGAGCGAGGGCCGCGGCCGCCCGGCGCCCGCGCACCCCGAAGGGCAGCACGATGGGGATGCCGCCCGCGCGGGTCACCGCGCGCTCGTAGGCGAGGTTCGTGCCGACGAGGCGCTCCTTGCGGCCGTCGTAGCGCGCGCGCACCGACGCCGATGACAGCGCGATCACCGGCGGCGCGACCATCTCACGGCTCGCCGTGGCCGGTCACGAAGGTCGTGAAGCGCTCGTGCTCGCGCTCGAGGGCAACGAGTCGTCGCTGGGCGGGCGCGCCGAGCCGGTTCGTCGTCGCGGTGAAGAGGACGTTGATGAGGCTCATGGGCGCGACGAGGCTGTCGACGACGCCGATGCCATCGCTGGCGCAGGCGAGGTGGACCTCGGCCCGCAGGCTCGCAGGGTTGGGGTAGCGGTCGCCGATCGTCACGAGCGGCACCCCGAGGTCGACGCAGGCCGCGGAGAGTCGGTCGTGCTCGGTCTGGGCGCGGCGGAACGGGAACATCACGACGAGGTCCTCGGAGCCGAGGTCGAGGAGCCCATCGCCCGGGCCGGTGGCGACCTCCGGCAGGACCCGGACGTCGGGACGCACGGCGTTGAAGAGCGCGCCGGCGTACGCAGCGAGCGCGTGCTGCTTGCGGAAGTCGGCGAAGGCCAGCCGCCGGGCGCCTACGAGCCTGTCGACGACCCTGGCGAGGGCCGCCTCGTCGAGGCCGGCGTAGGTGCGCTCGAGGTTGGCGACGTCGGCGAGGAGCGTCTCAGCGACGGTGTGGCCCAGCTCACCCTCGGTGGCGTCGAGACCACGCGCGAGGAGGTCGAGCGGCGAGCCGTTGGGCACGTGCAAGGCCTCGCGCGCGGCACTGCGGAACGCCGCGAAGCCGTCGAGGCCGAGCTTGCCGACGAAGCGCGTCACCGTCGGCTTCGAGACCCCCGCGGTCTCGGCGAGCTCGGTGGCGGTGAGCCCGACGAGCAGGTCGGGCGAGGCGAGCACGACATCGGCGACCCGACGCTCCGAGGGGCTGAGGCGGTCGTAGGCCTCGCGGATCTGGCCGGCGAGGTCGCTCACGGCCGGTCTCCCCTGCCCGGCCTCCCATCGGCTGCGGCCCCACCGGCTGGCTCGCCACCAGCCGCTCCCCGACCGCCTGTGGCGCGGCCCGCGTCGAGCGCGTCGAGGAGCGCCGCTGTCGCGGTCACCTCGCCGTAGCTCTGGCCGAGGTCGCGCATCGCCATGGCGTGGCGATCGGCCTCGACCGCCGCGCAGGCGTCCTCGACGACGTGGCAGACGAAGCCGAGGTCGGCGGCGTGGCGCACCGTGCTCTCGACGCACTCGTGGCTGAGGACCCCGCAGACCGCGAGGTGGGCGACGTCGAGGTTGCGCAGGAGGTACTCGAGGTTCGTGCCGACGAAGGCGTCCGAGGCCGTCTTGGCCACGACGAGGTCGTCGTCATCTGGGGCGAGCGCCGGCAGGATCTCCCCGTCGGCGTCGCCAGGGGGCACGTGGAGGCCGAGCGCCCGGTGGCACCCCGAGCGCTCGGCACCGGTGGGCGTGAGCGACTCGATCTTCGTGAAGACCACCGGCACCCCCCGCCGGCGTGCCGCGGCGGCGAGCGCGGCGGCGTTGGGCACGACGAGGTCGGCCAGCCGCCGGCGGTAGGGCTCAAGGAGGTCGGGTCGGCCGAGCGCGGCGGCAGCGGCGAACATCCCGCGGTCGGGGGCGGCGCAGAGCAGCTGGAGGTCGATGACGAGCAGGGCGAGGCGCCCGACATCGAGCGGCGGCCACGACGCCCGCGGGTAGACCGCGGCGAGGAGCTCGCGGTCGCTCGGCTGGCCCCCGGTCACAGCGCTCACCGCACCTCGGTGGCGAGCCGGCGGACCGCACCGTGGAGGACGCGCAGCCCGGCGACGAGGTCATCGGGCCCGGTGCGCTCGAGCGGGGAGTGGCTGCGCCCGTCGATGCTCGGCACGAAGACCATCGCCGCGGGCACGTGGGGGGCGACGACCTGCGCGTCGTGGCCGGCGCCGGAGGGCATCCGGCGAGAGGCGAGCCCGGCGGCCTCGGCGGAGGCCGCGACGACGTCGACGAGCCGGCTGTCGAGCGGGGTCGGGTCGGTGAGGCTCTCGCGGGTGAGGGTGGCCTCGAGGCCGTGGGCCGCCGCGGCGGCCTCGGCATGCGCGGCCACCGCGGCCTCGAGCGCCTCGATGGCCGCGCGGTCGCGGTCGCGCATGTCGAGGTGCAGCGTCGCCCGGCCGGGCACGATGTTGTCCGCGCCGGGTGCGAGCGACAGGCGCCCGCAGGTCACGACGGCGTCGCCGGCGCCGACCTCGGCGGGCAGGCCAGGCAGGGCGGCGAGGAGGTCGGCGGCCCCGCGGGCGGCGTCGCGCCGCAGCCACATCGGCGTCGTGCCGGCGTGGTCGGCGCGCCCGCCGAACTCGACGGTGACCCGGCCCACCCCGACGATGTGGGTGACGACACCGATCGGTAGCCCGACCTCGTGGAGGATCGCGCCCTGCTCGATGTGGAGCTCGAGGTAGCCGGCCACGTCGGCGGGGTCGACGGCGGCCGCGCCGATCGCCGAAGGGTCGTAGCCTGCCGCGCGCATCGCCTCGACGAGCGGGGTGCCGTCGCGCCCGGCGATCGCCTCGAGGTCGGCGGGCGCGAGCTCGCCCATCGCCGACTTCGAGCCGAGGAAGCCGGTGTAGGCGCCCTCCTCGTCGGTGAAGGAGACCACCTCGACGGGCCGGGCCAGCGCGAGGCCCTCCTCGGCGAGGCTGCGGACGACCTCGAGCGCGGCGACGACGCCGAGCGCCCCGTCGAGCGGGCCGCCGTTGGGCACGCTGTCGAGGTGGCTGCCGACCCAGACCGCTGGGCCGGGCGGGCCGTCGAGACGGCAGAAGCTGTTCGCCGCGGCGTCCTCGCGGTAGGCCAGCCCCGCCGCCTCGGCGCGCTCGGCGAGCCAGCGCCTGGCCTTGGCGTCGGCGCCGGAGAACGACGGGCGGCTGACGCCGCCGTCGCCGTCGGCGCCGAAGCCGGCGAGCGTGTCGAGGTCGGCGAGGAAGCGCTCTGGGTCGAGGGTCATACCGCGTGCTCCTTGGGGTCGGTGTCGGCAGCGAAGTGGCAGGCGACCGGATGGCCGACCGCAGCGTCGTCGAGCGGCGGCAGCTCCTCGTGGCAGCGCGGCTCGGCACGGTAGCAGCGGGGCGCGAAGGCGCAGCCGACGCCCTCGTCGGTGAGCCCGCCAGCGTCACCGGGAGCGGCGAGGCGCAGCCGATGGCCGCGCGCCTGGCCGGGTACCGGCACCGCGGACAGCAGCGTGTGGGTGTAGGGGTGACGCGGCTCGCTGAAGAGCACCGCTCGGGGCGCCTTCTCCACGATGCGTCCGAGGTACATCACCGCGACCTCGTCGCAGAGGTTCTCGACCACGGCGAGGTCGTGGGCGATGAAGAGGTAGGTCAGCCCGAGCTCTCCCTGGAGCTTGCGCAGGAGGTTGAGCACCTGCGCCTGGACGCTGACGTCGAGGGCGCTCACGGGCTCGTCGAGCAGGAGCACGTCGGCGCTGGCGGCGAGCGCCCGGGCGATGCCGATGCGCTGGCGCTGCCCCCCGGAGAACTCGTGGGGGTAGCGCCCGGCGAACTCCGGACGGAGACCGACGAGGTCGAGGAGCTCGGCGGCACGGTCCTCGCGCGCCTTGGCGTCGAGGCCGGCGAGGTGGCGCATCGGCGCGTCGAGGGTCTGGCGCACGGTCTTGCGCGGGTTGAGCGAGGAGTAGGGGTCCTGGAAGACGAACTGCACGCGGCTCGCGAACTCCTTGCGGGGGATGTCGCGGACGTCGCGCCCGTCGAGGAGGACCTCGCCGCCGGTGGGCTCGTGCAGGCCCATGATCGTCTTGGCGAGCGTCGACTTGCCGCAGCCGCTCTCCCCCACGACGCCGAGGGCGTTGCCGGCCTGCAGCGAGAACGACA
Organism: Egibacteraceae bacterium; assembly: GCA_046498405.1. Lineage (GTDB taxonomy): Bacteria > Actinomycetota > Nitriliruptoria > Euzebyales > Egibacteraceae > T1Sed10-49. The sequence continues at coordinate 6,194 of JAWOAS010000118.1, forward strand.
CGAGCTGCACGGCCTTGAGCGGCGGCGCGGTGGCTCCGAAGAGCCGTCGACGGCCGAAGAAGTGCTTCTCGAGGCCGCGGACCTCGAGCACGGGGGTCTCGCGGGCCATCGACACGGTGCTCATGGGCGGGCTCCCGGCTTGATGCAGCGCGCGGCGACGCCGTCACCGACGTCGCGTAGGGCGATCTCCCCGCGCCGGCAGGCGTCCTCGTCGACGTCGCAGCGCGGGGCGAAGGCGCAGCCCTGCGGCAGGCGGTTGAGCGCCGGGGGCAGCCCGGGGATGACCTCGAGCTCGCGTGCGCCCTGCCCGAGGGCGGGCACGCAGTCGATGAGCCGGCGCGTGTAGGGATGCTGGGGGTCGACGAAGACCCGGTCGACGGGCGACTCCTCGACGACCTTGCCGGCGTACATCACGATGACGCGGTCGCACAGCTCGGAGATCACCCCGAAGTCGTGGGTGATGAAGAGCAGCGCCATGCCGAGCCGCTCGCGCAGCTCGATGAAGAGGTCGAGGATCTCGGCCTGGACGGTGACGTCGAGCGCGGTCGTCGGCTCGTCGGCGATGAGCAGCTCGGGGTCGTTGGCCAGCGCCATCGCGATGACGACGCGCTGGCGCATCCCCCCGGAGAGCTCGTGGGGGAACTCGTCGAGGCGCCGCTCGGGCTTGGGGATGTGCACGGCCTCGAGGAGCTCGTGGGCCCGCGCCCTGGCGGCCTTGCGCGAGAGGTCCTGATGGCGGCGGATCATCTCGACGATCTGCTCGCCGATCGACAGCACCGGGTTCAGCGTCGTCAGCGGGTCCTGGAAGACGCAGGCCACGCGGTTGCCGCGCACGTCGCGCAGCACCCGGTCGGAGGCGGTGACGAGGTCGGTGCCCTCGAGCTCGATCGTGCCGTCGACGATGCGCCCGGGCGGGTCGGGGATGAGCTGGAGCACCGACATCGCCGTGACGGTCTTGCCGGAGCCGGACTCCCCGACAAGGCCGACGGCCTCGCCACGGGCGATATCGAGGTCGACGCCGTCGACGGCGCGGAAGACCTCCCCCTCGACGGTGAAGTGCGTCGCGAGGCCGCGGACGGACAGGAGCGGCTCACCGGCGCGGCCGGCGTGGAGGGCGGTGGGCATCGTCTCGCTGCTCATTTCAGCTTGGGGTCGAGGGCGTCGCGGAGGCCGTCGCCGACGAAGTTCAGCGAGATGACGACGAGGAAGATCGCCGCGCCGGGAACGATCGAGACGTGCGGGGCGCGGGTGATGAAGTCGCGGCCGGCGCCGAGCATCGTGCCCCAGTCCGACGTGGGTGGCTGGGCGCCGAGGCCGAGGAAGGACAGGCCCGCGGTCTCGGTGATCATCCAGCCGACCGTCGTCGACATCGTGACGATGATGACCGGCAGGACGTTGGGCAGGACCTCGCGGAAGAGGATCCGCGCGCGCGAGAAGGCGAGCGCACGGGCGGCGTCGACGTACTCCGAGGACACGAGGGTGATGGTCGCGCCGCGCACCGCGCGGGCGAAGAAGGGGATGTTGACGACCGAGATCGCGATCATCGCGTTGATGAGACCGGGGCCGAGGACGGCGACGAGGCCGATGGCGAGCAGGAGGTAGGGGAAGGCCATGAGGACGTCGACGCTGCGCATGAGCGCGCTGTCGACGATCCGCCCGTAGAAGCCGGCGACGAGGCCGATGAGCGAGCCGATGAACGCGGCGATGAGCGTGGCGAAGACGCCGACGGCCAGGCTCACGCGCGCGCCCCACACGAGCCGGGAGAGCATGTCGCGGCCGAGGTGGTCGGTGCCGAGCGGGGCGCCGGGGCTGCCCACGCCCTCGAGGCGCCGGCCGGCGTCGACGACGTCGGGGTCGGGCAGCGGCAGCAGCGGCGCGATCGTCGCGACGAGCAGGACGACGGCGAGGACGACGAGGCCGGCCGCGGCGAGGCGGTTGCGGACGAGCCGCTTCCACGTGCCGGCACCGGGTGCGGCGGTCGTCTCGATGGCGGTCGCGTCGAGGGCGCTCATTCGACGCGGATCCGTGGGTCGAGGAGGGCCTGGAGGATGTCGGCGGCGAGGTTGATGAGGACGTAGCTCGTGGCCACGAGCAGCACACCGCCCTGGACGAGGAGGATGTCGCGGGTGCCGATGGCGTCGACGAGCATGCGCCCGATCCCCGGCCAGCCGAAGACCGTCTCGATGTAGACCGCGCCGCCGAGCAGGAAGCCGATCTGCACGCCGATGACGGGCACGATCGCGACGATGGCGTTGCGGAAGGCGTGGCGCATGACGACCCACCGGTTGGCCAGGCCCTTCGACTGCGCGGTGCGGACGTAGTCGGCGCGCAGGACCTCGAGCATGTTCGAGCGCGTGATCCTCGCGATGACGCCGGAGGCGACGAGCGCGAGCGCGGTGGCCGGCAGGACGAGGTGGTGGGCGATGTCGAGCGGTCCCCCGCCGCCGAACGCCGAGCGCATGCCGCTGGTGGGGAACCAGCCGAGGTTGAGGGCGAAGACGACGATGAAGATGAGCCCGAGCCAGAAGGAGGGCATCGACAGCCCGACGAGCGCGCCCACGGTGAACGCGCGGTCCTGCCACTTGTGCTGCTTGACCGCAGCGACGATCCCCGCGGTCAGCCCGAGGAGGACGACGAGGACAAGCGCGGTGCCGGCGAGCAGCAGCGTGGCGGTGAAGCGCTCGGTGATCTCGTCGAGGACCGGGCGGTTGAGGGAGTAGGACCGCCCGAAGTCGCCCTGGGCGACGTTGGTGATCCAGGACAGGTACTGCTCGTGCACCGGCCGGTCGAGCGCGAGGTCGGCCTCGAGCGCGGCGACGTTCTCCGGTGTGGCGTAGGAGCCGAGGATCGCCCTGGCGGGGTCACCGGGGATGAGGATCATCATGCCGAAGACGAGCAGTGAGACACCGAAGAGCACGGGCACGACCTGCAGGAGCCGCCGGGTCAGGTAGGCGCGCACGGCTCGCCTTTCGCTCGGGTCGGGGGAGGTCGGTGGAGGTCGGTCGGGGTCGTCGGTGTGCGGGCGGGGCGCGCGGTCGGGTCCTCACCGCGCGCCCCGCCGCGCTCAAGCGGCGGGCATCGCGCCGAGCCCGCCTAGCGGGAGACGCCCCCGAGCCGCAGGAGGAACGAGGGGTGCAGCTCGAAGCCCTCGATGTCGGGGGCCATGGCCACGTTCTGCTTCCAGCTCGCGACGAACACCCAGGGGGCGTCCTCGACGACGATCTCCTGCATGTCGCGGTAGAGCTGGGCGCGGGCCTCCTCATCGGTCTCGCGCTGGGCGGCCTCGATGAGCTCGTCGACCTCGGGGTTGGAGTAGTAGCCGGAGTTGAAGCCGCCGTCCTCCGGCCAGGCGTCGGTGCGCAGCGTGAGGAACGGCAGGGTGTCGGGGTCGGCGGTCATCCACGACATCTGTGCCATGTCGGCCTTGCCCTCGATGCCGGCGTTGACCTCGTCGAGGAAGGTGTTCCACTCGTAGGTCTCGATCTCGGCGTTGATGCCGACCTCGGCGAGGTTGGCCTGCATGAGCTCGCCCATCGGGACCGGCTCGAGCATGCCTGAGCCACCCTCGGTCACGTAGAACGTCACGTCGACGCCGTCGCCGTAGCCGGCCTCCTCCATGAGCTGGGCCGCCCGGTCGGGATCGTACTCGTAGGGCTCGAGGTCGGGGTTGTAGGCCGCGCCGAAGGCCTCGGCGATCGGCCCGTCGGCCACGGTCGCGGTGCCCTGGAGGACGTCGTTGACGAGCGACTCCCGGTCGATGGCGTGGTTGACCGCCTGGCGCATCCGCACGTCGTCGAAGGGCTCCTCGGCGAGGTTGAGGATGAGGAACCACACGTGCGGCCCGGCCTGCTCCTGCACCTCGACATCGGGGTCGTCGCGCAGGGCGGCGATGTCGTCGGGCGGCACCTCGACGATCATGTCGGCGTTGCCGGCGAGCAGCTCGGTCACGCGGGTCTGGGACTCCTCGACGGGGCGGAAGACGAGTCCGGGCACACCGGGGGCGCCGTCCCAGTAGTCGGCGTTGCGCTCGAGGGTCACGCGCTCGTTGCCGAGCCACTCGACGAAGGTGTAAGGGCCGGTGCCGGCGGGGTTGCGCCCGACGTCCTCACCGTGCTCCTCGACGGCCTGCGGGGAGATGAGCAGCCCCGTGGGGTAGGCGAGGTTGGACAGGAAGGGAGCGAACGGCTCGCCCAAGGTGAACTCGACGGTGTAGTCATCGAGGACCTCGACGCTCTCGACCTGACCGAAGAACTGCTCGGCGAGCGGGAAGGGGCCGGTGTCGGCGTAGGGATGGTCCTCGTCGAGCATGCGCTCGAAGTTGAACTGCACCGCCTCGGCGTCGAACGGCGCGCCATCGTGGAACTCGACGTCGTCACGCAGCTCGAAGGTGTAGACGAGGCCGTCGTCGCTGATCGTCCAGTCGGTCGCCAGCGCGGGCTCCACCTCGAGCGAGTCGTCGTCGTAGCGCACGAGGCCGTCGTAGAGGTTGATGTTGATGCGGAAGTCGTTGACCGCGGTCACCGCGTGCGGGTCGAGCGACGCCGGCTCGGCGACCTGGCCGATGACGAGCGGGTCGCCGTCGAGCGCCTCAGCGGCGTCCTCGCCGGCGTCGTCGTCGGGGTCGTCGCCGCTGTCGGCCACCTCGTCGGTGTCGTCGTCGAGGTCGGCGGCCTCCTCGCCGTCCTCGTCGGGCAGGCTGCAGGCCGCCGCCACGAGCGCGAGGGCGAGCAGCAGGAGCAGGAACCGGGATCTCGCGAGCGATGAGGCAGTGAGGGATGATCTGCGCATGGCCGTCCCTTCCGGGTACACCTCACCACCGACCGAGGCGAGGTGGAGAATAAATCTTACGGACTGCAGTTATGGTTGTAACGAGCGTTCTGGCCCGCGTCAAGCATGACTCCGACGCCGGGCCGTGACCTGCGGTGACGTCTTCCTCAGCTCGCCGCGGCCCGCGGCGGGTGTGACGCCGGCTCGGCAGGGGCGCCGCAGGCATAGCCACGGCAGCACGAAGCGCGGCGACCACCGCGACCCCTGCCGGGCGGGGAGTCGGCGCAGGCCCCGCGCACGCCGAGGCCCCGACCAGGCCGGTCGGTTCCTGGGGCGGGGTCATCGTCGGCACCGGCCGTGCGCAGGTGGCCCTGCGGGTTGTTGACCCGCGCTCCCCGGGGCTGTCGACGGCTCGCCGGGTGGTGCCACGCGCCCCCGTCGCCGACGGCCCCGTGGGCGGTCGACCCGGTAGGCCTCGCCGTCGCGTTCGACGGTCCAGCCACGGTGGTGGATCCCGTGGTGACAGGAGGCACAGACGAGCACGAGGTTGTCGAGATCGGTGGACCCGCCGTGCCGCCACAAGGTCACGTGATGGATCTGGCAGCGCGAGGCGGGGGCTCCGCAGCCCACACAGCGACGGTCCCGGGCGATGATCGCCTGGCGCTGGCGGCGGGTGGGGCGTCGCTCGGTGCGGCCGATGTCGAGGATCTCGCCGTTGCGCCCCTTGAGGACCGCGGTGATGTCGGCGTCGCAGAAGAGCTCGCGAGCGGTCGCCGAGCCGACGGGCCCGTAGCCGTCGAGCTCGGAGGCCAGCGCCCCCTCGAGGCCCTCGAGCGCCTCGAGGCTCGTGATGAGCAGGACGTGCGGACGCTGGACGGCGACCTCGGGCAGCTCCCCGGCGTCGAGGAGCTGCTTGGCAGCCGAGGCCAGCGCATCGGCCTGACGCTGCCCGAGGTCGCGCTCGTCGTCCTCGCCGTCGCGTCGCCCAAGCGAGTCGAGCAGCGCCCTGACGTGGGCGGCGGTGACCGGATCGAGCTCGCCGCTGAGACGCGCCATCCCGTCGGGGCCCTGCGCGGCCCCGAGCCGCAGCCACCGGCGCTCGTGGGCGCGGGCCTCCTTGGTCGCCTGGCTGTCGCTGGAGCGCTGGGCGTGCCAGTCGGCGACGCGGCGGGAGAGCTCATGGGGCAGCTCGCCTCCGCCGTGCTCGGCGATGAGGTCGTCGAGCTCGGCGCGGGCACGTCGATGGGCCTCGGGATCCTTCGACAAGGCCGGGTCGCAGCCGAGCTCCTTGGTCGCCCGCACGGCGACGTCGAGGTGGCGGCGCTCGAGGTCGCCTGCGGCCAGTGCGCTCGCTGTCCGCGGGAGGACCTCGAGCTTGGCCGCGGCGATGACATCGCGCTTGGCCTGCCCGAAGGAGATCTGCCCGCGGTCGGCGAGCAACCCGGCGGTGGAGCTCGCCCCGTGCTCGAGGCAGACCTGCCGCTCGTCGAGCGCGGCCACGCGCCGCAGGCGCTCCGCGCCACAGCGTCGTTGGAGCCGCTCGAGCTCATCGACCGAGGTGAGGAGACTCGACGCGGACCTCGGCTCACCGGCGCCTGGGCGCTCAGGCGCGCCGGCATCAGCGGCGCTGCCGCGCCCCTCAGGGTCGCCCTCGACGAGCTCGGCGTTGAGGTGATCGAGCAGGAGGGCCACTGCAGCGAGCGCCTCCTCGGTGGCGACCGGGGGGCCGGGGGCGCTGCGCAGCGCATCGCCGACGAGGCCGACGAGCCCGCTGCCGCCGGTGGCCGGATCCGTCGACGCCGCCTTGGCGACCGAGGCGCCCTCGCGCGACGCGCCAGCATCGAAGGACCCGCGCTCCGTCGAGGCCGCAGCGTCGAACGACCCGCGCGCGGACCCCTCGCTCGCAACACGCCCGGCGAGCCCGTGCAGGGCGCCCCACCCCCGCTGACGACGCCGGACCCGGCAGGACGCGACGCCACCCGCCTCGTAGGAGGCTGGGGCCTCACGCGCCGTCCGTATCGAATTCATGTTCGAGAGTATGCCACAACGCGGTAGCCAGGTCAACGAGTATGCACAGGAAATCCTGATACAACTGAGAGGGGCTTGGTCATCGTGTGGAGCGCCACAGGACATGCAAGAGCATGGCGCGGCACCGCAGGCAAACGGTGGACGCGACGCTCCACACGGGGAGCACGACGTGGAGGCGCCACCACCACCGGGAGCGCGCGGACCCTCCGTCACCACCACCGGGAGCGCGCGGGCCCTCCGGCGCCCCCACCGGGAGCGCGCGGTGGAGGCGTCGGCTCGCGACCGCGCCGGCCACCGCCCCCAGCGGGCGACCGGCCCCTACGGCCGCGCGGCCCGGCGGCTGCGGGTCAGCGGGAAGAGCAGGTCGACGAAGCGCTCGACGACCGGCTGGGGCTCGTGGTTGGCCAGCCCCGGCCGCTCGTTGGCCTCGACGATGACGTAGTCGGGGCCGCCGACGTCGGGCACGAGGAGGTCGACGCCGACGACGGGGATGCCGATGGCCTGCGCGGTGCGCACCGCGGCCTCGGCCAGCGCGGGGTGGAGGTCGTCGGTGACGTCGTGGATCGTCCCGCCGGTGTGGAGGTTCGCGGTCTTGCGCACGGTGAGCGTCTCGCCCTGGGGCAGGACGTCGTCGAGGTCGTAGCCGGCCTCGCGCACCGTCTGGCGGGTGTGGGCGTCGACGGGGATCGTCGACTCGCCGTGGGTGACCGCCGCGCGGCGGCGGCTCTGCTTGTCGATGAGCGCGGCGATCGTGTGCTGGCCGGTGCCGAGGATCTCGGGCGGGCGGCGCACCGCCGCGGCGACGACCTCGTCGTCGATGACGACGACGCGCAGGTCGTCGCCGGGCGTGAACGCCTCGATGAGGACCTCCGGGCAGTAGGCCCGGGCGTGGGCCACGGCGTCGGCGAGGTCGGCGGGATCGGTGATGCCGACGGTCACGCCGTTGCCCTGCTCGCCCCGCGCGGGCTTGACGACGACCTCGCCGACCTCCTCGAGGAAGGCGACGTCGCCCTCGTCGCCGGTGGCCGCGCGTCCACGGGGCACCGCGAGGCCGACCTTGCCGAGCAGCCGGCGGGTCACCCCCTTGTCGTCGCAGCGGCTCATCGCCACGGCGGTCGTGAGCTCGGACAGCGCCTGACGGGTCACGACCTCCCGCCCGCCGTGGGACAGCACCATCTCCCCCCACTCGCCGTCGAGGACGCTGACGCTGATGCCGCGGCGCATCGCCTCCTCGGCGATGATCCGCGCGTAGGGGTTGAGGTCGTCGGGCGGCGGCGCGGCGGTGAAGAGCGGCTCGTTGATGGGGTTCTTGCGCTTGACGCAGAACACCGGCACGCGCTCGAAGCCGAGCTTCTCGTAGAGGCGGATCGCCGCGGCGTTGTCGTGGAGGACCGA
>JAWOAS010000122.1:0-4213 GCA_046498405.1 Egibacteraceae bacterium
GACCCGGCGGAACTGCAGGATCGCGGTCTCCTGGACGATGTCCTCGGCCTGGGCCTGGTCGGCCACGCCCGGCAGCTGGACGATGACGGTCTCGCCCTGCCGCGCGATCTCGGGCTCGGCGACCCCGAGGCCGTCGACACGGGCGCGGATGACCTCGACGGTCTGGTCGAGGACCTCGAGGTCGATCTCACCCTGTCCGGGGGCTGGCTCGAGGGTCAGACTGACCCCGCCCTGGAGGTCGAGCCCGAGCTGCGGCTCCCAGTCGTTGGCCAGGATCGTCGTCCACAGCCCTGCCACCGCGAGGAGGAAGACGACGAGGATCGCCAGGAGGCCGCCCTTGTTCATCGCTAGAGGACCGGCACGCCGTTGACCGTGATCTTGAACTGGCAGCCGAGGGTCTGCGCGGCGCGCCGGCACATGATCATGCGCTCGAGGAAGATCTCGAAGTACTCGAGGACCTGGCTGATCGCCGTGTCGATCTCGAGCTCGAGGGTCAGCGTGTGCTGCTCGGCGTCGACGCGCAGGAACGACTGCGTCACCGCGTAGTTCACCCGGTCGTGGATGTCCATGACGATCGAGGCGCCCTTGCGCACGCGACTGCGGTGCACGTCGGACTTGTCGGCGAGGATGACCGCGGCGGAGACGTCGCTGACCGACTGGCCGTACTGCTCCTCGTGGTTGCCGATCGCGCTCATGATGAGCGCCATGTCCGCCGGGGCGACGTCGAGCTCCTTGAGGACGTCGTAGGCGATGAGCGCGCCGGTCTGGCCGTGGTCGGTCCGGCTGATGACGTTGCCGATGTCGTGGAGGTAGCCGGCGACCGCGGCGACCTCGGCGATGCGCGGGTCGCGTCCGAGGTGGGTCAGGACGTTATAGGCGATGTGGCCGACGAGGTTGGCGTGGCGGAAGCCGTGCTCGGTGAAGCCCTGCGCATCGAGGAACTCGTCGCAGGCCACGATGAAGGCGCTCGACCGCTCGTGGCCGCGCACCGCGTCGAGCAGCGGGATCTCCGCGCGACCGGGCGCGGGGCGCACCTCCCGCTCGACGCCCTCGGCGGTGCGGCCCCCGACGGGGACGCCGTCAGGGGTCGTGGCGTGGGCCTCGGCCATGCGGCTAGTCGTCGTCCTCGACGTCGACGTCGTCGTCGAGGTGGACCTGCCGCTTGACGATCGAGGCCTTCTCCATGGTGATCGTCGTGCCCGGGGAGACCTCGAGGCGCACCGTCGAGTCGTCGGTGCCGGTGATCCGCCCGTGCAGCCCGCCGGCGCTGACGACCTCGTCGCCGATGTCGAGGGAGTTGACGAGCTCGCGCTGCTGTCGCGTGCGCTTCTGCTGCGGACGGATGAGCAGGAAGTAGAACACGACGACGATGAGGATGAGCGGCAAGAACGCGGCGATCCCCCCGCCGTCCTCCTGGGCGATGATGGGCAGCAAGCCTTGCATGGGTCGAGGTCCTTACCGTGCGTGGGAACGGGTGGCGTCATGTGCGGGCGCGCGAGCGCGCGACGCGAGCCGACAGCCTAGCAGCGCCGGCGCGACCGCCTGACGGCCGCGCGGGTCAGCCGTCGTCGAAGAGGCGCTCGTCGCCGGGCGCGGCGGGGTCGCGCGGCACCGGCAGGCCGAGGTGGCGCCACGTGCCCTCGGTGGCCACGCGCCCGCGCGGGGTGCGCGCGAGCAGGCCCTCCTGGATGAGGTAGGGCTCGACGACGTCCTCGACGGTGTCGGCCTCCTCGCCGACGGCCACCGCGAGCGTCGACAGCCCGACCGGCCCTCCCCCGAAGGCCTCGCAGAGTGCGGCGATGACCGCGCGGTCGAGCTTGTCGAGGCCACGGGCGTCGACGTCGAAGAGCTCGAGGGCCGCGCGCGCGACCTCCCCGGTCACGACCCCGTCGGCGCGCACCTCGGCGAAGTCACGCACGCGCTTGAGCAGCCGGTTGGCGATGCGCGGGGTGCCGCGGCTGCGGCGGGCGACCTCCTCGGCGCCGTCACCGGCGAGCTCGACCTCGAGGAGGGCGGCGCTGCGGGCGATGATCCCCACGAGGTCGGCGGGAGCGTAGAAGTCGAGGCGCGCGGCGAAGCCGAAGCGGTCACGCAGCGGCCCGGTGACGAGACCGGTGCGGGTCGTCGCGCCGACGAGGGTGAACGGCGGCAGCGTGAGGCGGATCGCCCGCGCGCCCGGGCCCTTGCCGACGACGATGTCGATCGCCTGGTCCTCCATCGCCGGGTAGAGGATCTCCTCGACCGCGCGCGGCAGCCGGTGGATCTCGTCGACGAAGAGGACGTCGCCCTCCTCGAGGTTGGTGAGGATCGCCGCGAGGTCTCCGGGCCGCTCGAGCGCCGGCCCGCTCGTCGTGCGCAGGTCGGTGTCCATCTCCGCGGCGACGATGCCCGCCAGGCTCGTCTTGCCGAGACCGGGCGGACCGCTGAAGAGGAGGTGATCGGCCGGGGCGCCACGCCCGCGCGCGCCGTCGAGGACGAGCGCGAGCTGCTCCTTGACGCGCGCCTGGCCGAGGAAGTCGGCGAGGCGGCGAGGCCGCAGGGACTGGTCGAGCTCGACGTCGCCACCGACGACGCCGGGTGTGAGGATCTCCTCCATCTCAGCGTCCCCCTCGCGTCTCGCGGCCGCCGAGGGCCTTCAGCGCCTGGCGCAGCAGCTCCTCGGGGTCGCTGGCCTCGCCGGCGGCCTCGAGCGCGGCCTGCACCTCCCCGGCAGCGTAGCCGAGCCCCGCCAGGGCCTCGCGGACCTCCGCACGCGGGTCGGGGCCCACCGCCCCCGCTGCGCCCGCCGCGGCGCTCGGCACGGCCTCGACCGAGCCGAGCCGCTCGCCGAGCTCGAGGATCATGCGCTGCGCGCTCTTCTTGCCGACCCCGGGGACGACGGTGAGCGCAGCGACGTCCTCGGCCACGACCGCACGACGCAGCCCGTCGGCGCCGAGCGTGCCGATCGCCGCGAGGGCGAGCTTCGGACCGACGCCGGTCACCCCGAGGAGGATCTCGAAGAGCGCCCGCGCCCCCGCGTCGGCGAAGCCGTAGAGCGTCATCGCGTCCTCGCGCACCGCGAGGTGGGTGTGCAGTGTGACCGCCTCGCCGACGCTCGCGCGGACCTCGCCAGGCGGGACGAGGACGCGGTAGCCGACGCCGCCGACGTCGACGACGACCTCCCCGAGCCCGGCGACCGCCACGGTGCCCGTGAGATGGGCAATCACCGCTGCCTCACCAGCCTTGCCGGCGCCAGGCCACCTGCGCGCCCGGCCCGGCCGTGGCCGCCGCCAGGGCCGCGAGGTGCGGTCGTCGCGGCGGTCACGCGCCGCTTCCCCGTCGACGCGCCACCTGCGCCCCCGGGCCCGCGGCGGCCACCGCCGCGGCCAGGCGCGGGCTCATCCCCCCGCCAACCGCTCCCCCGCCCCGGGGCGTGGGCAGGCCGCCCTGGCGCAGGTGGCAGAGCCCCAGCGCGAGCGCATCGGCGAGATCGGCGGGGCGCGGCTCCTCGGCGAGGTCGAGCAGCGCGCGGACCATGAAGGCCACCTGCTCCTTGTCGGCGTCGCCGTTGCCGGTCACCGCGGCCTTGACCTGGCTCGGGGTGTACTCGACCGCGGGCACGCCGGCCTGCGCCGCGGCGAGGAGCACGACGCCGGCGGCCTGGCCCACCCCCATCGCCGTCGAGCGGTTGGCGTTGACGAAGACGCGCTCGACGGCCACCGCGAGTGGTCGGAGCGTGGACAGGAGGCTGGCGACCTCGTCGTGGATGACCTTGAGCCGCTCGGCGGTGGGCTCGTCCGGGGCGGTGCGCACGACGCCGGCACGCACGACCGCGGCGGACTGCGCCGCGCCCTCGACGACGGCGAGCCCACAGGCCGACAGCCCCGGGTCCACTCCGAGCACGCGCACGCCCGCTCCCCTCGTCGACCGACGCCGTCGCGGCGCCGAACTGGTGTTCGCGCCCGCAGGATAGCAGCGATCCGCCTGCGAGCCGGGGCACCGTCCCCAGCCTCGCGCGGGGCCTGCCCCCACGCACGAGCAGCGCGCTGGCGTCCGTGCCCGACCCCTACCAACCGCGCCCGCCCCACCCCCACCCCGACGAGTGGCGACTCACGGCACCCCCACCGCACCGATCCGCCAATCCCGCGCCCTGCAGTCAGGCCCATTGCTTATGGAACAGCCCTGGTCCTCGTTGTCCTTGTCTTTTTTCTAAACCTGGTGGCGGTTGTTCTGC
>JAWOAS010000144.1:0-9692 GCA_046498405.1 Egibacteraceae bacterium
CTTCGCGAACATGGCCCGCGGTGGGCAGGCGCAGGGCCCGCCGCCGGCCGGGGCGATGTGACCTGCCACCCGCAGGCCCGGGTCCGTGGGCACGCCACGGCGGTGCGCGGCCGCAGCGCCGACCCGCCGTGGCCGGCGGCCGCCCGCCGGCGACCGGATCGGAGCGTGCGATGACGCAGGGACCGACGCCCCCTCCGGCGGGCTGGGGACTGCCGATCGGCGCGGGCGCCGGCGCCGGCCTCGGCCTCGTGGTGGGCGGGGCCGTCGACGGGCTCGTCCTCGGGCTGCTCGTCGGTGCCGCCCTCGGCACCGTCCTCGGCGCTGCGCTGACCTCGTTCGACCGCGTCGCGCCGACGCGTCGCCGCGCCGTGGCGGCCACTGCCGCCGCGCTCGTGCTCGCCGGGACCGCCGTCGTCGTCGCCGTGCTGTGGTGGCCCTGAAGGCCCCGGGACCGGCGACGACCCCCCGTGCCAGGCCCGGCGCCGACCGGACCGCGGCGACCTCCCGGGAGGCCGCGGGGCGCCGGCGCCCCGCCGCGTGGCGGATCGCCCCGCGCGCCGCGCCTGCCAGCCGCGGCGGGTACCGTTGGGGGTACCACCTCATGTCTCGAGAGGAACGCTGATGCGCCCGCTGAGGATCGGACTCACCATGCTCCTGCTCGCCCTTCCCCTCTCCCTCGTCGCCTGCGCGCAGAGTGCCGGCGATGACGACGCCGCCAGCGGGCCCAGCCTGCGCACGCTCTCCGAGGCCGACGCCGTCGCCGAGCTCGCCGAGCGCGACGGCGCCGTCGAGGTGATCGACGTGCGCACCCCCGCCGAGCACGCGCGCGGTGCGCTCGAGGGCGCGACGCTCATCAACCTGCAGTCGCCGGACTTCCGCGAGCAGGTCGACGAGCTCGACCGCGACGCGACGTACTTCCTCTACTGCCGCAGTGGCAACCGCAGCGGCCAGGCCGCGCAGATCATGGCCGACATGGGCTTCACCGACGTCGCGAACATCGGCGGCTACGAGGCCCTCGCCGCCAGCGGCGCCGCGACCGACCGGTAGCCCGCGGTGGCCGGCAGCGCGACCCCGGCCACCCGTGCGCTCGACGCCGCCGGTGTCGCCTACCGCCTCCACGCCTTCACCCACGACCCCCAGGCGGAGCGCTTCGGCGAGGAGGCCGTCGAGGCCCTCGGCGCCGACCCCGCGCGCGTCGGCAAGACCCTCGTCGTCATCGACGAGGGCGGCGAGCGCCGCAGCGCCGTCGTCGGCGTCGACGGCCGCCTCGACCTCAAGGCCCTCGCCGCGGCGGCAGGCGTCAAGCGCGTCGGGATGGCCGACGTCGCCGACGCCGAGCGCGTCACCGGCTACGTCCACGGCGGCATCAGCCCCTTCGGCCAGCGCCGCCGCCTGGCCACGGTCGTCGACGCCGACCTCGCCGCCCACGACCGCGTCATCGTCAACGGCGGACGCCGCGGCCTGCAGGTCGAGCTCACCCCCGCCGACCTCGTCGCGCTGACCGGCGCGACCGTCGCGCCGATCCGGCGCTGAGCCGACCGCACCGACCGCGCGGCCAGGGCCGGGCCCTTGGCCAGGCCGGCCCTGGGCGTTACAACACGCCGGGACGAGCCGGTGGCCGGCGCGGTCGCGCCCCCACCTTGGCCGCCGGTCCGCGGCGAACCGGGAGGGCAAGCGATGGCCAGGGTGCGCGTGCTCGGTGCGAAGGGCGGCCTCGGCGCGGCGATCACCGCCGAGCTCGCCGCCCGGGGGCATGACGTCACGGCGGTCAGCCGCCACGGTGACACCGAGCCGACCGCGGGGGTCGAGCGCGTCGCGGCCGACCTCGCCGTGCTCGACGACGCGCTGCGGGCCACGGCGGGCTCCGAGGTCGTCGTCATGGCCGCCCAGGTCCCCTATGCGCGCTGGGCCGGCGAGCTGCCCGCCCTCGTCGAGCACGCCCTGGCCGGCGCGGTGACCGCCGGGGCGCGGCTCGTGATGTGCGACAACCTCTACGCCTACGGCGCGCCGGGCGCGCCGATCAGCGAGGCCACGCCCGAGCGGCCCGGCACCCGCAAGGGCACGCTGCGCGCCGCGCTCGGCCAGCGGCTGCTGCGCGCCCACCACGACGGCCGTCTCGGCGTGACCCTCGGCAGGTTCAGCGACTACTACGGTCCGGGTGGCACGAACAGCGCGCTCTACGCCCTCGGCGTCGGACCCGCGCTCGCCGGCAAGCCCCTGCGGGCGCTCGTCGACGCCGACCAGCCCCACGCCTTCCACTACCTGCCCGACGCCGCCCGGGGCTTTGCCGAGCTCGTCGAGCATCCGGAGGCCGACGGCCGGGCATGGATCCTGCCGGCCGACGAGCCGGTCACCCAACGCGAGCTGCTCACCCTCGTCGCCGAGGCGGCCGGGGTCCCGCCGAAGGTGCGCACGCTGCCGCCCTGGATGCTGCGGGTCGGTGGACTCCGCGACCCCAACATCGCCGAGCTGCGCGAGCTCGTCGAGCAGTGGGACCGCCCCTACACCATCGACGCCTCGGCCTTCGTCGAGGCCTTCGGGCCGTTCGAGCCGACGGCGCACGCCGACGCGGTCGCGCGCACCGTCGCGGCCTTCCGTGAGGAGCAGGCCGCGCCGGGACACTGAGCACCCCCGGCCCGGTCCCGCGCCCCTGTCGGTCAGGCTGAGGTGCGACACGGCGGTCGACCTTCCGGGCCGGCATGGGCCCAGAGACGCGATGACCGCGGCCTCAGCAGCGACGCCGACGTCACGACCGCGACGTGCCGCCCCGCCGCCCCCGGGCGGGGGGAGCCGGTCCGCGGCGCCAGGGCCTTCGCCGAGGCGTGCTCAGGGCACGACAACCCCGTCCACCGCCGCGATCAACGAACCCTGCCGCGACGCGCTGGCCCACGGCTCGGCGGGCATGACCCTCAACGTTTGACGGTTCCCTCCGTGATGACTAGGTTCCGCCGCGCGACTCGACTGATGGGCGCATATGTCACGCCTGATGGGCTTCCTGCGGCAGAACGTCCACCCGGTGGTCTTCCCGCTCTCGGCGGGGCTCACGGTCGGGTTCGCCGTCTTCGCCGGGGTGTTCACCGACACCGCCGCGCAACTGTTCACCCCCCTGCAGACGTTCATCACCACGCAGTTCGGGTGGTTCATGATCGCCGGCGTGGCAGCGATGCTCGCCTTCAGCCTCTACCTCGCCATCGGTCCCTACGCCAAGGTCAAGCTCGGTCCCGACGACAGCGAGCCGGACTACTCCACGCTGTCGTGGTTCGCGATGCTCTTCAGCGCCGGCATGGGGATCGGGTTGTTGTACTACGGCGTCGCCGAACCGCTGACCCACTACCTCGAGCCGCCCCGAGGGGTCACTGCCAGGAGCCCGGAAGCGGCACAGCAGGCGATGAACCTCACCTTCCACCACTACGGCTTCAGCCCCTGGGCGGTCTACGCCGTGCTGGGGCTCGGGTTGGCCTACTTCGGCTTCCGCCGGGATCTGCCCCTGACGATCCGCTCACTGTTCCAACCGTTGCTCGGGGACCGGATCAACGGAGGCCTCGGCCACGGGATCGACACGCTCGCGGTGCTCGGGACGGTCTTCGGGGTCGCGACCTCGCTCGGCTTCGGCGTGATGCAGATCAACGCCGGCATGGCCACGGCGTTCGGCTGGGAGGTCTCCACCACCAACCAGATGATCCTCATCGCGGTCATCACCCTGGCCACGACCGCCTCGGTGGGGGTCGGGCTCGACAGCGGGATGCGGCGGGTCTCCCAGGTCAACATCGCCTTGGCGGCGCTGCTGCTCGGGATCGTGTTCGTAGCGGGCCCGACCACCCTGCTGCTGTCGGCCTACGTGGAGAACATCGGCCACTACCTCCAGAACCTGCTCGACACGCTGTTGTGGTCCGGCACCTACGGCGGTGGCGAGTGGCTGCCGAACTGGACGCTGTTCTACTGGGCGTGGTGGATCTCCTGGTCCCCGTTCGTCGGCATGTTCATCGCCCGGATCTCCCGCGGCCGCACCATCCGGGAGTTCGTGCTGGGCGTGCTGCTGGTGCCGACCATGGTGTCCTTCCTGTGGTTCACCGTGTTCGGCAACGCCGCGCTCGAGCTGGAGCGTGCCGGCGCGGGGCTCGGGGCCGTGGTGCAGGAGGACTTCTCCTCGGCGCTGTTCGTCTTCCTCGAGCAGTTCCCGCTGTCGTCGGTGACCGCGCTCGTCACCACGCTGGTGGTCGGGCTGTTCTTCATCACCTCATCGGACTCCGGCTCCTTCGTGGTCGACATGCTCACCACCGGAGGCAGCACGACGACACCGACCCGGGTCTTCTGGGCCGTCTCGGAGGGAGTGGTGGCCGCGGCGCTGCTGCTGTCGGGCGGTCTGGGCGCCTTGCAGGCCGCGGCGATCTCCACCGGGCTGCCCTTCCTGCTGGTCCTGCTCCTGGCCACCTGGTCGCTGCTCAAGGGCTTGGCAGAGGAACGTCCCGTCGAGCCGGGGCCGGATCCGCCGCCGACTGCGGTGGCCGGCGCGGTCGGGCAGCCTGAGCCCGCGGCTGATGTCGGCGATGCCGACGCGGCCGATGCCGCCCCTGCCAGCGCCGGTGAATGGCCGGAACGTGCGTGACCGTCGCCGACGGTGGTCACGCCGGGGGCTGCTGGCATGGGCGGCCCTCGCGCTGGCGCTCAGCGGGTGCACGCCCGCCGAGGACGACGCGATCACCATCGCTGTCCTGCCGTGGGCCGAGGTGGAGGCGACCGCCGAGCTATGGGCGTTCCTGCTCGAGGCCGAGGGCGTCGCGGTCGAGCTCACGGACGTCGAGGCCACCTCCCCCGGCGGCATCGTGCAGACCGGCGAGGTCAGCGTGGTCGATGCGTTGTACGGCGAGCTGGCCGAGGGCGAGGTCGACGTGTGGACGGGGGCCTGGCTGCCCCAGAGCCACGCACCGCAGCTGGCCGAGCACGCCGCGGACATCGAGGTGCTGGGGACCTGGTACGAGGGTGCGCGCCTGACCTGGGCGGTCCCTGCCGACAGCGACGTGACCTCCATCGCGGACCTGGCCGGTCGCGGCGAGGAGTTCGGCGGGCAGATCATCGGCGTGGAGCCCGGCAGTGGCCACGTGCGCGTGTCCCGTGAGGAGGTCCTGCCCGCCTACGGCCTCGAGGACGAGTACACCCTCTCCACCGGGTCGACGGGGGCGATGCTCGCGGCGCTCGACCGGGCGGTGGCCTTGGACCGCCCGATCGTGGTCACCCTGTGGGAGCCTCGCCCGGTGTACGGACGGTACGACCTGCGCAACCTCGACGACCCGCTGGGGGCGCTCGGCGAGGAGGAGCGCATCGACGTGATCGTGCGTGACGGCTTCGGCGCCGACCATCCGGAGATCGCCGAGTGGTTGGCCGCCTTCGCCCTCGAGGAGTCGGAGCTCGTCTCGCTCCAGGTCGCGCTCGAGGACGCGCCCCCGGGGGCAGAGCGGCAGGTGGTGGCGGACTGGGTCGCCGAGCACCGCGAGGTGGTGGACGGCTGGCTCGGGCGCTGAGTCGTGGAGCCGCGTCGGGGTGGGCGCCGCAGCGTCGTGACGAGTCCAGCGCAGCGCAGGGGCATGGGCCGCCGGCGCGCTCCTCGACGCCATCGTCCACACCTCACGTCGCAGCGGCGGCGAAGCCCTGCGCACCCCACAGGATCGACTGAGCGCTGACCCTGGCCGTCGAGCCCTTCCCTGCTCGGGGACCCCTCGATCCGTGGACCCCTGTCGGTCCGGCCGGGAGCCCACGGCGCGGCGGCGGCCGCCCCCGGCTCCTGGCCAGGGTCGAGCGCTGCGGAGCGTGAGGAGGCCGGCACAATCGGGGATCGTCGAGGTGAGGCGGACGCGGTGAGCGAGACCTCCGAGCAGACCCCGGGCACAGGCGAGGGCGGCGAGCCCGCGCCACGCGGCACGGTGCGCCTGCTCGTCGACCGCACGGTGGGCTCCTACGTCGCCGCGAAGGTCCTCGCCTCGATGGGGATCTGGGTCCACAACGTCGTCGCGGCGATCGTCGTCTACGAGGCCTCCGGCTCGGCGCTGCTCGTCGGCTCGGTGAGCATCGCGCAGTTCAGCCCGCAGGTCGTCCTCGCGCCGTGGATGGGCGCGGTGGCCGACCGCGGCAACCGCCGGCGCCAGGTCGTGGTCGGGCGCCTGCTCGTCGCCGTGGGCTCGGGCTCGCTGGCCGCGGTGATCGCCCTCCTCGGGCTCGACGGGTCCGCCGGCGCGTGGCTCGTCATCGGCGCCGCGCTCGTCGTCGGCATCGGCTTCGCGGTCAGCGCGCCGGCGACGCACGCGATCATCCCGTCGATGGCCCGCCCCGCCGAGCTGCCGGCGGTCATCGCGCTCACGACCGCGCCGTTCACCTTCGCGCGCGCGGCCGGCCCGGCCCTTGGCGCGCTCATCCTCGTGGGTGCGGGGCCGGCGGCGGCCTTCACCTTCGCGACCCTCTGCCAACTCGTCCTCGCCGCGGTCGTCGCGACGATGCCGCTGCGGCCGGTCGTCCGCCCATCCAGCGCCGACCGCTCGGCGCTCGCCGGTGTGCGCCACGTGCGAGCCGACCCCGTCCTCGGCCTGCTCCTGGCCGCCGTGGCCGGCGTGGGCTTCGGCGTCGACCCCGTCATCACGCTGTCACCGCCGGTGGCCGCGGGCTTCGGGCGAGGAGCCGGCCTCGTGGCCACGCTGGCCTCGGCCTTCGGCCTCGGCGCGGCGCTGACCGTCCTCGCCCTCGGCTGGCTGCGCCGCCACGTCTCCCACGAGCGCGTGGGCGCGGCGGGCTTCTGGGTGCTGGCCGCCGCGACGCTGGCCTTCGGGCTCAGCCCCACCCCGGCGCTGGCCGTCGCTGCGGTCACCGTCGGCGGGGCGGGGATGATGGCCGCGGTCACCGGGCTGACGACCCAGATCCAGCAGCGCCTGCCCGAGGAGCTGCGCGGACGGGTCATGGCGCTGTGGTCGGTGGCCTTCATCGGCTCGCGCCCGGTGGCCGCTGGGCTCAACGGCGCGGTCGCCGACTGGTGGTCACCGCAGGCCGCGCTCGTCCTCCTCGCCCTCATCCTCGCCGTCGTCGGTGGGCTCACCCGCCCCGGGCGCCTCGCTCGACTCGCCGGCTGAGCTCGGCGATCCGCTCGTGGTCGCCCGCCGCAAAGGGCTCGGCGATCTCCGGCTGCGCGGGCAGGCTCGAGGCCAGCACCTCGCCCTGCTCGGTGGTGCCCTCGAGGCCCGGGCGGCGGCGCTGTCGCGGTCAGCCCGCGGCGGCCAGGGCCTGCTCGAGGTCGGCGAGGATGTCCTCCTCGTGCTCGATGCCGACGCACAGGCGCAGCATGTCCGGGCTCACGCCGGCCGTGGCCTGCTCCCCGGGGGTCATCTGGCGGTGGGTCGTCGACGCCGGATGGGCGGCCAGCGACTTCGTGTCGCCGATGTTGACGAGGCGCGTGAAGAGCTCGAGCGCGTCGTAGAAGCGCTCGCCCGCCTCGAAGCCGCCCTCGATGCCGAAGGTGAGCAGCGCCGAGGGGCGCCCTCCGGTGTACTTCTGCGCGAGCTCGTAGTACGGCGAGCTCGGCAGGCCGGGGTATTCCACCCAGGAGACCTTCGGGTGCGCCTCGAGGTAGCGCGCGACGACGCCGGCGTTGTGGACGTGGCGCTCCATCCGCAGCGACAGGGTCTGCATGCCCTGGAGGATCTGCCAGGCGTTGAAGGGGCTGATCGCCGCGCCGGTGTTACGCAGCGGCACGGTCCGCGCCCGGCCGATGTAGGCCGCCGGGCCGAGCGCCTCGGTGTAGACGAGGCCGTGGTAGGCCGGCTCGGGCTCGCTGAGCATGGGGAAGCGCTCGGCGTGCTCGGCCCACGGGAAGCGCCCGCTGTCGACGATGATCCCACCGAGGGTCGTGCCGTGCCCGGCCATGTACTTCGTGAGCGAGTGCACGACGACGTCGGCGCCCCACTCGATCGGCCGCATGAGCGCCGGGGTCGGCACCGTCGAGTCGACGATGACCGGCACCCCGTGGCGGTGGGCCATCGCCGTGATCGCCTCGAGGTCGGGGATGTTGCCGGCGGGGTTGCCCATCGACTCGCAGAAGACCGCAGAGGTCTGGTCGTCGATGAGCGCTTCGAGCGCCTCGGGGGCGTCGGAGGGGGCGAAGCGCACGTCGATGCCCTGCGCGGGCAGCATGTGGGCGAAGAGCGTGTACGTGCCGCCGTAGAGCTGCGGGACGCTCACGACGTTGTTGCCGGCCTTGGCGATCGTGAGGATCGCGTAGGTGATCGCCGCACTGCCCGCGCTCGTGGCCAGCGCCGCCACCCCGCCCTCGAGCGCGGCGACGCGCTGCTCGAGGGCGTCCTGGGTCGGGTTCATGATGCGGGTGTAGATGTTGCCCTCGACCTCGAGGTTGAAGAGGTCGGCGCCGTGCTGGGCGTCGTCGAAGGCGTAGGCCACGGTCTGGTAGATGGGGACCGCGCTGGCCTTCGTCGTGGGGTCCGGCTCGTAGCCGGCGTGGATCGCGAGGGTCTCGGGGTGCACGGGGGCTCCTTGTCGTCGCGGGCTCAACCGAGATGCTGGAGGTGCGTGGGCCGCTGGGGGGCGCCGCGGCCCAGCGGATCGGCCGGGTCGATGCCGGGCATGAACGGCACGCCCCGCTCGACGTCGGTGAGGCGGTAGACGAGGCCGAGCCAGTTGTTGAAGATCGCCTTGCCGGTGTCGGTCCAGGTGTTGTCGAGCAGCGGGGTGATCTTGCCCTCGGGGAACGGCGGCGGCGCCGCGCCGCGCCCGAGGGCGTCGATCGCCGCCTCGAGGTGGTCGCCGGCGATCGCCGCGGCCGCCGGCGGCAGGTAGCGCTCGGGGTAGGGCGGGATCGCGGCCAGTTCACCGCCGAGGTAGCGGGCGACCTCGCGCTTGTACTCCTTGAGCAGGCTGTTCGTGTCGTACTCGGGGTGGCCCTGGAGGTAGACCAGCCGCATGCCGTCCGAGCTCGTGCCGAGGTGGAAGTCGCCGTCGATGCTCTCGATGAGGACCTGCACGCCGGCCTCGGTGAGCTGGGAGGAGGTGATGGCGTTCCACCGTGAGTGCGGCACGTCGAAGCGCGTGTTCGTGCCGTGCAGCAGCGGGTGCTCCGGGCGCACCGCGCGGTGGGGGAAGACGCCCCAGCGCTTGGCCAGCAGGGGGCGGCGGTGCACGCCGTAGAGGAGCTGGGCCAGCGCGTGGGTCGCGAGGCAGGAGCACAGCACCGAGGTCACGTGCTCGCTGGCCCAGGTGATCGCCTCGGCGAGCGGCTCCCAGAACGGCTCGTCGTCGAGGCGCGCCCCGGTGACGTTGGCGCCGGAGACGATGAGGCCGTCGAGGCCGTCCTCCTTGAGCTGCTCGAAGGGGGTGTAGTAGCGGTCGAGGTAGGCCTGCGCCTCCGCGGAGCGCTCGAGGCCCGGCAGCGTGAAGGGGTGGACGTAGATCTGGACGATCTGGTTGGCCGTGCCGAGCAGGCGCATGTACTGCTGCTCGGTCACCCGCAGGGCGGCGTCCGGCATGATGTTGAGCAGCCCGATGTGGAGCTCGCGGATGTCCTGACGCAGCGCCTCGCGCGCCGAGAGGACCTGCTCGCCGCGCTTGCGCAGCGTCTCGAAGGTCGGCAGGTCGGAGTGCGCGACGAGTGGCATGGAGCGGACCTCGGCGTGCGGCGGGGCGCGGCGGTCGGCCGCGCGGGG
>JAWOAS010000002.1:0-25428 GCA_046498405.1 Egibacteraceae bacterium
ATTCCCGCCATTGATGATGTGGCATCTATACAGATTAAGGCCCCAGAGTCTTTAATAATCGGAAGCAATTCATTTAAAGGATTATAGATCCCAGTGGAAGTTTCATTCGATTGGAGAAATACTACAGAATAGTTTTCCTTGGAGAGATCGTCGTCGACACGCTGCGGCGTCGCGTCGACGACGATCTCGCGGACCTGCAGCTGCGCGCGCGCACGCCGCCGCGGGCAGTGCGCGGGGTCGCGCGGGCGATCGGCGCGCAGGGCGCTGAGCGCCTCGACGAGCTCGTCGACCCCCTCACCGGCCAGTGCGCTCGTGCGCAGCACCGGCGTTGCCGCGAGCCCGCCGTCGCGCTGGGCGTCCTCGAGCTCGGCGACGGTGCGCTCGGCGCCGGGGAGGTCGGCCTTGGTCACGCAGAGCACGTCACCGACCTCGAGCACCCCGGCCTTGGCGGCCTGCACCGCATCGCCCATGCCGGGCGCGACGGCCACGACGGTGGCGTCGGCCACCGTGGCGACCTCGACCTCGCCCTGGCCGACGCCGACGGTCTCGAGGAGGACGACGTCGAAGCCGGCGGCGTCGAGGACGGCCAGGGCGTGCGGCGCCGCCCACGCCAGCCCGCCGGCGTGGCCCCGACTGGCCATCGACCGCACGTAGACGCCGTCGTCGAGCGCGTGGGCCTGCAAGCGGATGCGGTCGCCGAGCAGCGCCCCGCCGGTCAGCGGCGAGGAGGGGTCGATCGCCAGGACGGCGACCTGCCGACCCTGCCGCCGCCAGGCCGCGACGAGGGCGGCGGCCAGCGTCGACTTGCCGGCGCCCGGCGCCCCGGTGAGCCCGACGACCTCGGCCCGGCCCGCGGGCGGGTGCAGCAGCTCGACGACGGCGCGCACCCGCTCCCGGTCGCCGTCCTCGACGAGCGAGAGCAGGCGCGCGAGCGCCCGACGCTCACCCGCGCCCAGCCGCGCGACGAGCTCGGCAACGATGCTCACCGACCTCACCCGCCCTCGAGGGTCTCGAGCAGCAGCGCCTCGCCCTGCCCGCCGCCGCCGCACAGCGCCGCGGCGCCGCGACCGCCGCCGCGGCGTCGCAGCGCGTCGAGCACCGCCACGGCCAGGCGCGCGCCGGTCGCCCCGATCGGATGGCCGAGCGCGACGGCGCCGCCCTCGGGGTTGACCCGGTCGGCGTCGAGGCCGAGCTCGTCGATCGCGGCGAGGGTCACCGCGGCGAAGGCCTCGTTGATCTCGTAGACGTCGAGGGCGCGGGCGTCGACGCCGGCGCGCTCCGCCGCCGCGGCGAGCGCGGCTGCCGGTTGGTGGTGCAGCGTCGCGTCGGGCCCGGCGACCTCGCCGCTGGCGAGGACGCGCCCGAGGGGGACGCAGCCGAGGTCGGCGGCGCGCTCGGCGCTGGCGAGCACGAGCGCGGCGGCGCCGTCGGAGAGCTGGCTGGCGTTGCCCGCGGTGATCGTCCCCGAGGGGGTGAACGCCGGCGGCAGCGCGGCCAGCGAGGCCACGGTCGTCTCCGGGCGCACCCCCTCGTCGGCGGTGACCTCGACGGCGCGCCCGCGTCGGTCGGCCACCGACACGGGGCGGCGCTGAGCGGCGAGCCGCCCGTCGGCCTCCGCGGCGGCGGCGCGGGCGTGGCTGCGCGCCGCCCACGCGTCCTGGCGCCCGCGGTCGAGGCCGAGCGTGGCGTTGACGCGGTCGGACAGCGCGCCCATGTGCTCGTCGCCGAAGGCGCACCACAGGCCGTCGTGGACGACGGCGTCGAGCAGGGTGGCCTGCCCGAGGCGGAAGCCGGCCCGGGCGCCGGGCAGGAGATGGGGGGCCCCGGTCATCGACTCCATGCCGCCGGCGACGACGAGGCCGGCCTCGTCGAGGCGGATGGCCTGCGCGGCCAGCGTCACCGCCGCGGCGCCCGACAGGCACACCTTGTTGAGCGTGAGCGCCGGGGTGCCCAGGCCCACGCCGGCGGCGGCCGCGGCCTGCCGTGCGGGGTTCTGCCCCTGGCCGGCCTGGAGGACCTGGCCCATGACGACGCGCTCGACCTCCTGCGGCTCCACGCCGGCGGCGGCCAGCGCCGCGGCGATCGCCTCGCCGCCGAGGGTGACCGCGGAGGCGCCGGCCAGCGCCCCGCCGAGCCGGCCGATCGGGGTGCGCGCGTAGCCGACGATGACGGCCTCTGCCACGGGGCCTCCTGCCATGCGGTGGGGTCGGGGACGACAGGGTCGCACACCCTCGGGCAGGGTTACCCTGCCCGGCCATGGACACCCCACGCTTCGACGTCGACGCCCTGCTCGCCGCGCCGCGCCTGACCGGCCTCGCGCTCGACCCCGACGGCAGCCGCCTCGTCGCCGAGGTCGCCACCGCCGATGCCGAGGCGGGACGCTACCGCAGCGCCCTGTGGGCGCTCGACCCCGACGGGGTGCGGCCACCGCACCGCCTGACCCGCTCGGCGCAGGGCGAGCGCGACCCGGCGTTCCTGCCCGACGGCACGCTGCTGTTCCTGTCCTCACGGCCCGAGGCCGGGCAGGAGGAGGAGCGCGCGGGGCTCTGGGCGCTGCCGGCCGACGGCGGCGAGGCCCGCCGCCTCGCCGCGCCCCCCGGCGGCGTCGACGCGCTCGTCACCGGCGCGCGCACGACGCGGTGCCTGCTCGCCAGCCGCGTGCACCCGCGGGCCGACGACCTCGACGAGGACGCCGAGCGCGGCGAGGCGCGCGCGGAGGCCAAGGTCAGCGCGCAGCTGCTCGCCCACTACCCACTGCGCCACTGGGACCACTGGCTCGGGCCCCGCGAGCGCGCGCTGCTCGCCGTCGACGGCGAGGGCGACGACGCGCCGGTGATCGTGGCCCGCGCGCCCGACGCGCGGCTCGAGGAGACCGGCGCCGACCTCGCCGCTGACGGCGCCCGACTCGTCACCACCCGCTGGAGCGCGCCAGCCGACCCGCGCGAGCGGGTCACCGAGCTCGTCGAGGTAGCGCTCGACGACGACGGCGGGCCAGGCACCGTGCGGGTCGTCGCCGCCGAGGAGCGCGTCGCCTACGCCGCCCCGGCGCTGTCGCCCGACGGCACCCGCGTCGCGGCGGTGCGCTCCGAGCTCGGCAGGCCCGAGGCGCCCCCGCGGCGCAGCCTCGTCGTCGTCGACCTCGACAGCGGCGAGGTCACCGACGTCCTCGGCGACCTCGACCGCTGGCCCGCCGCCCCGGTGTGGCTGCCCGACGGCGGCGCGCTGCTCTTCACCGCCGACGACCAGGGCCACACCCTGCCCTTCCGCGTCGACCTCGCCGAGGGCCGCATCACCCGGCTGGCCGGCGAGGGCGCCTACGCCGCGCTGACCCCCGCGCCCGACGGCTCGGCGGTCTACGCGCTGCGCTCGACGGTGGGCCGCCCGCCCGCCGCGGTGCGCCTCGACCCCGACGCCCCCGAGCAGGAGCCGGCCGCGCTGCCGAGCCCCGGCGACGACGTCGACCCTGGCAGCCGCGTCGAGCGGGTCGGCGCGACCGCCGAGGACGGCGCGACGGTGCCCGGCTGGCTCGTGCGCCCCGGCGGGCACGGCGAGGGCCCCGCGCCCTTGGCCGTGCTCATCCACGGCGGCCCGCTGAGCTCGTGGTCGGGCTGGCACTGGCGCTGGTCGCCCCACGTCCTGGCCGCCCGGGGCTGGGCGGTGCTGCTGCCCGACCCGGCGCTGTCGACCGGCTACGGCCGCGACTGGATCGCCCGCGGCTGGGGCCGCTGGGGCGCCGAGCCCTACACCGACGTCATGGCGCTCGTCGAGGCCACCGCCGCGCGCCCCGACGTCGACGCCACCCGCGTGGCCGCCGCCGGCGGCTCCTTCGGCGGCTACCTGGCGAACTGGATCGCCGGGCACACCGACCGCTTCGCCGCGATCGTCACGCACGCGAGCCTGTGGAACCTCGAGGCCTTCCACGGCACGACCGACCTCGGAGCGTGGTGGGAGAACGAGTTCGGCGACCGCTACGCCGAGCCCGAGCGCTACCGCCGGTGGTCGCCGCACCGCTTCGTCGGGCGTATCGCCACGCCGATGCTCGTCGTCCACGGCGAGCGCGACTACCGCGTGCCCGTGGGCGAGGGCCTCGCGCTGTGGACCGACCTGCGCCGCCACGGCGTCGAGGCGGCCTACCTGCACTTCCCC
This sequence comes from Egibacteraceae bacterium, assembly GCA_046498405.1. Classification (GTDB taxonomy): domain Bacteria; phylum Actinomycetota; class Nitriliruptoria; order Euzebyales; family Egibacteraceae; genus T1Sed10-49. The sequence continues at coordinate 4,147 of JAWOAS010000002.1, forward strand.
GACGAGCACCACTGGGTCCTCAGCCCCCAGCACGCGCGGCTGTGGTACGACACGGTGCTCGCCTTCCTCGACCACCATGTGCTCGGGCGGCCCTGGCAGCCCCCCGAGCTGCTCTGAGACTCCGCGGAGGGCCGCATGCTCCTGCAGCGCATCGACCACGTCGGCTACGCCGTGACCGACCTCGAGGAGGCCATCGCCCACCACGAGCGGCGCTACGGCGCGACCGTGGCCCACCGCGAGCGCCTCGAGGCCGACGGCGTGGCCGAGGCGCTCATCGCCGTCGGCGAGTCCTACCTGCAGTTGCTCGAGCCCACCCGGGCCGACTCCCCGGTCGCGCGCTGGCTCGAGCGCAACGGCGGCCCCGGCGTCCACCACGTCGGCTACGGCGTCGCCGACCTCGGCGCGGTCCTCGCCGACCTGCGGGCCCAGGGCGCGCGGCTCGTCGACGAGCACCCGCGGCCGGGATCGCGCGGCTGCACCGTGGCCTTCCTCCACCCCAAGGGCTCGCTCGGGGTCCTCGTCGAGCTCGTCGAGGACCCGGCCCTGGCCCGCGCTGCGGCCTCGACCGCGGGCTAGACTCGCCGGCGTGGCACTCTTCGACCGCTTCCGCCGACGTCGCCGCAGCACCGGGCCCGAGCGGGCGCGCGCGACCTCGGAGACGCTGGCCGACCTCAAGGGCTTCCTCGCCGAGCGCGACGGCGTCGAGGGCTACATCGAGCCGCCCACCCCCGACTTCGCGATGACGCTCGTGCTCGTCGCCGCCGACGGGGAGTTCATCCGCCGGCCCGTCAAGGACGCCAAGCAGGCCCACGAGGTCTGCGTCGAGCGCGGCGTGCCGGTCTACGACGCGCGCATCGTCGGCTACCCCAAGCGCATGCGCGACTTCGAGCGCGGCGTCCGCCAGCCGCGCATCGACCTCGACGACCTCCCGCCGCTCGAGGTCACCGACGACCCCGACGTCGACGACTGAGGGCGCCCGGCCCCGCGCCGGACAGCGGTGGGGGTCACCGGTCTCGCGGTGGGACCGCCGCCGTCGTGCCCGCCGGCGCCGATGCGGCCCCCGACGCGACGACGCCCCTTCGCCGGGGGAAACGAAGGGGCGCGTCGGTGCGTGGTTGGCCTCTAGTGTCGCACAGATGGCTCGCGGTTGGTGGCAGGGCCGTCGTCCGACCGGGCACCGTGGTCAGGTCGCGAGCTCGACGGACTCGATGTAGATCTCCTGCTGCGGGCGCTCCCCGTCGACGGGGACCGCAGCGATGCGGTCGACGGTGTCCATCCCCTCGGTCACCGCGCCGAACACCGTGTAGGACGGAGGCAGGGGCACGTCGTCGAGGCAGACGAAGAACTGGCTGCCGTTGGTGTCGGGGCCGGCGTTGGCCATCGCCAGGGTCCCGCGCGCGTAGCCGAGCCGCTGCGCCGCCTCGAGCTCGTCACCGAAGCGGTAGCCGGGCCCGCCGGTGCCGGTACCGGTCGGGTCGCCCATCTGCACGACGAAGCCGGGCACGACCCGGTGCACCGGCGTCGCGTCGTAGAAGCCCTCGCCGGCGAGGAAGGCGAAGCTGTTGGCCGCCGTCGGCGCCTCGTCGGCCAGCAGCGTCACGCTGATCGGCCCGCACGAGGTGCGGATGACCGCGCTCGGGCGCGCGGTGTCGCCGAGCACCGGCGCCGGCTCGTCGTACTGGGGCTTGGGCTGGCCGGCCCCCTCGGGCACGCTGCCACCGCAGGCCACGTCCATCGCTGCACCTCTCCGTCGTCGGGCGACAGCCCACCAGACTAGCGGTCGAGCTCGACGGTCACCGACTCGAGGTAGACGACCTCGGCGGGCACCTCCGCGCCGGGAAGGGCAGGGTCGTCGCCGATCGTGCCGATCTCGGCGATCTCGGTGAGGACGTCGAGCCCGTCGACGACGTCGCCGAAGCGGGTGTAGACGCGGTCGTCGGCGAAGGCCTCGTCGAAGGACTCGTCGTAGACGAAGAAGAACTGGCTGCCGGCGGCGTCGGGGTCGCCGGCGTGGGCCATCGCCACCGACCCCACGGGGTAGCCCTCCTCCTCGGCCAGCGCGAGGTCGCCGGGCACCTCGTAGCCGAGGTCCCAGTCCGCGGCGTTCGTGCCCGAGCCGGTCTGCAGCGCCCCGATCGTCTCGGCGTTGCGGAAGATCTCGAGGCCGTCGAAGAAGCCCTCCTCGGCGAGGAAGGCGAAGCTCGCGACGGTCTCGGGGGCCGCGTCCTCGCGCAGGTCGACGGTCAGCTGCCCGCAGGACGTCTCGATCTCGGCGGTGTAGGAGACACCCTCCTCGACCTCGAGGTCGGGGGCCTCGTCGTAGGGCTCGCGCTCCTGCCCCGCGCCCTCGGGCTCGCTGGCCCCGCAGGCCACCGGCCGGTCGTCGATCTCGGCCTCGAGCTCGGCGGCGGCCTCCTCGCGGCGCTCCTCCTCGGCCTCCCGCTCGGCCTCGAGGGCGGCCTGCTCCTGGCGGTCCTGCCACACCGTCCACCCGGCGACGCCACCGGCGGCCACGACGATGGCGGCGATGACCGCGGCGGTGATGAGGTTGCGGCGCCGCTCGGCCTCGGCCGCCGCAGCGCGGGCGGCCTCCTTGGCGGCCTTCTTCTCCCGCTTGGTCTGGGTCTTCTGCTGCTTGCTCTGGGCCAACGCTTCCTCCGGGACGGGCGCGACGACGCCGCGCGCGCGGGGCGGGACGATGCTACGCGGGGCCGCCCGCCCGGCGCACCTCGTGGCGCCAGCAGTGACGGTGCCAGTGGCGGCGCAGGTCGAGGTCGTCCTCGGGCCAGACCACGACGTGGGCCTCGCCGGCGGCGACGAGGTTGCCGCAGTCGGGGCAGAGGTAGTCCTTGCCGGCGCGGCCGGCGTCGACGCGGCGCACGACGTAGCCGTCGAGGTCGAGGTCGTCATCGACCACCGACGGGCCGAGGCCGCCGGCGAGGAGGTCGGAGACGTCCCGCCGCGCCGCGGGGTCCTGCCACGGCCTCGTCGCCCGCTTGCGCCTGCTGCCCTTGCTCACCTCGGACCCTCCTCCACGTCGTCGACGCCGGCGAGGGCGACGACGATCGTCAGTCCCTCCTCGGTGCCCCGCCAGTGCTCGTAGACCCGGCGGTAGCCGGCGGCGCGCAGGAGGTGCCGCGTCCCGACGGCCGTGGCCGCCAGACCACCGGGGATCCGCCAGGCGCCCCGCGCGAGGAGGCTGCCGAGCACCACGACACCGCCGGCGGTCGCCTTCGCGTGCCGCGGGACCCGCGGGTCGGCGAGCAGGCCGAGCGCCGTCCAGCCTACGCCCTCAGCCAGCGCGGCGAGACCGCGGCCACGGCGCTCCCCGCGCTCGGCGGCGCGCATCTGCGCGAGGCGCGCGGTCTGCCCTCCGGGCACCCGGCGGGGTCGCGCCCGCGGCGGCCCGGGGACGCCGGCTGGCGCCGCCGGGGCGCTCACGCGAGGTCGGGAGCGGCGATGAGCAGGGTCGCGTTGATCGCGTTGAAGGCCGCGTGGCCGAGGATCGGCACGAGCAGCGTGCCGCGGCGGTGGAAGGCCCAGGCCAGCAGGGCGCCGAGCGGGACGATCACCGCCACGAGCAGGGCGTTGGACAACCATGGCGACCCGATGCTCGCGTGGGTCGCGCCGAAGGCCAGCGCCGACAGCCAGATGCCCCAGCCGGTGCCGAGCCTCTCGGCCAGCGCCTGGAAGAGCATCCCGCGGTAGAGCAGCTCCTCGGCGACCGGGGCGAGGACGACGGCGCTGAGCAGGAGCAGCCACGCACTGGGTCCGGCTGCGGCCTGCCGGAAGGTCTCCTGCACGACGGGCACCTCCGCGCCGGCCGCGCTGATCGCCGCCTGCAGCAGCGCGCCGAGGCCGAGGCCGAAGAGCAGGTAGCCGGCGAGGCCGACGGCGAGGCCGGCCAGCCAGTCCCCCCGCCGCGCGGGGCGCCACCCCAGGAGGCGACGCAGGCCGCCGCGGTGGCGCAGCCCCACCACCGCGAGGGTCGTGAGGCCGACCGCGATCGGTGTGACCGGGATGAGCGCGGTGTTGAGCGCCTCGAGGGAGACCCCCGCGGCCCCGGCGACCGCGGAGATCGGCAGGGCGACGAGCAGCGTCGCGCCGGTCGCGATCGCGAAGGCCGCCACCGCCTCGAGCCAGCTCCACGGCACGCGGCGTCGGGCTGTCGACGGCGCCGACGAGGCCGGTGGGTCCGGTGGGCCCTCTGGCGCGCGCGGGCTCGGCGTCGACGTCGGGGACGACGGGGTCGTGGCCGCGGGCGGCGGCGGGACCTGCCGGTCGGTCATGGGCCGATCACCGCGCGCGGCAGGTCGCCCGGTGTGCGAGCCCGGCTGACGTCGGCGCGCTCGACGTCGGCGCCGAGCGCGCGCAGGCGCGCGGCGAAGTCGGCGTAGCCGCGGTCGACGTGGTGGGGGTCGGCCACGACGGTCTCCCCACGGGCGACGAGCCCGGCGAGGACGAGCGCGGCGCCCTGGCGCAGGTCGGTGGCGATGACCTCGCAGCCGCGCAGGGCCGTGGGCCCCCGCACGATCGCGTGGTGGCCCTCGAGGTCGATGTCGGCGCCCATGGCCCGCAGCTGGGCGACGATGGAGAAGCGCCCGTCGAAGACGTTCTCGGTGAGCATCGACGTCCCGCGCGCCTGGCTGAGCAGGACGAGCAGCTGGGGCTGGAGGTCGGTCGGGAAGCCCGGGTAGGGCAGCGTCGCGATGTCGGTGCCACGCAGCGGCCCCGCCGCGCGCACGCGCAGCCCCAGCGTCGCGTCGCCGCTGACCTCGACGCCGGTGGCCGCGAGCTTGTCGAGCGCGAGGCGCAGGTGCTCGGGGTCGACGCCGGACAACGTCACGTCGCCGCCGGTCAGCGCTGCGGCCACCGCGAAGGTCCCCGCCTCGATGCGGTCGCCGACCACCGCATGGTCGGTGGGCGCGAGACGGTCGACGCCGTCGACGACGAGCTCGGGGCTGCCGACGCCCTCGATGTGCGCGCCCATGCGGCAGAGCATCGTCGCGAGGTCGCCGATCTCGGGCTCGCGCGCGGCGTTGACGATCCGCGTGCGCCCCTTGGCGGTGACCGCGGCGAGCAGGAGGTTCTCGGTGGCACCGACGCTGGCGAACGGCAGCTCGATGTCGGCGCCGACGAGGCCCTCGGCGCGGGCCTCGACGTAGTCGGGGCCGTAGGTGACCTCGGCGCCCATGCGGGAGAGCCCGGCGAGGTGGAGGTCGATGTTGCGGCTGCCGAGGTTGCAGCCGCCGGGCATCGCGAGGCGCGCGCGGCCCTGCCGCGCCACGAGCGGGCCGAGGACGACGATCGAGGCGCGCAGGCGCTGGACGAGCTCGGGGGGCGTGGCGGTGCCGACGTCGGCGGGCACGTCGAGGGTGACGGTGCCCGCGGCGTCGCGGCCGACCTCGGCACCGAGGTGGCGCGCGACGTCGAGCATCGCGTCGATGTCGGCGATCGCCGGGACGTTGGCGATCGTCGTGCGGCCCTCGGCGAGCAGCGCCGCGGCGATGAGCTTGAGGGCGGAGTTCTTCGCGCCGTTGACGGGCAGGCGCCCGTGCAGCGGCGCTCCGCCGCGGACGAGGAACGCATCAGCCATGGGGGCCAATCGTACCCGGCCGGCACCGGACGACCCCCGCGGTGGGTGCCCGCCCGGACGACCCGCTAGGCCGACCCGTCGCCTCTCTCGGCCACGGCGAGGCGGGTCTCGGCGCGGGCGAGCTCGGCGCGGGCGTCACCGTCGTAGGCGTCCCCGGCGAGGCGCTCGACCGCGCGCTCGCGCGCCGCCCGGGCGCGCTCGACGTCGATGTCCTCGGCGAGCTCGGCGGTGTCGGCGAGGACGTTGATGTCGTCGTCGCGGCACTCGAGGAACCCACGGTGCACGGCCACGCGGATCTCCTCGCCCGCGCTCGTGCGCACCCGCAGCGGCCCGACGGCCAGGCCGAGGAGCACCGGCGCGTGGCCGGGCAGGATCGCGAGCTCACCGTCGACCGAACGCGCATGCAGCTCGCTGGCCTCGCCCTGGAAGAGCCGCCGCTCGGCGCTGACGACGTCGACGCTGAGGGCCATCAGCGGTCCTCGAGCTTCTTGGCCTTGGCGAGGACGTCCTCGGCGCCGCCGGCGTTGAAGAACGCCTGCTCGGGGATCTCGTCGAACTCCCCGTCGCAGAGCGCCTCGAAGGACTCGACGGTCTCGGACAGGGGGACGGTGACCCCGGGCAGGCCGGTGAACTGCTCAGCGACGTAGAACGGCTGGCTGAAGAAGCGCTGGATCTTGCGCGCGCGCTGGACGGTGACCCGGTCCTCCTCGGTGAGCTCGTCCATGCCGAGGATCGCGATGATGTCCTGCAGGTCCTTGTAGCGCTGGAGGATCTCCTGGGTGCGCGTGGCCACGTCGTAGTGCCGGTCCCCGACGACCTGGGGCTCGAGGATCCGCGAGGTCGAGTCGAGGGGGTCGACCGCCGGGTAGATGCCGAGCTCGGAGATCTGCCGCGAGAGCACCGTCTGGGCGTCGAGGTGGGCGAACGTCGCGTGCGGGGCGGGGTCGGTGATGTCGTCGGCGGGGACGTAGACCGCCTGCAGCGAGGTCACCGAGCGCCCCTTCGTCGAGGTGATGCGCTCCTGGAGCTGGCCCATCTCGTTGGCCAGCGTCGGCTGGTAGCCCACCGCCGAGGGCATGCGCCCGAGCAGCGTCGAGACCTCCGAGCCGGCCTGGACGAAGCGGAAGATGTTGTCGATGAAGAGCAGGACGTCCTGGCGCTCCTCGTCGCGGAAGTACTCGGCCATCGTCAGCGCCGACAGCGCGACGCGCAAGCGCACCCCCGGCGGCTCGTCCATCTGCCCGAAGATGAGCGCGGTCTTCTCGAGGACCCCGGACTCCTGCATCTCGAGCATGAGGTCGTTGCCCTCGCGGGTGCGCTCCCCCACCCCGGCGAAGAGCGAGACCCCGCCGTGCTCTTCGGCGACGCGCTGGATCATCTCCTGGATGACGACGGTCTTGCCCACCCCGGCGCCACCGAACATCCCGATCTTGCCGCCCTCGACGTAGGGCTCGACGAGGTCGATGACCTTGATGCCGGTCTCGAACATCCGCGCCTGCGGCTCGAGCTCATCGAACGGCGGGGAGTCCCGGTGGATCGGCCAGCGCGTCGCCGCCTCGATCTCGCTGGCGTCGACGTCGAGCGGCTCGCCGAGGACGTTGTAGAGGTGGCCGAGGATGCCCGGTCCGACCGGCACGCTGATGGCCTGGCCGGTGTTGCGCACCGTCGTGCCCCGACGCACCCCGTCGGTGGGCTGCATGACGATCGCGCGGACGACGTCGTCGCCGAGGTGCTGGGCGACCTCGGCGGTCAGCGTCCGCGTCCCGTCCTCGTCCTCGACGTCGAAGCGCAGGGCGTAGTTGATCTCCGGCAGCGCGTCGGTGGGGAACCGGACGTCGACGACGGGGCCGATGACGGCGAGGATCCTGCCGTCGGCGAGGTCGGCTGCCGGGGTCTGGGTGTCGGTCATCGTCGCTCCTCGTGCTCCTAGTCGGCGGACAGGGCCTCGGCCCCGCCGACGATCTCGGAGATCTCGGTGGTGATCGCGGCCTGCCGGGCGCGGTTGGCCTGGCGGGTCAGCCCGCTCAGGATGTCACCGGCGTTGTCGGTCGCGGCCTTCATCGCCCGCTGGCGGCTGGCGTGCTCGGAGGCGGAGGACTCCATGAGCGCGGCGTAGAGCTGGTGCTCGACGTAGCGCGGGACGAGCTGCTCGAGCAGTCCGGCCGGGTCGGGCTCGAAGGTGAACTGGGGAGGGAAGCCCTGGCCGCCGCGCAGGGACCGGGGGTCGACGGGCATGAGCCTCCGCGTCGTCGCGACCTGGGTCAGCGCCGAGCGGAAGTTCGTGAAGCACAGCCAGAGCCGGTCGATGCGCTGCTCGTCGTAGGCCGTGCCGACCTCCTCGGCGATGCGCACCGCGTCGTCGTAGGTGGGGCGGTCGGTCACGCCCGTCCAGACGTGGGCGAGGTCCTGCCCGCGGTAGCGGAAGTACGTCTCGGCCTTGCGCCCGACGACGGAGAGGTCGACCTCGCGGCCGGCGTCGCGCTCCTCCTTGGCCAGGCGCTCGGCCCGGCGCAGGACGTTGGCGTTGTAGGCCCCGGCCAGGCCGCGGTCCGAGGAGATCACGACGATGCCGACGCGCGCGAGGTCGTCGTGCTCGCGGATGAGCGGGTGGTTGGCTACCGCGGCCTCGCTGGCGAGGTCGCGGATGACGCGCGTGATGCCCTGGGCATAGGGGCGCGCCGACTCGACCGCCTGGCGCGCGCGGGTGATGCGGCTCGCGGCGATGAGCTCCATGGCCCGCGTGATCTTCTGCGTCGACCTGACGCTGCGGATCCGCCGGCGCAGGACCCTGAGCTCTCCGGCTCCTGGCATGGGTTCGCCTGCCCTCCCCGGGCCCTAGGCCTCGTCGTCCTCGTGCGGGAGCGTGTCGAGCGCCTCCATGGCGTGGGGCTCGGCGGCGGCCACGCTCTCGGAGCGCTCGAAGCGCTCGAGGAAGGCGTCGACGGCCTCGGCGAGCTCTGCGGCGCGCTCGTCGGTCAGCGCGCCGTCGGCGCGCAGCCCCTCCATGAGGGCGGGGTGGCGCTCGCGCAGGTAGACCCGCAGCTCGTCCTCGAAGCGCCGGCTGTCGGCGACGGGGACGGTGTCGAGCCGGCCGTTGGAGACCGCCCAGATCGTCGCGATCTGCTCCTCGACGGGGATCGGCGAGTACTGCGGCTGCTTGAGCGTCTCGACGACGCGCTCACCGCGGTCGATCTGGGCCTGGCTCGCCTTGTCGAGCTCGGAGCCGAACTGCGCGAACGCCTCGAGCTCGCGGTACTGGGCGAGGTCGAGGCGCATCGTGCCCGAGACCTTCTTCATGCCCTTGACCTGCGCCGACCCGCCGACGCGGGAGACGGAGATGCCGACGTTGATCGCCGGGCGCACGCCCTGGAAGAAGAGGTCGCTCTCGAGGTAGATCTGCCCGTCGGTGATCGAGATGACGTTCGTCGGGATGAACGCCGAGACGTCCCCGCCCTTGGTCTCGATGAGCGGCAGCGCGGTGAGGCTGCCCGCCCCCAGGTCGTCGCTGAGCTTGGCGGCGCGCTCGAGCAGCCGGCTGTGGAGGTAGAAGACGTCGCCGGGGTAGGCCTCGCGGCCCGGGGGGCGACGCAGCAGCAGCGAGAGCTGACGGTAGGCGTCGGCCTGCTTGGAGAGGTCGTCGTAGACGACGAGGGCGTGCTGGCCCTCGTACATCCAGTGCGAGCCGATCGCCGCGCCGGCGTAGGGGGCGATGTACTGGAACGGCGCGGGCGAGCTCGCCGGCGCCGAGACGACCGTCGTGTAGTCCATCGCGCCGTGCTCGGTGAGCCGCGACACGACCTCGGCGACCGTCGAGCCCTTCTGGCCCACCGCGACGTAGATGCACTTGACCTGCTGCTTGGGGTCGCCGGTCTCCCACTGCTCACGCTGGTTGATGATCGTGTCGACGGCCACCGCGGTCTTGCCGACCTGGCGGTCGCCGATGATGAGCTCGCGCTGCCCACGTCCGATCGGCGTCATCGCGTCGATGGCCTTGATGCCGGTCTGCAGCGGCTCCTTGACCGGCTGGCGGTGGACGACCGAGGGGGCCTGCACCTCGAGGCCGCGCTGCCCGGCCACGCGCGAGCGGTCGAGCGGGCCCTTGCCGTCGATCGGACGACCGAGCGGGTCGACGACGCGGCCGAGGTAGGCGTCGCCGACGGGCACCGACAGCACCCGACCGGTCGGGCTGACCTCGTCGCCCTCCTCGATCGACGTCGCGTCGCCCATGATGACCGCGCCGATCGAGTCCTCCTCGAGGTTGAGTGCGAGGCCGAACAGCTCGTAGCCGTGCTCGTCGGCGCCGAAGGACAACAGCTCATTGGCCATCGTGTCGGGCAGGCCCGAGACGCGGGCGATGCCGTCACCGCTCTCGGTGACCCGCCCGATCTGCTCGCGGCGCAGCGCGGGACCGTACTCGGCGACCTGCGCGGCGAGGGCCGAGGCGATGTCGTCGGTGGAGATGCGCAGCTCGGTCATGCGTCGTGCTCCTGACTAGCTCTGGAATCGCGACTTGAGGTCGGAGAGCCGTCGGCTCACCGTGCCGTCGATGATGGTGTCGCCGACGGTGGCGACGATCCCGCCGATGACGGTGGGGTCGAGCGTGACCTTGAGCTCGACGTCCCTGCCGGTGGCCTCGCCGAGCGCGGCGGCGAGGCGCTCGCGCTGCTCGTCGTCGAGGTCGACGGCGGTGCGCACCTCGGCGAGGACGCGCCGGTTGGCCTCCGCGGCGTCGCTGGCCAGCGCCTCGGCGATCGCCGACAGCCGCCGGGCGTGCCCGGCGCGCACGACGAGCATCACCGCGGCGACCGCCGCGTCGCTCGCACGGTCGCCGAGGAGCCGCTCGACGACCTCGAGCCGGTCGGCCGCCCCGATCGCGGGGTTGGTGAGCTCATCGACGAGCTCGGGGCTCTGCTCGGTGCTGCGCGCGAGGTGGAAGAGCTCGTCGGCGAGCCCGTCGAGCGCGCCCTCGGCCTCGCCGACGGCGACGAGCGCCCGGGCGTAGCCGGCGACGACGTCGTCGCGGTCCTCAACCATCGTTCTCGCTCCTGTCGCGGGTCAGTTGAGCCCCGAGAGCTCGCTGATGTAGGCGTCGACGAGCTCGCGGTGCTGCTCGGCGTCGATCTCCTTCTCGACGATCTTGCTCGCGAGCTCGATCGACATCGCCCCGACCTGCCCGCGCAGCTCGCTGACGACCCGCGCGCGCTCGGCCTCGGCCTCCTCGCGGGCCCTGGCGAGGATCTGGTTGGCCTCCTCCTCGCCGCGCGAGACCGCCTCGCGCCGCACCGCCTCGGCCTGGCTGCGCGCCTCGGCGAGGATCTCCTCGGCCTCGTCGCGCGCCTCGGCGAGCTGGGCCTCGTAGGAGCGCCGCAGCTCCTCGGCCTGGGCCTTGGACTGCTCGGCCTCGGTGATCTGCCCCTGGATCGACTGCTGGCGCTCCTCGAGCACGCTGTTGATCCGCGGGAAGACGAGGCGGAACATCACCACCATGAGCAGCGCGAAGGCGACGAACCCCCAGATGAGCTCCGGGGTCTCGGGCAGCAGCTCGAGGCTGTCGCCGTTCTCGGCTGCGAGCACGTGCAGCGTAGCGAGCATCTCCGCTCCCTTGTCGTCCGAAGAGGTCTCAGATGGCGAACGCGAGCACGAAGCCGAGCAGCGCGAGCGCCTCGATGATGGCGATGCCGATGAACATCGTCGTGCGGACCATGCCGGCCGCCTCGGGCTGGCGGGCCATGGCCTCGACGGCCTTGCCGATCAGGATCCCGAGGCCGATGCCCGGCCCGATCGCGGCGAGGCCGTAGACGAGGCCATTACCGAGGTTCTCCATGCGTTCCTCCTTGCGACGGTGTCACGTCGCGTGCTCCTCATGAACAACGGGACTGGGCTCAGTGCGCCGGCTCCACCGACGAGGCGATGTAGACGGCGGTGAGCATCGTGAAGATGTAGGCCTGCAGGCTGATGATGAGCAGCTCGAAGCCGAACACGAGCGGGCTCGCGACGAGGCCGAAGACCCCGAGCATCCAGCCGACGGGGAACGACGGCAGGAAGACGTGGATCGTCACGAGGGTGATGACGACGAGGATGTGCCCGGCGACCATGTTCGCGAAGAGTCGGATGGCCAGCGTGAAGGGCCGCAGCACGAGGTTCGAGACGAGCTCGATCGGCGTGAGGATGAGGTAGAGCGGCTTGGGCACGCCGGGCGGGAAGGCGATCTCCTTGAAGTAGTGGCCGAGCCCCTGCTCCTTGATGCCCACGGCGATGTAGATGACCCACGTGAGGAGGGCGAAGAACGCCGGCCAGGCGATGCGGCTCGTCGGGGGCAGCATCATGAAGGGGGTGATCTTCGCGACGTTGAGGAAGAAGATCGACACCATCATCGTCGTGAGCAGCGGCACGAAGCGGGTGCCCTGCGGGCCGATGATCGCGATGGCGATCTCGTTGCGCACGAAGGAGACGACGCCCTCGGCGGCGGCCTGGAGCTTGCCCGGCACGACCTGGGGGTTGCGGAACGCCACGAGGAAGAGCACCGCGGCGACCAGCGTCATGAACCAGGCGATGAGGATCGTGCGGTTGAGGCTGAACACGCCCCAGTCCGCGAAGTACGGGAACCGGAACAGGGAGTTGATGGGCTCGAGGGCGCCGTCGAACTCCCCACCCCACTCGGCGGCAGCCAGGACTGGCAGCGTGCTCACGGTTGTCGGCTCCTCGTCGTCCCGGTCTCGACCTGGAAGAGGCGTGGTTCCCTCGCCACGTGGCGCAGCTCGTAGGCCAGCGTCACGGTCACAGCCACCGCCGTGGCGATCGCGAGGCTCTCGCGGTGGAGCCACTCGAAGCCGCTGAGGGCGACCAGCGCCGCAGCGTAGAGCAGCAGGCGCGCGAATGCACTCCCGGCGAGCGGGCCGAGGCCGAGGCCGCCTCCGCTGGCCGCCACCCGGGCGAGCGCGAGCGCCGAGCCCAGCGACAGGACGGCGACGAACCCGACGCCGACGGCGGCGCCGAGCGCGCCGGGGGCGCCGGCGGCCAGCGCGGCCCCGAGCACGACCGGCACGGCCACGCCGGCCAGGACGCGGGCCACGCCGGCGGCGAGCGCGCGCTCGGGGGCCCCCGGCGTGGCCGACCCGGGCCGGGGATCCCCGGCGGGCGCCGTCTCAGCCATCGGCCGCCTCCGCGGGGTCCGCGCGGCCGTCGACGCGGCCAGCGCGGCCGTCGACGCGGCCAGCGCGGCCGTCGACGGGGTCAGGGCGGCCGTCCCCGGAGGCGTCGGCCTCGCCGGGCGCGGCGGTGGCCCGTCCGCCCCGCAGCCAGATGAGGTAGAGCCCCGCGGCGTTGCCGAGCAGCGCACCGGCGACCATGAGCCACGGGCCGGTGTCGAGCCAGCGGTCGGCGAGCCAGCCGATGGCCATCCACGTGCCGATGCCCCCGAGCAGCTCGACGCTCATCACCGAGGCCTGGTCGGCGCCGCGTGCCAGCGCGCGCACCGTCGACTCCGCAGGGTCGTGGCCCTGGCCGCGCGCCGACGCCGGCGGCCGCGGCCCTCCGAGTTCGCTGCTCATGACGTCGCGCGAGTGTAGGCAGCGCTGCGAAGCGGCGTCAAAGCCCCGGCCGCGGCCCGCCAGGCGCTCACGGGTAGACCGGAAAGCGGGCGGTGAGCGACGCGACGTCGGCGCGGACGGCGTCGACCGCGTCGGCGCTGCGCAGCACCCGGCCGATGAGCGAGGCGATCTCGGCCATCTCCGCGGTGCCCATCCCCTGGGTCGTCACCGAGGGCACGCCGACGCGGATGCCCGAGGCGACCATCGGCGGCTGCGGGTCGAAGGGGATGGCGTTCTTGTTGAGGCTGATGCCGGCGGCGTCGAGGCGCGCCTCGGCGACCTTGCCGGTCAGCTCGGGGTCACCGAGCGCCGAGAGGTCGGCGAGGAGGTAGTGGATGTCGGTGCCGCCGCCGACGATGCGCAACCCCTCGTCCTCGAGGGCGGCGGCCAGCGCCCGGGCGTTGGCCACGACCTCGGTGGCGTAGTCGGCGAAGGCCGGCTGGCTGGCCTCGCGGAAGGCCACGGCCTTGGCGGCCACCGCGTGCATCTGCGGGCCGCCCTGCAGGAAGGGGAAGACGGCCTTGTCGACGGCCTTGGCGTGCTCGGCGGTCGACAGGATCGCCCCGCCCCGCGGCCCGCGCATCGTCTTGTGCGTCGTGAACGTCACCGCGTCGGCGTAGGGCACGGGGCTGGGGTGGGCCCCGCCGGCGATGAGGCCGCAGAAGTGCGCGGCGTCGACGAGGAGGCGCGCGCCGACCTCGTCGGCGATCGCCCGGAAGGCGGCGAAGTCGATCTCGTGGGGGTAGGCGGTGTAGCCGGCGAGGATGACCTTCGGGCGCCGCGCGCGGGCGAGCTCGGCCACAGCGTCGTAGTCGATGCGCTCGGTGGCCTCGTCGACGCCGTAGGCGGCGACGTCGTACCACTTGCCGCTGAAGTTCACCGGCGAGCCGTGGGTGAGGTGCCCGCCGTGGGCCAGCGACATCGCCATGAGCGTGTCGCCGTGCTCCAGGCCCAGCGCGGTGAACGCCGCCATGTTCGCCTGCGCGCCCGAGTGCGGCTGGACGTTGGCGTGCTCGGCGCCGAAGAGGGCCTTGGCGCGGTCGCGGGCGAGGTCCTCGGCGACGTCGACGAACTCGCAGCCGCCGTAGTAGCGCCGCCCCGGGTAGCCCTCGGCGTACTTGTTCGTGAGCACGCTGCCCTGGGCGGCGAGCACCGCCGGGGAGGTGAAGTTCTCGCTGGCGATGAGCTGGAGGTTCGTGCGCTGGCGGTGCAGCTCGTCGCGGATCGCGCCGGCGAGCTCGGGGTCCTGCGCCTCGAGCGCGTCGACGTCGGGGCCCCAGCTGGTCATGGTGTCTCCTTGCGCGTCGATGCGGCCACGGCTTCGGCGTCGTCCTCGATGGCGGCGAGCTGGTCGACGCGGCGGGCGTGGCGCCCGGCGTCGAAGGGCGTGGCCAGCCACAGCTCGACGATCTCCTCGGCGAGGCCCTCGGCGACGATCCGCCCGCCCATCGCCAGGACGTTGGCGTCGTTGTGGGCGCGGCTGAGCCGCGCGGTGTAGAGGTCGTGGCAGAGGGCCGCGCGCACCCCGCGCACCTTGTTCGCCGCGAGCTGCTCGCCCTGGCCCGAGCCGCCGAGCACGATCCCCCGCTCGGCCCGGCCCGCGGCGACGTCGAGGCCGACCGCCGCGCAGTAGGGCGGGTAGTCGACGCTCTCGGTCGAGTCGGTGCCGAGGTCGACGACCTCGTGGCCCGCGTCTTCGAGCCAGCCCACGAGGTGGGCCTTGAGCAGGTAGCCGGCGTGATCGGAGCCGATCGCGATGCGCATCTAGTCCTCCTGGGTCCTCGCGGTCTCGCTGGCCACCGCCTCGCCGGTCGCGCGGTCGGTCCCCTCGGGCGCGGCCCCGGCGTCGGCGCGCCGGGCGGGCTCGTCGCCGTCCCCGTCGCGCTCGGCGGGCTCGTCCTGGCCCGCACCAACCTCGTCGGGCTCGCGCGGCCTATCGCCGTCCGCATCGCGCCCGGCTGCCTCGTCCTGGCCTGGACCCACCTCGTCGGGCTCGCCCGGCTCGTCCTGGCCGGCACCCACCTCACCCGGCTCGGCGTCGGGGCGCGCCCCCCAGGCGAGCTCGCCGGCGGCGACCCGGGCGAGGTCGTCGGCGTCGATCGCCCCGGTGCGCAGGACCTCGACGCCCTCGCCGCGGCTGGCGTCGACGATCGTCGAGCGGCGCTCCTCGCGCACCCCGCCGTCGAGGTAGAGGGCGACGGCCTCGCCGAGCTGCTCGCGGGCGGCGTCGACGGTCGTGGCCGGGGGTTTGCCGCGACGGCACGCCCCGGTGGCCGCCAGCGGGCCGACCTCGGCGATGACGTCGCGGAGCCAGTCGTCGTCGGGCTGGCGCAGCGCGACGGTGCCGGCGGTGTTGCCGAGATCCCAGCCGAGGCCGTCGGCGGCGCGCAGCGCGATCGTCAGCGGCCCCGGCCAGTACGCCGCGACGAGGCGGTCGACGGCCTCGCTGACGCCCTGGGCGAGCCCGGAGATCTGGCGGGGCCGCTCGACGAGCACCGGCAGTGGGCGGTTGCGCCCCGCGCCGCGGGCGCGCAGGAGCCGGCGCGTGGCCTGCGGGGCGAAGGCGTCGGCGACGATGGCGTAGACGGTGTCGGTCGGCACGACGGCCAGCCGCCCGGCCCCGAGCTCCTCGACGAGGCGCTCGGCGGCGGCGGGATCGGCGATGTCGAGGGTGTCGCTCACAGCGCCCGATCCTACGGCGTGCCGAGCGGGCCGGCCGGCGGCGGGGTCGCCGGCCCGCGCCGCGGGGGTTGGCGGGCCGCGACGACGCGGTCGCGCCCGGCCAGGTCGGCGAGGACGACGGCCTCGGCCAGCCCCGCGCGCCGGGCCCGCGCCGCGGTCTCGGCCGCGCGGCGCTCGTCGGTCTCGAGCAGGAGGTGCCCGCCGGGCGCGAGGCTGGCCCGGGCCAGGGCGATGAGCGCGTCGGTGGCCTCGTGGCCGGTCGGCCCGGCGCGCAGGGCCGCGGGCGGGTCGTGGTCGGCGACCTCGGGCGGCAGGGCGGCGAGTTCGTCGTCGGCGACGTAGGGCGGGTTGGCCACGAGCACGTCGACGGCGCCGGCCAGCGCCTCGGGCACCGCATGGGCGAGGTCGCCGCGGGTGACCTCGACGGTGAGGCCGAGCCGGGCGGCGTTGGCACGCGCCAGGGCGACCGCGGCGGGGTCGGCGTCGCTGGCCAGCACCCGGGCGGGGCGCGCCTCGTGGGCGACACTGCAGGCCACCGCGCCGCTGCCGGTGCACGGCTCGACGACGAGCCCGCCTGCGGGGCAGCGCGCGACCGCCTCGCCGGCGAGGACCTCGGTCTCGGGTCGGGGGATGAAGACGCCGGGCGCGACGGCGAGCTCGAGGTAGCGAAAGCCCACCGAGCCGACGACGAGCTGGAGCGGCTCGCGCGCGGCGCGGCGGGCGACGGCCTCCTCGAGCCGGTCGGGGGCGACCTCGGCGAGCAGCCGCCGCGCGTCGGCCTCGGGGCTCGCCACGCCCGCGGCGGCGAGGCGCGCGGCGATCGCCGCGCGGGCGGCACGATCGCCACGGGTCGCCGCGGGACTCACGACTGCTCGGCGAGGGCCTCGAGGCGGCGGCGCTGCTCCTCGCCGACGAGGGCGGCGGAGATCTCGTCGAGCTCGCCGGAGAGGACGTCGTCGACGTTGTGGACCGTCAGCCCGATGCGGTGGTCGGTGATGCGCGTCTGCGGGAAGTTGTACGTGCGGATCTTCTCGGAGCGGTCGCCCGAGCCGATCTGGGCGGCACGGTCCTCGGCGCGCTCGGCGGCCTGGCGCTCCTGCTCGGCCTGCAGCAGCCGGGCGCGCAGCACCCGCAGCGCCTTCTCCTTGTTCTGCAGCTGGGACTTCTCGTCCTGCATCGCCACGACGAGCCCGGTCGGCAGGTGGGTGATGCGCACCGCCGAGTCGGTGGTGTTGACCGACTGCCCGCCCGGCCCCGAGGAGCGGTAGACGTCGACCTTGAGGTCGTTCGGGTCGACGGCGACGTCGACCTCCTCGGCCTCGGGCATGACCGCGACCGACGCCGTCGAGGTGTGGATGCGCCCGGAGGACTCCGTCTGGGGCACGCGCTGGACGCGGTGCACGCCCGACTCGTGCTTGAGCCGGGAGTAGACGCCCTCGCCGTGGACCTGGAACGTCACGTCCTTGATCCCGCCGATGCCCTGCTCGGAGATCGACAGCTCCTCGACGCGCCAGCCCTGCCGCTCGGCGTAGCGGGCGTACATCCGGTAGAGCTCGCCGGCGAAGAGCCCCGCCTCGTCGCCGCCGGCCCCGGCGCGGATCTCCACGATGACGTCCTTGTCGTCGAGGGGATCGCGGGGCAGCAGGAGCAGGCGCAGCTGCTCG
Source organism: Egibacteraceae bacterium (assembly GCA_046498405.1). Lineage (GTDB taxonomy): Bacteria > Actinomycetota > Nitriliruptoria > Euzebyales > Egibacteraceae > T1Sed10-49. The sequence goes on from JAWOAS010000002.1 coordinate 21,678, forward strand.
GCGAGCTCGGCGGCGCGGGCCTCGCCGGCCTCGGCCTCGGCGCGGAAGGCCTCGCGGTCGGCGCCCTCGGACTCCGCGGCGAGCTCGCGCGCGGCGGCGGCGTCCTCGGCGGCCTCGACCTGGGCGGCGTGGACGCGGACGACCTCGCTGAGCTCGGCGTGGCGCTTGGCGGTCTCCCGGTAGCGGGCGGGGTCGGCGAGCACCTCGGGGTCGGCGAGGGAGGCCTCGAGCTCGGCGTGGGTGCGCACGAGCTCCTCGAGGCGGGCGGTGAGGTCGGCCATGGCGGGGCTCCCGGGCGGGACGGTCACAGGGGCGTGCGGCGGCGCCGGCGCGTGGCCGGCGGCGGCCGCTACGTGCCGCCGCGGGGCTCGTCGTGGGCCGCGGGCTCGTCGCCGCCCGGCGCCGGGTGATCGCCGACCGGCGAGAGGGTGTAGACGACGTCGCCGGCGGCCTCGTCGGGTCCCCACACCAGCGGGCTGGCCAGCTCGGCCTCGTCGGTGGGCGCGGGGACCTCGGCGTGCTCGGCGGCGGGCAGCACCGCCTGGAAGGCCCGGATCGCGACCTCGCGCATCGCCGGCTCGGAGGGCTTGGTCGTGACCTTCTGCAACCACAGGCCGGGCTGCATCACCGCGCGCACGAGGAGGTTGCTGCGCCCGGCGCCCAGGCGCAGCCCCTCGTAGGCGATGCCGGCGATGACCGGCAGCAGGACGATGCGCAGGAGCACGTGGTAGGTCGTCGTGACGACGACCCCGCCGTCGGGCACCGGCACGATCGCGCCGGCCACCGAGTAGACGACGACGGCGAGGAGCATGAGCATGATGAGGAAGTTCGTCCCGCAGCGCACGTGCAGCGTCGGGTAGGCGGCGACGCGGTCGGGCTGCAGGGGCTCGCCGTGCTCGTAGGCGGCGATGGTCTGGTGCTCCGCGCCGTGGTAGGCGAAGACCCGCCGGATGTCCGACAGCAGCGAGATCGCCCCGAGGTAGGCGAGGAAGAGGACGATGCGCAGCACGCCCTCGGTGAAGTGGTAGAGCGTGCCGTCGCCGAGGCGGTCGGAGAGGAAGGCCAGGCCGAAGTTCGGCAGGATGATGAAGACGCCGATGAAGAGCACGAGGGCGACGAGCAGGCTCGAGCCCATCTCCTTGCCGGAGAGCTGCTCCTCCTCCTCGACCGACTCGTTGGCCGAGATCGTCAGCGCCTTGGCCCCGATCTTGAGCGCGTCGACGAGGGCGAAGGTCCCGCGGACGAACGGCGCGCGCAGCAGGCGGTGCTGGCTCGCGGCGTCGCGCACGGGGTGCCGCTCGAGGTAGATCTCCCCCGAGGGCCGGCGCACGGCCACCGCCCAGGCCTCGCGGCCGCGCATCATCACGCCCTCGATGACCGCCTGGCCGCCGTAGTAGTGGGGGCGGTGGCCCTCGTCGCTGGCCACGGCCGCGCTAGGAGCTCTGCTTCTTGGCGTAGCGCTTCTTGTAGCGCTCGACGCGGCCGCCGGAGTCGACGAGCTTCTGCCGGCCCGTGTAGAAGGGGTGGCAGAGGTTGCAGAGCTCGACGCGGATCTCCCGCTGCGTCGAGCGCGTCTCGAACTCGTTGCCACAGGAGCACGTGACCGTCGCGGTGACGTACTCGGGGTGGATGTCGGCCTTCATCGCTCGTCCTCGTCTCGTCGGGTGCGGCGTGCGGCCAGGGTACGGCCCGCCGGCGGGCGCCGCGGCGCTCAGGTCTGGAGGTTGGACTTCTGGATCTGGATGAGGAACTGGTTGTTGCTCTTCGTCGACTTCATCTTGTCGATGAGGAGCTCGAGGGCGGCGGGCCCCTCGAGGGCGTGGAGCACCCGGCGCAGCTTCCAGATGATCTCGAGCTCCTCGCGGTCGAGGAGGAGCTCCTCCTTGCGGGTGCCCGAGGCGCCGACGTCGATGGCGGGGAAGATGCGCTTCTGCTCGAGGCGCCGGTCGAGGCGGATCTCCATGTTGCCGGTGCCCTTGAACTCCTCGAAGATCACCTCGTCCATCTTCGAGCCGGTCTCGATGAGCGCGCTCGCGATGATCGTGAGCGACCCGCCGCCCTCGATGTTGCGCGCCGCGCCGAAGAAGCGCTTCGGCGGGTACAGCGCCGTCGAGTCGACACCACCGGACATGATCCGCCCCGAGGCCGGCGCGGCGAGGTTGTAGGCGCGCGAGAGCCGGGTGATCGAGTCGAGGAGGATGACGACGTCCTCGCCGGTCTCGACGAGGCGCTTGGCGCGCTCGATCGCGAGCTCGGCGATCTGGGTGTGGTCATCGGCGGGGCGGTCGAACGTCGAGGCGATGACCTCGCCGGGCACCGACCGCTGCATGTCGGTGACCTCCTCGGGGCGCTCGTCGACGAGGACGACCATGACGTGGCACTCGGGGTTGTTGTAGGCGATCGCCTGCCCGAGCTCCTTGAGGATCGTCGTCTTGCCGGCCTTGGGCGGGCTGACGATGAGCCCGCGCTGACCCTTGCCGATGGGGCTCATGAGATCCATGATCCGCATCGAGATGGGCCCGTCGGGGGTCTCGAGACGCAGCCGCTCGGCGGGGAACAGCGGCGTCATGTCCTTGAAGTCGGGCCGGTGCGGCGTCGGCTTCGACGGCTCGTAGGGCTGGCCGTTGACCTTCTCGAGGTGGGCGATCGCCGGGACCTTCTCCTGGTTGCGCTGCACCCGGATCGGGCCCGCAACGACGTCGCCGCGGCGCAGCCCCGCCTTGCGGATCATCGACTGCGAGACGTAGCAGTCCTTGTCGCCGGGCAGGTAGCCGGCGGTGCGCAGGAAGCCGTAGCCCTCGGGGAGGATGTCGAGGACGCCCTCGCGCACCTCGCCGAGCTCTTGGCCGCCACCGCCGCCCTGCTGCTCCTGCTGGCCCGACGGACCGCCGCCGCCCTTGCCCCGGCGCCGGTCGCGGTTGCGCTTGCGACGGCGCTTGCTGTTGCTCTCGCCGTCGTCCCCGCCGCCCTGCTGACCGCCCTGCTGACCGCCCTGCTGACCGCCGCCCTGCTGCGCGCTGCCCTGCTGCGCGCTGCCCTGGGCCTGGTCGCCCTTGGCCTGGTCGCCCTTGGCCTGCTCGCCCTCGTCGCCCCCGGGCTGGCCCTCCTCGACCCGGTCGGCATCGGCGCGGTCCTGCTCCCCGCCCTGACCGCGGGCGTCCTCCTCGCCGCGCGCCGCGGCCGCGGCGTCGTCCTCGCCGGTGCGCTCGCGGGTGCGCGTGCGCACCCGTGCGCGCTCGCCACCGCCCTCGGCGCCATCGCCCGAGCCGGTCTCGCCGGCCGACGGCCCTGGGGAGGCGTCGTCGAAGAGCGTGCCACCGCCGTCGGCGCCATCGCCCTGCGCCCGAGCCTTCGCGCCGGCCACCGCCTCGTCCTCATGGCCGTTGCGGTCAGCCTGCTGGGGGTCGGCCTTGGCGTTGGCGGTGCGCACGATCGCGTCGATGAGATCGGCCTTGCGCAACCGCTGGTAACCGCGCATGTCGAGGTCGGAGGCGATGCTCTTGAGCTCGGTGAGCGGCTTGCGGGCCAGGACGCTGGGGTCCATCGAGGTCCACTCCTGTCAGAGCCGCGCGGGGCGCGGCGCGGGGTCGTCGCGCTCATCGTCGTCCCGGCACGCACGGGTGATCGGGGCGCGGCGGCGCGCGGGGCGGCGAGCCACCGACGCCGCGCGGTCCCGCGTGCGGCGTGCGTGCAGGGTCTCCGTCAACGACGCCATCAGGCGTGTACGACGAGCGATGTCCCGCCGGCGCGG
>JAWOAS010000067.1:0-5924 GCA_046498405.1 Egibacteraceae bacterium
CCGAAGAGCTGCACCGCCGCGGCGAGGTCGCCCTCCTCCTGGCTGTAGGCCGCGGGGATCGCCGCGACGATGTAGAGCGTGAACACGCCGACGCCGGCGACCCAGGCCGGCAGCTTGACGCGGTCGCGGCGCAGCCCGAAGCGCACGAGGGCGGCGGTGCCCGCCAGCGGCCCCTGCACGCCCTGCCCGGCCGCGCGCGTCGTCGGCGGCGTGGCCGTGGCGGTCATGACCGGACCTCGCTGGCCTCGGGGTCGTCGCCGTAGTGGCGCAGCAGCAGCTGCTCGAGGGTCGGCGGATGGGCCACGAGCGAGCGCACCCCCAGGGGCGCCAGGGCCCGGACGGCGTCGTCGACGTGCTCGCCGTCGACCTCGAAGCGCACCTGCCCGTCGTGGCGCTCGAGGCCGTGCACGCCCGCGAGCCCGGCGAGGGCCTCGGCCGGCGCGTCGGTCTCGGCGGTGATCGTCGTGCGGGTGAGGTGGCGCAGGCCGGTCAGGGTCCCGGACTCGACGATGCGCCCCTGGCGCACGATCGAGATGCGGTCGGCGAGGACCTCGACCTGGGCGAGGATGTGGCTCGACAACAGCACCGTGCGCCCCTGCGCGCGGACCTCGCGGATGCAGTCCTGGAAGACCGCCTCCATGAGCGGGTCGAGCCCGGCGGTGGGCTCGTCGAGCAGGAGGAGCTCGACGTCGCTGGCGAGCGCGGCGACGAGGGCGACCTTCTGGCGGTTGCCGCGCGAGTACGTCCGGCCCTTGCGCGTGGGATCGAGGTCGAAGCGCTCGCAGAGCGCGTCGCGGCGGGCGGGGTCGAAGCCGCCGCGCAGCCGGCCGAGGAGGTCGATGGCCTCCCCGCCGGTGAGGTTGGGCCACAGCTCGACGTCGCCGGGGACGTAGGCCAGGCGTCGGTGCAGCGCCACCGCGTCGGCCCACGGGTCACCGCCGAGCAGGCGGACCTCGCCGGCGTCGCGGCGCAGGAGCCCGAGGAGGATGCGCAGCGTCGTCGTCTTGCCCGCGCCGTTGGGGCCGAGGAAGCCGTGGACCTCCCCTGCGACCACGTCGAGGTCGAGCCCGTCGAGCGCCTGCACCGACCCGAAGCGCTTCGCGAGCCCCGCGATGACGATCGCCTTCGATGACTCGGCCATGCCCATCCCTCCGCTGCCCACTGGGATCGCACCCACCAGACGTGTGCTGACCTTGCGTTCAGCATCATAACTGAACGATCATTCAAGGACCAGGGGGGAGGGTCGCGGCGAGCCTGTCCGCGTGGGAGGCCCCCGGAGCGTGGGAGGTGACGGTGGCGGCGGTCTGCCTCGCGCTCGTCGTCGTGTTCGTCGCACGGCTTGGCGACAAGACCCGACGGCGCGGCCAGCGCCTGCCCGAGCGGGTGGTGCCGCCGCGTCGAATGACAGCACGGCGAGCGCCGCGGCCAGCGCCGCTGGCCCTACGACCCGCCGTCGGGCACGGGGCGGAAGCGCAGCGCCGACCACACCGTGTCGATCGAGACCTGCCGCACCGGACGCACCCGGCCACCGGCGACGACGAGCTCGGCGGCGACGTCGCGGGTGAGGTCGGTGCCGAGCTGGCGGGCCTTGGGGTAGCACAGCCAGGCGAGGGCGTCGCGGGCCGCGGCCTCGACGACCGCCGTGCGGTGGGCCGCCAGCGCGGCGGCATCGACGGCGAAGGCGATGACCGCCCCGGCCTGCCCCGGGGCGTCGACGCGCCGGGTGCCCTCGGGCAGCTCGAGGTCGACGCCGTCGGGCGGGGCCAGGACACAGACCGTGCCCGCCGGGCGCAGCTGGAGCCGCGCGCCGACGGTCACCGCGAGGCGACGGCCCGGTAGCGACCGCTCAGCGCCGCGCTGATCCCGTCGATGATGAGCGAAACCCCGAGCATCGTGCCGAGGTACCACGTCGCCGAGACGGGGAACTCCGCGAGGATGAGCCCGGCGAGCAGGAGCGTGGCCGCGCCGCTGAGGAGCAGGAGTCCACGTGGGGCGTTGGGCTGGAACGCCGCGACGACGCGGACGAGGCCGCCGAGCAGCAGCAGCGAGCCGGCCAGGAGGGTGAACACGAGCAGGCTCTCGCCGGGGAAGCGCACCATCGCGAGGCCGAGCAGCAGCAGCGCGGCGCCACTGGCGAAGCCCCACCAGTGGCCTGGCTCGCGGGGGCCGGCCAGGCCCCAGACGAGGACGACCGCGCCGGCGGCGATGAGCATCCAGCCGGTGAAGAGGATCGACACGACGCTCGCGATCACGACGTGGCCGAGCACGACGAGGCCCGCGGCCACGGCGAGCGTCCCGAGGGCGATGTCCCATCCGGTGCGGGTGCGCTCGAAACGCACGCGGCCAGTGACCTCCTGCTCGCTCATAGCCCGCTCCTTCCGGCACGGCTCACGCCGGCTCGCGCCGCCGACGTGGCGTGGCCTCGCGCGGACAGGAGCGCCGACGGCGAGGAGCACGAGCCTGCCGGCAGGCTACCGCCCGACCGTTCGCGTCCCTCGCACGCCGGCGAGGTCGCGGGCGCAGAGCGCACGCCCGGCGGTGGGCTACCAGCCGAGGTCGTCGAGGCGGGAGGCGACCGCGCCGGCGTAGCCGGAGCCGAAGAGCTCGACGTGGACGAGGAGGTGGTAGAGCTGCAGCGCGGGGCGGCGGCGCTGCCAGCCCTCCGGCAGCGGCCAGGCCTCCTCGTAGGCGGCGGTGAAGGCCCGCGGCAGCCCGCCGAAGAGGTCGGCGAAGGCGAGCTCGAGCTCGCGGTCGGCCCGGCAGACCGCCGGGTCGATGAGCCAGCGCCCCTCGACGACGTTGCCCGACCACAGGTCGCCGTGGACGAGGCTGGCCGGCGGGTCGGTGTCGAGGAGGGCCGGCAGCGGGCCGTCGCAGGCCGCCTCGAGCCGGCGACGCACCGCGCCGGGCAGGGCGCGCGCGCCGAGCCACGGGCGGATGCGGTGCTCGACGTAGAACGCCGGCCAGTCGTCGGTCTCGTCGTTGCGCTGGGGCAGCGAGCCGATGAGGTTGTCGCGGTGCCAGCCGAAGGCTCCGCCGGTGTCGCGGTGCAGCCCCGCGACCGCGGCGCCGAGGCCCTCCCAGTCCGGCGGGCCGGCCACGTGCTCGAGGACGAGGACGTCACCGTCGACGCCAAGCACCGCCGGCACCGGGCCGCCAGCGTCGCGCAGCGCCTCGAGCCCGTCGGCCTCGATCTCGGCGGGGTAGGGGGTGCGCTTGACGACCGCGGTCGTGCCGTCGTCGAGCTCGGCGCGCCAGACCTCGCAGATCGAGCCGCCGCCGAGGGGACGGCTCGAGCGCACCGCGGGCAGGCCGGCAGGCAGCGGCGGCGTCATGCCAGCCGCTCGCGGAGCTGCTCGACGATCTCGCGGGCGGTGCGCCGGGCGATCGCCACGACCTCGTCGAAGGTCTCGCGCCCGTCGTAGTAGGGGTCGGGGACCTCGTCGTCGCCCGGGTCGGCCTCGGGGTCGAACTCGCGGAACAGCCGCACGCGCCCACGGGCGTCCTCGCCGGCCAGGCGCAGGACGTCGCGGTGGTTGAAGCGGTCCATCGCCAGGACGAGGTCGTAGTCCTCGACGTCGCCGGGGGCCAGCTGGCGGCCCCGGCCGTCGAGGTGCAGCCCCGCCGCGGCGGCGGCCTTGCGCATCCGCCGGTCCGGCGGCTCGCCGACGTGCCACGGCCCGGTCCCGGCGCTGTCGACCTCGACGCGGTCGTCGAGGCCCTCGGCGGCCAGCGCCTCCTTCAGGGCCGCCTCGGCGGTCGGCGAGCGGCAGATGTTGCCCGAGCAGACGGTGAGCACACGCATGGCCGCGATGCTACCCAACCGGCCGCACGAGGCCGCATCCGGCTGAGCCGCAGGAGTCCGCGTCAGGCTGGGCCGCACGAGGCCGCCCCCGGCCCGGCCGCACGAGACCGCACCCAGCCCGGCCACCCCGGGTGGGCCGCCCCGGCGCCCGCTCAGGCGCGTCGGCTCTCGGTGCGGTCGAGCGCGGCGACGACGGCGACGTGGGGCATCGTCAGCGCGGCGATGAGCCCGAGGTGGGCGGCGACGAAGCCCTCCGCGCCACCGGCGCCCCACCACAGCAGCCCGAGGACGGTCACCGAGGCGAGGGTCGGCAGCGCCGCCTGCTTGGCGAAGCGCGCGAGCGGACGCCCGAGGCGGCCACCGGCCAGCGGCGTGGCGTTGGCAGGGTCGGCCGACAGCAGCCGGGCGACGTGACGGGCGGCGTGCCACGCGCCGAAGTACGCGGCGAAGGCGATGAGCGGTGGGGTCACCGCGAAGACGCCGACGAGCAGTCCGACCTCCGCCGCCGAGCGGCGGTCGCCGAGGCGCCAGAGGCTCGCTGCCGCCGCGGCCGCGGCCAGCAGCGCGACGGCGAGCAGCGCCGCGCGCACCCCGGGGGCCACGAGGAAGGCGAGCCCCGGCGCGAAGCCCTCGAGCACCGCGCGGGCCGGCTCGGGCCACAGCGCGACCGGCAGCAGCAACGGCGGCGCGCCGTAGCCGAGGACGAGGTGGGGGCGGAAGCGCGGGGCGCGGCTGGCCCGCGCGGCGGTGAAGGCGACATCGCCACAGCCGAAGTGCAGGACCGAGACGACGAGGAACACGAGCCCGGCGGGGGCTGGCGCGAGCGTCATCGCGGCGAAGAACGCCGCGGCGGTGCCGACGTAGGCGAGCAGCAGCACGATCATCGTGCGCAGGGGGACGCGGCGGCCGAGCAGCCACTCGGGCACGAGGTGGTCGACCGCGCCGTGGGGCAGGCCGATGACGAGCCCGGCGGCCAGCGCCACCCAGCCGACGACGGCGCTGCCGCCGGCGGGCAGGAGCGCGCTGGCCACGGCGACGGCCAGCAGCGTGGCCACCGACAGCGTGCTCGCGGCCCGGGAAGCGGCCGGGGCGATGTCGGGCGGGGCCTCCTGCGCCTCGTCGAGGGCGGCCTTGGCCCAGGCGATCGGGGGGACGCGGACGAGGCCGGCGGTGACCGCGCTCATCGGCGCGCCTCCGCGGTCCCGGTGGCAGGCTCACCGCGGCGCCGGGGATCCAGATGCAGGTCGGACATCCTCGTGGCTCCGTTCCGACCCCTCGCCGGGCGCACGCATACCCATCCTGACAGAGGGCATACCTGCGCGCGGGGCCGTCGCGGCGCGCGGCCGCGCCCCGATCCCGTCGACGGAGAAGGAGCGAGGCATGCAGGTGACGGTGGGCGAACCCGCCCCGGAGTTCACGCTCGAGGACCAGCACGGCCAGCCGTGGTCGCTCGCCAACCAGCGCGGCCGACCAGTCGTCCTCTACTTCTACCCTAAGGACGACACCCCGGGCTGCACCTCGCAGGCCTGCGACGTCCGTGACCACTGGGCCGGCTTCACCGAGGCCGGGGCGGCGGTGGCCGGCATCAGCCCCGACGACGTCGCGAGCCACGGGCGCTTCGCCGCCAAGCACGAGCTGCCGCACACCCTGCTGGCCGACCCCGAGCGCGAGGTCATCGAGACCTACGGCGCCTGGGGCGAGAAGATCCGCTCCGGCAAGGCCTCGATGGGCGTCATCCGCTCCTCGGTCGTCATCGATGCCGACGGGCACGTCGCGGCGGTCTTCGACCAGATCGAGCCGGCCGAGCAGTCCGCCAAAGCCCTCGAGGCCGTCCGCGCGCTCGCCTGACCGACTGGCCTCGCTCGCCCGCGCCGACGCCTGTTTGGTTGCCTCGGAGCAGCCGACCGCCTCGTATGTTGCGCTCTATGAGCTGGATCAACAGCTTCGGGTAGCGTTCGATGATATGCAAGTGATCCAGGCCATCACGCCCGGCCATCTTAACCGCCTGCGCCGTCTTGTCCAAAGCACCGATATCGTTTGCATTGATGCCAACCTGTCGCCCAGATCTCTCAAGACCTTGTTTCGCTTGACAGCGCAATACCATATCCCGGTCTGCGCT
>JAWOAS010000068.1:0-11589 GCA_046498405.1 Egibacteraceae bacterium
TGGCGTGGGTCGACCGCCTGCCGCGCGGCGGCCTCGGCAAGGTCGCGCGCGACGCGCTGCCGCCGATGCGCGATGATGGGGGCGAGCGCACCGGCGGGGCGCCGTCCGCGGAGGTCCCACCGCGGGCGGCCGGCCCTGGGACCGACGCAGGAGGACGTGATGAGTGACCGCGAGGACCGGCGGCTGCCAGGGCATCCGACGAAGAACCCGCAGCGCCTGCAGAGCCGCGACTACGACAGCGACTGGGCGCGGATCCCGTCGTGGGAGACCGACGGCGAGGAGGCGCCCGGCGCCGGCCCGCGCGGATCGGTCGCCAACTCCGGGCAGCGCCTCGGCATGCGCCTGGTCTTCGCCGGCTTCGCCCTGCTCATCGTGACGTTCTTCATGCCCGAGACGGTCGCGCTCTTCACGCTCCTCGGCGGGCTCGGCCTCCTCGTCGTGGCGATCGCGGTCTTCGCGACCGCCGAGCGCTTCCACGGCAACATGCACGGCGTCGGCACCCTCAAGCCCAAGCACGTGCGCAAGGTGCAGGACGACTAGCCACGGCCCCACACCCGCCCTGCCCGGGCCGGCACGACCCGCCTCCACGACATCCCCGTTCGGCTATGGCAAACTTCGCCCACGATGAAGTTCGTCAACCGCGAACGGGAGCTCGCCGCCCTCGACCGGGTCGTCGGGCGCACCCCTGGTCTCGTCGTCGTCTCCGGACGGCGCCGCGTCGGCAAGACCGCCCTGCTTGACCACTTCGCCGGGCGGCTGGCCGAGGAGGGCCGACGCCGGGCGCTCTTCCTGCCCGGCACGCGCGCGCCGGTCGCCGAGGCGCTGCGCCGTCTCGAGGAGCGCCTGCGGGCGCTGGCCCCGCCTGCGCCCGGTGACCTCCTCGACCTCGGCCACCTCGAGAGCTGGGACGCCGCGCTGGGCTACCTCCTGGCCCGCAGCCGCGAGGAGCCGCTGCTGCTCGTCCTCGACGAGTTCCCCTACCTCTGCGAGGGCGACCCCTCGCTGCCCTCGACGCTGCAGGCGCGCTGGGACCACCGGGGCGAGGCCGACCTCTCAATCGTCCTGGCCGGCAGCCACGTCGGGCTCATGGAGGACCTCGTCGCCGCCGACGCGCCGCTGTTCGGCCGCGCCGACGCCCACCTGCGCCTCGCGCCGTTCACCTGGCGGGAGGCCCCCCTGCTCGTCGACGGCGACGCCGAGGCCGCGCTCGAGGCGGCGCTGACCGTCGGGGGCATGCCGCGCTACCTCGGGCTGTGGGACGGCCGCCTCGACGCCCGCGCGAACCTCACCGCCCTGCTCGACGGGCCCGGCGCGCCGCTCGGCGACGAGGGCCTCGTCGTCCTCCAGGAGCTCAGCCCCGCCTCGGCCGCGGCGCGCGTCCTCGAGCTCGTCGCGCTCGGCGCGCGCAGCTTCACCGCGATCCGCGAGCGCGCCGGCCTCGCGCCGGCGACGACCTCCGAGGCGCTGGCCTCGCTCGAGGGGCTCGGCCTCCTCGAGCGCCAGACCCCGGTCGGCGAGGACCCCCGGCGCACCCGCCGCGTGCGCTACGCCATCCGCGACCCGCTGCTGCGCCTGTGGCTCTCCCTCGTCGCGCCCAACCGCGAGGCCTTCGAGCTCGGCCGTGGCGAGCAGGTCCTCGCCGCCCACGCCGACCGCCTCGCCGAGGCGCAGTCGGCGGCCCTGGCCGCGGTCGCCCGCGACTGGCTCGGCGCCCGGGAGGGCGCGGCCTGCGGACCGTGGTGGCCCTCGGGCGAGGACGCCCCGACCGTCGACGCGCTCGCGCTGCGCGACCGCACCCCCGCCGCGGCCGCCACGGCGCTGTGGGCCACGAGCGTCGACGGTGACACCCTGCGCGGGCGCGTGGCCGCGACGCTGGCGGCCAGCCCCTACGGCCGGCCCGACGCCACCTGGGTGCTCGCCCGCTCCGGCACGGGGGTCACCACCCCCGAGGACCTCTACGCCGAGGCCTAGCCCACCGCGACGCCCTCGCGCCGCGGCCTAGACGCCGGCGTAGCTGTGGAGGCCGACGACGAAGAGGTTGACGACGTAGTACGTCACCATGAGCGCCGCGAAGGACACGACGCCGATCCAGGCGGCGCGCCGGCCCCGCCAGCCGCTCGTCGAGCGGGCGTGGAGGTAGGCGGCGTAGAGCACCCAGGTGAAGAACGACCCCGTCTCCTTGGGGTCCCAGCCCCAGAAGCGGCCCCAGGCCTCCTCGGCCCAGATCGCCCCGGCGATGACCGCGAACGTCCAGATCGGGAAGCCGAAGGCGATCGTGCGGTAGGCCAGCGTGTCGAGGGTCTTGGCGTCGGGCAGATGGGGCACCGACCAACGGGCCAGCAGCCCGATCGCCGCGGCGACGGCCGCCGAGACCGTCGCGCCGACCGGCGCCTGGTAGACCACGAGGGCGAACGGGCCGACGACCGCGGCGGGCACGACCCCGAACGGCCAGGCGGCCAGCACCCGACGCTGCTCGAGGGGGCTGGCGTAGCCGGCGCCCTCGACGGCGTCCCCGCCGAGGCGGTCGTCGGGCTGGTCGCCGCCGGCGGCGGGCACGGTGTCGTCGTCGGTGGCCAGGGCCGCGCCCTCACCCGCGGCGGTCCCGGCTCCGGGGGTCACCGACGCCGCGCCGACCGTCGAGCCGGCAAAGCCCTGCCCCGAGCGCGCGGCGACGCGGCGCTCGGCGGTGTCCTTGACGAGGTAGAGCGCGGTGGCGGCGAAGGCGACCATGAAGATCGACGAGGCGACCATCGCCGAGGTCACATGGATGCGGATCCAGTAGCTGTGCAGCGACGGGACGATCGGGCCCGGGTCGGTGTAGAGCATGAGGGCGATCGCCATCGTCGTCGTCGCCAGGGCGAGGACGAAGCCCATGAGGTGACCGAGGCCGAGCCGGCGCTGGAGCACGACGAGGCCGATGACCACGGCGAGCAGCGACAGCATCGAGGAGTACTCGTACATGTTCGCCCAGGGCACCCGCTCGGCGGCGAGGCCGCGGGTGACGATGCTCGCAATGTGGGCGAGGACGCCGGCCGAGGCCACGACCGTGGCGGCGACGCCGATCCGCCGCCCCGCCCGCGTCGCCACGGTCTGCCCCTCGGCGACCTTCGTGAAGGCCATGCGGAAGAAGAAGCCGACCATCGCGAGGAGGTAGGCCCCGAGTGCGGTGTTGAACAGGGCGTTCGAGGCCGCACCGAGCTGGGGGTCGTAGAGCTCTGCCATCAGCCTTGCCGCTCCTCCTCGTCGGGCTCCCCTGAGGTCGGACGCTGCGCGTCGAGCGCGCCGGCGAGCTCGTCGACGAGCTCGGCGTAGGCGTCGTCGAAGGCCTCGGCGCGCTGCAGGGCCACCCCGGCGACGGTGACCTCGCTGCCGCCCTCGACCGGGCGCGCCTCGGCCCAGATCCGTCGCCGGTAGGCGTAGAGCGAGGGTATCAGCCCGGCGAGGATGAGGGCCCCGGCGGCCAGGAGGATCCCGCGGCCCGGCTGGTGGGCGACCTGGAAGCCCGACCACATCGTCAGCTCGGGGAAGGCGACCTCGAGGGCCCCGTCGAGCATGGCGGCGGACTCCCCCTCGCCGAGCTCGACGGCGTCGAGGCGCTGGCCGCCGTCGCGGTCGAACTGCGTGGCCGGCACGGGTCGCTGGAGCCCGAGGTCACCGACCCAGAGGTTGGCGAAGAGCCGTGGCTGGCCGGGCGCGGGGCCCGCCGAGATCGCCTCGCCGTCGTCGTCACGGGCGAAGTCGGGCACGAGCAGGATCTCGAGAGCGATCTGGGGGTCGGCGGTGGAGACCTTGGCCACCCCCGTCCAGGTGTTCGCCTCGCCCTGCCCGAGCATGACCTGATCGGCGAAGAGGTCGCGGTCACCGGCGCGCACCTCGACGCGGGGGGCCATGCCGAAGCGCATCTGGTAGAGGTTCATCCCCGCGTGCTCGAGCCGCTGGTTGACCGCGACGCGCTCGCCAGCGCGGACCTCCTCGCCGTCCTCGAGGACGGTGACCTCCGAGACGAAGCGCTCCGGCGTGCCGTCCTCGAAGAAGGCGAGGTCGAAGTCGTCGAGGCGCACCGCGAAGCCCACGTGGTCCTCGAGGTCGAAGAAGCGGCCCGGGTCGGCGACGTCGTAGCTGATGCGGGTGTCGGCGAAGGACCGCCCCTCGGCGACGTTGACCTGCCCGACGAAGCCGAAGCCCTGGGCGACGACGATGCCGACGAGCAGGAGGTAGAAGGAGGCGTGGAAGAGCAGGCTGCCGCCCTCCCGCCAGCGTCCCCGCTCGGCGGCGACCTGGGCCAGCCCCGAGGCGGTCTCGGAGTCGGCGAGCCGCCGGCGGCGGTAGCGCCGGCGCGCGAGGCGACCCTCGACCACGGCGAGGGCCTGCTCGGGCGGCAGGCTCGTGCGCAGCGTCGTCGCGTTGCGCAGGGAGGCCAGGCCGCGCCCACGCGGCGGCGGTCGGCGCGCGTCGCGCAGGAAGGCGCGCCAACGGGGGATGAGGCAGCCGGTGAGGCTCACGAAGAGCAGGACGACGATCGCGGCGAACCACGCCGAGCCGTAGACGTCGAAGAGCGCGAGGGCGTCGAGGATCGTCGCGACCTCGGTGCCGGGGCCCTCGAGCCCCTCGCGCCAGGCCGAGACCGTCGTGGGGGTCACCGGCTCCTGGGGCACGAACGTCGCCACGACCGAGGCGGCGGCCAGCGCGAGGAGCAGCCAGATCGCCGTCGACATCCGCCGCAGCCAGCGCCAGGCCCGCCGCGCGGTCTCCCATGGTCCGGGCACGTCGGGCAGCGCGGGCCCGCGCGCGGGCGCGCGGGTCGGCTCCCGGCTCGGCGCGGTCTGGGTCACGGCCTCACAGCACCGTCTCGAAGCTGCCGATGAGCGGGCGCAGCGCGTTGATGAGCTCCTGCCACAGCCCCGTGGCGATCGCGAGGCCGACGGCGACGAGGAAGAAGCCGCCGATGACCTGCAGGCGCCCGGCGTTGCGCTGGAGGAACGCCAGCGCCCCGCCGGCGCGGTGGAAGGCCAGGCCGAGCACGATGAACGGCAGCCCGAGGCCGATCGCGTAGACGAAGGCCAGCAGCCCGCCCCGGGCGACGCTGCCCGTGGCCTGGGTGGCGGTCAGGGCGAAGATCGCCGACAGCGCCGGGCCGATGCACGGCGTCCACCCGACGCCGAAGACGAAGCCGAGCGGCATCGCCCCGAGCACGCCCTTGTCGACGGCGCGGTGGCTGACCCGCGCCTCGCGCCGCAGGACGTCGAAGGGCAGCAGCCCGGTGAAGGCCAGGCCGAAGAAGGCGACGAGCAGGCCGAGGGCGACCTGCCAGCGCCAGTCGGCGAGCGCGACGCTCACCGCCCCGCCGAGCAGGCCGATGAGGGTGAACGGGATCGCGAAGCCGAGGGTGAACAGCAGCCCCCCGGCGAGCACCCGCGCGCGCCCGCCGCGGGTGCGACCCGCCGCGAGCTCCGCGCCCGACAGCCCGGTCATGAACGACAGGTAGCCGGGCACGAGCGGCACGACGCAGGGCGAGGCGAAGGAGACGATGCCCGCGGCGAAGGCCACCGGCAGGGCGAGCAGGACGTTGGCGTTGGTGACGAGGTCGCAGATGGCCCCCGAGCAGGAAACCTGCGCGAGCACCGCCGTCGTGCCCGTCACCGGTCGACCCCGGCGGCCTCGGCGGTGGCCTCCTCTGGCAGCGCCTCGGCGGTGGTCTCCTCGAGCAGCGCCTCGACGCGCGAGGACAGCGCGGTCTCGTCGACCTGGCCGAAGAGGCGCGCGGCGACGCGTCCCTCGGCGTCGATGAGGATCGTCGTCGGCAGGGCGCTCGCACCGATCCCGCCGAAGGCCGCGGCGATCGACTGGTCGGCGTCGTGCAGCGAGGGGTAGGGCTTGTCGAAGTCACGCTCGAAGGAGCGCGCGTTGGTCACCGAGTCGCGGACGTTGACGCCGAGCAGCTGCGCGCCCTGGTCGGCGTAGCGCTCGTGGACGGTGACGAGGTCGGGGGCCTCGGCCGCGCACGGCCCGCACCACGACGCCCAGAAGTTCACGACGACGACCCCCTCGAGGTCGGCCAGCGCCAGCGGCTCGCCCTCGAGGGTCTCCCCGGCGACGTCGGGGGCGGGCTCACGGTCCTCCGGGGCGAGGTCGACGCTGCCCGAGCCCGAGACGAACCCGGCGCCGGACTCCGTCGGCGTGCCGCCCGCGCACCCGGCGGCCAGCAGCGCGAGGGCGAGGAGCAGCAAGGGGCGTGGCATGGCCCGCGCCAGTCTAGGTCGGGGCCCCGCAGCCGACCGCCCGGCCCGCGGCGACGAAGCCCGCCGCCGCCCGGGGCTCACACCCCGGCGGGGACCTTCTCCTCCTCGGGCGCCTCGGCGAGGTCCTCCTCGACCTCGCGGCGCGCCTGGCGCTCGTCCCAGCCCAGCAGGAGGAGGTGCAGGACGAGCCCGCCCGTCGACAGGATGACGAAGACGAGGCTCGGCAGCAGCGGGAAGCCCGCGTCGTAGTAGGCGAAGGTCATGAAGGTGTTGTCGGGGTCGGTGACCTCGCCGATGGCGTCGGCCTCGACGAGCTCGACGGCGACCATCGGCCGCCCGTTGTCGGCGACGGCGAAGAGGATCGGCGTCTCCTCGACGTTGGGCACCCACGTCTCGCCGACGCGCTCGCCGCCCTCCTCGGAGGCGAAGAAGTCGACGATGTCATCCTCGGCGTCCTCGAGGAGGTCCTCGTCGACGTCCTCGGGCGGGGTCTCCGTCCAGCCGTCGGGGTAGTCGCCGGCGACGTCGTAGGCGGGCCGCTCGGCCACGAGGCTGTCCTCGGCGAAGGGGACCCACTTGGGCTGGTAGTAGTCGAGCGGCTGGCCGGGCAGGTTCTGCGGGCCGCTGAAGGCGGGCACGCCCGGCGCGCCGAAGGCCCAGAACAGGCTCATGAAGGAGAGGAAGCCGAAGAAGGCCGTGGCCTGCACGAGGTAGGCGCGGCGCGCGCCGAGGTTCGAGCGCAGGAGCATGAACACGCCGCCGAAGAGGAAGAGGATGCCGACGGGCAGGGCGATCTGGCTGCGCCAGTCGTCGGGCGGGACGAACTCCTCGCTGGCCAGGACGAGGAGGTCGGCAAGGCCGGCCAGCTCTGCCATCAGGACCCTCCTGCCGCGGCCGCCTCAGCGGTCTGCTCGTCGTCGCCGTCCCCGTCGCCCCCGTCGTCCCCGTCGTCGTCGCCCCCGTCGCCGTCGTCGCGGGGCACGTCGTCGGGCCCGCGCTCGACGCCGGGGGTCTGGTAGCGCTCGAAGTCCTCGTCGAGCTCGTCGGGCTGCAGGGCGCGGAGGTGGTCGACGACGGCGTCGAGCTGGTCGTCGTCGAGGAGGCCCTCGTTGTAGAACCAGCCGTTCTGGAACGCCGGCATCGTCGTGCCGGTCCCGACGATGATGCCGTTGCGCAGGATGCCCTTGACCCCGTCCTCACCGTGGCGCTCGAGCGCCCCGACGAGCGTCGGGCCGACCCGGCCCTGCCCCTCGGGGCCGTGGCACATCGCGCAGTTCGCGGTGTAGAGCGCCTCGCCGTCGAGGTCGGTGGCCGCCTGCGCGGTCTCCTCGGCCTCCTCGGGCGCGTCCTGGTTGACGAGGAGCCAATCGGTGACCGCGCGGATCTCGGTGTCGGTGAAGGGCCCCTGGTAGGCCCGCCCGTAGGCGGGCATCGGGGTGCCGGGCCGGCCGCGCTGCAGGGTCGTGGTGATGAGGTCGCGAACGTCGTCGACGTTGTCGTTGTCCTCGTAGCGCGTGACGATCGAGCGCAGGTTCGGCGCCGGCCAGGTCTCGCCCTCCTCGTAGGGGTGCGGTGCGGCACCGCCGCGCGCCGCCGAGCCGTGGCACTCGGCGCAGTTGGCCTGGTAGAGCTCCTCGCCCTCGGCCACCGAGGAGGTGAACTGGGTCGCCTCGGCGTCCTGGATGCGGTTCTGCTCGGCGACCCAGTAGACGGGCACGAAGACCGCGAAGAAGGCGACGAGGACGAGGCCCCACCCCATGTAGCGCTCGACGACGCTCTTCTCGAGCTCCTCGTCGGAGTAGCCGGGGCGCATCGCCGGGGGGACGTTCTCGTAGCGGCGCTTGCCGCGGGTGCCCGCGAAGGCGAGCAGGCCGACGACGAGCAGGCTCGCCACGAGCAGGATCCCGATGAGCAGCAGCGCAGGGGTCACGGGCGCGTCCTTGGGCTCGGGCGGCCTCGGGCGCCGGCGGGCGCGGGCCGCGGCGGGCGGTGCGGTCTCGTGGTGGGGGGCGCGGCGCTCATGTGCAGTGCGGTCCCTGGGGGGGCTGCTCGAGGGTCTGCGCGCCGCGCGAGGGGCCGGTGACGATCTCGGAGGTGTCGAGCAGCAGCGTGCCGTCGTCGGCGATCTCGACGCGGAAGCGGTCGAGCCCGCGCGCGGCCGGCCCGCTCATCCACTCGCCCCAGCGGTTGTACTGCGAGCCGTGGCAGGGGCACTCCCACCACTGCGAGGTCGAGCACCACGGCACCGCGCAGCCGAGGTGGACGCAGACCTGGTAGAGGGCGAGCACGCGCGCCTGCCCGCCGTCAGTGATGTCGGCGTACTGGCCCTCGGGATCCTCATCGGGGTCGTAGCGCACGAGCAGCGCCCGCCCCGGGGGGTACTCGAAGCGACCATCGTTGGCGTCGATCTCCTCGAGGATCGCCTCCTCGGTGTCGACCTCGAGCACGGCGCCGAAGCCGCCGCGCACGTCCGGCCAGAGGTAGGCCAGGGTTGCCGTGCCGAAGCCGCCGACCGCCCCGAGCGCGGAGACCCCGAGCGCGCCGCGCAGGAAGGTGCGCCGGCTCGGCCCGCGCCGGCCCCCCGAGGCCTCGCCCGCCTCGCCCTGAGTGGCCGCGCCCTGCCCCGAGGACCCCCCACCCTGGGCGGCCATGAGGGCGGTCTGCGGGCAGCCGGCGCAGCCGCCGGGGCCGCCGCCGGCCAGCGCCGCGGCCGGCACCGGACGGGTGACGAGGCGTCGCAGCCACCAGCGGCCGGCGAGCGCCGCGACGACGAGCGTGAGCCCGAGGCCGGCGGCGACGATCGCGAGGGTCTCCAGCATGGGTGCTCAGGCCTCCTAGAGGACGAACCAGATGCCCTCGGCCCAGGGCCAGGTCCAGTTGAACCCGGGTCCCCGGAAGAAGGAGCCGATGAGGGTCAGGGTCGCCGCGCCGACGAGGAACATCGTGAAGAGGGCGTAGGCGGTCTTGCGGTTCTCCGGCTTGACCGACGGGTTCTTGTCGAGGTAGGGCAGGAGGATGAGCCCGATGAGCCCGACGATGCCAGGGATCGTCACCCCGGCGATCATCGGGTGGAAGTAGGCGAGCAGCTCCTGCAGGCCGAGGAAGTACCACGGGGCCTTGGCGGGGTTCGGCGTGACGTTGGGGTTGGCGAGCTCCTGCAGCGGCGCGGGCGCGAACGCGCTGAAGGCCATGACGAACGTGAGCATCGCGAGCAGGGCGACGAACTCCGCGCCGATGAGGTGCGGCCAGGTGTAGACCTTGTCGGCCTGCTGTGCGGCGATGCGCTGCGTGCCGCTGGGCTGGGCCATCTCGAGGCGCCGGGTCGGCGAGAGCCCCGCGAAGTGCGCCTCCTCGCCCCGGTCGCGCTGGGCGAGCGCGGCGGCGACGCGGGCCTTACGCTCCTCGGCGGTCATCGGCCCGCCCGAGGCCGCGCCGACGCCGACGGGCTCCTTGGCCGGCGTGGGGGCGCCGTCGCCGTTGCCGGTCGGCGCGTCGCCGTCGCCGGCGGACGCATCCCCGCCTCCGGCGGGCTCCTCGGTGGCCTCGCGCTGCTTGCGCACCGCCGCGGCCTTGGCCTTGGCCCGGGCGATGCGCTCGGGCTTGCCGGCGGCGATGAGGCGGTCGTAGGTCTCCTGGTCGAGGTCGTCGCGCTCAGCCATGCGCTGCTCCTCCTCGGCGGCCGCGGGGCGGCGTCACCGCAGGCCCGCCGCTGCGCGGCGTCGTCGTGGGGTGGGCGGTCGGGGTCGTCATCGCCACTAGAGGGGTCCGGAGATGCCGCCGTCCTTGCGGATCCGCCAGAAGTGCACCGCGAGGAAGATCGTGAGGACGAACGGCAGGAGTAGGACGTGGAGGACGTACCAGCGGATGAGCGTGTCGGGGCCGATCTCGACGCCGCCGAGCACGAGGAACTCGACCTGCTCGCCGAAGACCGGGGTGAAGCCCGCCATGTTCGTGCCGACGGCGAAGGCCCACAGCGCGAGCTGGTCCCACGGCAGGAGGTAGCCCGAGAACGACAGGAGCAGGGTCAGCAGCAGCAGGACGACGCCGACGACCCAGTTGAACTCCCGCGGGGGCTTGTAGGCGCCGTGGTAGAAGACCCGCGCCATGTGGAGGAACACCGTGAAGTTCATGAGGTGCGCGCTCCAGCGGTGCATGGAGCGCACGAGGTCGCCGAACTGCACGGAGGTCCGCAGCTGCTCCATGTCGAGGTAGGCGAGCTCGTTGCCGGGACCGGCCGCCGGCCGGTAGAAGAACATGAGGAAGATCCCGGTGATCGTGAGCATGATGAAGAGGAAGAAGCTCAGGCCGCCGAGGCAGTAGGTGTAGGAGAGCTTGAGCCCGTGCCGCTTCACCTTCACCGGGTGGAGGTGGTAGAGCAGGTTGTTCATCGACGCGAGCGCGCGGTCGCGCGAGGTGTCGCGGTAGCCCTTGCGGTAGATCGACCCCGGCCGGAAGATCGACTTCCAGACGACGGTGTCCTGCAGCTTCGCCTTGGCCTCGGGCGGTGAGGGGATCGTCGGCATGGTTCCTCTGGCTGCGGTCTCGGGGTTCGGTCTCGGGGTCTGCGGGCTACTGGCCGGCGTGCGTGCTCGCGCGCTCGGGCTCGTCGGGGGCGAGCGCGCGCGGGAAGCGCTTCTGGGTCCACACCGCGACGAAGCCCATCGCGGCGATGGCGACGAAGGTCACGCCCATGACGACGCTGTCACGGAAGACGTTGTAGAAGTCCGCGACGAGGACGGTGCCGCCGACGGCGATCTCGGCGGGGACGACCGTCCCCTCGAGCAGGGGGCGCTCGCCGTCGGCGAAGAACACCCAGGCCGACGGCAGGATGGCGAAGAGCCAGAAGGCGCCGAGGAACGCCGCGAAGGCGCCGAGGAACGCCGCGACCCAGCCGACCTCGCCGCGCAGGCGGTAGGCCCCCGCGGCGAGCACCGCGATGAGGAGGACGCTGCCGACGCTGACGGCCGCGCCCTGCCAGCCCTCGCCGAACTCCCAGAGCGCCCGCATGACCTCCGGCAGCGCCGCGAAGAAGTCGCGCACCACGCCCAACGCCTGCCCTCTCCTCGTCTCGGCGCTTCACCCACGCCCGGTGGGGTCTGAGCCCGGCCCGGTCGGCACCCGGTGGCCGCGCTCGGCCGCCGTCGCCGGGGGCTGGGCTACCAACCCTCACCGCAGGGCTGATCGTACCGATGGCCGGGGCCGATCGCCAACCCGGTCGGGGACGAAGGTCCCGGGCCCGCAGGGGACGCGAGACTGCCCGCCGCATCGAGGCCGGGCTAGGTGTCGATCGCGTAGGCGAACAGCCCTGCCGGAACCGCCCAGGCCTTGCCATCAGAGACGTCGAGGACGT
>JAWOAS010000077.1:0-10386 GCA_046498405.1 Egibacteraceae bacterium
AGCGATAGCGATCACCGCTCGGGACCTCATCGCGGGCGAGGACCTGCACACCACGTCGACCTCTCGAACAGACACCTCGTCAGACGACCAGACGGTGACCACAGAATTCGAAGACCTCACGATCGACGACGACGCCAGCCGACGCCGCGTCGCGTTGCACTTGGCAGCGGACACCGCCGACACCATCGAACCCTTCACCGTTGAGAAGGAACTGTCCTTCGACGTCGCCGTCGATAAGCAGAAGGACACCTACGAAGTGCACCTCACCTCGTCACCTGCGCTGCGCCTCGGCAGCGCTACCTCGGACGTCTTCCGTCTGTGGGAGGACCGGGTCGAGTGCCCCGGGGGTCAGGACTGCACCGCGGCGATCTCGGCGTCACCGGACGAGGAGACCTACGAGGGGGACGAGGAGGTTCACGTCGAGGTGAGCAGCCCGTCCGGCAAGGGCAGCCTGCTGCTCGGGTGGCTGGGCGACCGCGAGACCCCCGGCGAGGACCTCTCCACGTGCGGTGACGTCGCGTACCAGGGGCTGCCCGGCACGATCCTCTTCGACGTCGAGGGCTTCGACGGTGACGCCGACGGTGACAAGTTCGTCACCGTGGTCGTCCCCAAGGACATCGTCCAGGAGACGACCGACAACGGCAAGTCCAAGTACGAGGTGTGCTTCCTCGGTCAAGCCGGCCTCGACGCCCGCGACGCCCCCGACGACGAGGGGACCGCCGATACGACCGCGGCCGCCGGGGACGACACCGAGCCGTTCCTGCTCGAGAGCTGCACGGGCGGTGCCGCCCCGTGCATCGAGGAGCAGAAGGGCAACCGCGGGGGGCTCGAGGTCGTCATCCGGCTGCCCGCCGCCGACCCGATGTTCCGCTGAGCGTGGGCCCGACCTAGGAGACGCCCGCCAAGCGGCCTGCGGCGTCCCACGGCACCCGCCGAACGCCGAGCAGCGCGAGCGTCTCCGCGGCGGCCTCCCGCGGCTCCACCGCCTCCGACGCGCGCCCGTCACGCGTCGCGACGTCGGCCCACGCCGCCTGCGCCAACGCCACCTCGAAGTCCGCGTCGCGGGCCCGCGCAGCTTGCTCGCTTGCGGTCAGGGCCTCGAGGGCCGCGGCGGTGTCGCCGCGACGCGTCAGCACCGCGCCGCGGATGCGATGGAGCAGGGGGGTGGCCGCGACGACCCCACCGTCGGTCGCGGCCCGGGCCAGGAGACCGTCGACGGTCGCGAGCACCTGCGCGTCGTCGTCGCCGGAGAGCAGCGCCACCTCGGCCAGCCTCGCCTCGGTCTCGAAGGCGCTCGCGGCCGCGCCGACCTCGCGGTGCAGCGCCAGCGCGGAGGTCAGCCGCTGCCGGGCGAGGTCCCGCTGCCCAGCGTGGGCGGCGACCCGGCCGAGGTTCATCCGCACGTAGGCGACCCCGGCGGTGTAGCCGGTACCCCGGAAGGTGCGCTCCGCCTCGCCCAGCAGCGCCTCCGACTCCTCGAATCGCCCCTGATCGGCGAGGATCTCCGCGAGGTTGTTGCGGGTGAACGCCGCGCCGACGACGTCACCCGTGCGCTCGTCGAGCTCCTGCGCCCGCCGATAGCGCTCCGCCGCCTCCTCCCAGCGCCCGGCCCAATAGGCAAAGCCACCGAGGTTGTTGAGCACGCTCGCCTGGTTGGAGAGGTCGCCGAGCTCGGTGAACAGCTCGAGGGAGCGCTCTGAGTGCACGGCGAGATGGAGCTCTCCGCGGCCGGCATGGATCCAGTCGAGCAGGCGCAGGGCATGGGCCAGGGGCGCGGTGGCATCGGCGGCCTCGGCCTGGGCGATGGCTTGCCGGACGGCTTCCAGCGCCTCGGCGTGACGACCCTGCTCCTGGCGGAAGTGCCCGTACCAGACCATCAGCTCGGCGCGCTGGGATGCCGCGGCTCGTCCCGGCAGCCGCTCGAGTCGCCGCAGCGCCCGGGAGATGGTCGCGAGCGCCTGTGAGAACCGCTGTCCGCCTGCCTGGGCCCGAGCCTGCTTGAGCGAGAGGCGGGCCAGCGTGACCTCGTCCTGGCAACGGCGACGCGCCGAGCGGTAGGCCGCGGTCGCCGCGCCGGTGTCGCCGAGACGGCGCTGGACGTCACCGAGCAGCTCGGCGACCTCAGCGCGCTGCCCGGCGCTGACGGCGCGGACATGACGGCCGGCCCGCAGGGCCCGGGTGAGGAACCGGGCAGCGTCGACGTTGGCGTAGACGCCGGCGGCCGCGCGTCCAGCGGCGACCGAGGCCTGCCAGGCGGTCCCCATCCGCCCGGCCAGGAAGGCATGGACCGACAGGAGGCTGGTGTCGCCAGCACGTTCGAGCACGTTGGCAGCCCGGGCGTGCAGCCGGCGGCGCTCCCGGAAGGGCAGCCCCTCGTAGGCGACGTCGCGCAGCAGGTTGTGGCGGAAGCGCACCTCGTCGCCGTCCCGGTCGACGAACCCACCGACCCGTGTCAGCGCGTCGGCGAGGCCGACCCCGCCGATCTCGAGCACCTCGGCCGCCAGGGCCGCGTCGAAGCCTGCGCCCAGCACCGACAGCTGCCGTAGGGTCCGGCGCTCCGGAGCGGGCAGCCGGTCGATGCGGCTGGTGATCAGCGACCCCACGGTGTCGGGCAGCGCCTCGGCGCCACCGGCCTGGCGGGCAGCGGTGATGAGCTCGCTGAGGAACAGCGGGTTGCCGCCGCTGCGCTCGGTGAGCTCCTCCAGCACCGCCGGGGGCAGCGGCGTCTCGTCGACCGCGCCCTGGCCCAGGGCCGCCGTCGCCGACACCGGCAGCGGGCCGATCGACAGGGTCTGGGCCTGCTCGCTGTCGGTGACGGGATCGTCCATCTCCCGCCGGGTGGTCAGCACCAGCCAGGGGCGGTCGGCGACCCCCTCGGCGAGCTCGGCGAGCAGATCGCGTGACGCCTGGTCGGTCCACTGCAGATCCTCGACGACGACCATCGTCGGGGACCCCCACCGGGCACCGAGCAGCGTCGCCACCGCCCGGTGCAGACGCGGACGGCGGTAGCGGGCGGCGAGCGCCGCGGTCGCCTCGCTGTCGGGCAGCCGGACACCGGCCGCCTGCGCGATGAGCGGCTGCCATGGCTCGAGCTCGGCGAGTCGCTCGGCAACCACGGCGGCGAGACGATCGCGCACCGCGCCGTCGTCCGCTCCGGGCCCGAGGCCCAGCGCGTCGAGGACGAGCGGCCGGGTCGCGGCGTAGGGGGTCGCAGCCCGATACAGCTCACCGGTCGCCGTGACCACGCGCACTCCCTCGGCGCGCGCCGTCATCTCGGCGACCAGCCGTGACTTGCCGATGCCCGCCTCGCCGACGAGCTCGAGGCTCCGGCCCCGACCACGGCGCGCGCCGGCAAGCGCCTCCTCGAGGACGGCGAGCTCCTCGTCTCGTCCGACCAGCGGCAGCTCGGCGGACGACGCGCTGCCGTCGGCACCCGTGGTGGGCCCGAGCTCCATCGGCGTGACTGGCTCCTGACGGCCTCGCACGGTGATCCTCGGCAACTCGGTCACCGCGAAGGAGGTGCGTGAGGCCGCGAGGAGCTCCGGGGTGACGATCGCGGCACCCGCCCTCGCGGTGGCGTGGAGCCGCGCGGCGAGGTTCACCGCGTCGCCCATGACCGTGTAGGTCCGCCGGGAGGGCGGACCGACGTCGCCGGCGAACACCGCCCCGATGGTCGCGCCCAGCCGCAGCGGCAGGGGCGGTGGGGCCTCGACGAGCGCGCGCACCACGAGCAGCAGCCGGGCGGCATCGTCACCGGTGCCGGTCGGCGCGCCGGCGACGAGGATCAGCTTGGCCGCCCCCTCGTCGACGTCGGCGCCGAGGAAGACCACACCGTGGGTGGCGGCAGCGGCCTGCACGGTCCGCACCGTCGCGTCCAGCGCGACCCAGGTCCCGTCGAGATCGGCGGCGACCTCGTCGCCGAGCCCGTCCACGCCCACGAAGGCGACCGCGACGCGGCGGTGCTCGGGGTCGCTGTCCTGGCGGAGGTGGTCGCGCAGGCCCTCGGGCACGAACGGCAGCACGAGCGGCGCTGGGGCCGGACCGCGCGGGGCGTCCGGCAGGTCGTCGCCGTCGACCGCGTCGAGCAGCAGTCGACCCGGGCCGCGCGCGGCGCCGAGTTGCGCACCTGGTAGCGCAGCGGCAGTGGCCTCGTCGATGACGACCTCGCCCGGTTCCGCGGCCGCCTCGAGCCTCACCACTTCGGACGCCGACGGGCCGCACACGAGCAGCTGGCGGTGACGGTCGCCCACCAGCAGCAGGTGGGTGGGCCCGGTCCGCACGCCCACGGTCATCGCCAGACGGACGCGGCCTCCGGGGGCGTCGACCGGGTCGAGTCCGAGCAGGGAGTCGCGCATCCGCACCGACGCCGCGACCCCGCGGGCAGCATGACCGTGGCCTTCGAAGAGCAACAGCAGCGCGTCCCCGCCGAAGGAGAGCAGCCGACCGCCGCTCGCCGCGGCGTCGCCGAGCAGGACCGAGAAGCAGGCGTCGATCGCATCGGTCAACAGCTCCGCGCCGATCCGGCCCCGCCGCGCGAGACGCTCGGACAGGGCCGTGAACCCGGAGACGTCGACGTGGACCAGCGTGGCCTCACGGACGTCGTAGCGACGGTCCGGATGCCGTCGCGCCCACGCCTGCAGCAGCTCAGGAACATAGGGGGTGAGATCGCGGTCAGCGCCGTTCACCCTGTGGTCCTCTCGCATCGGACGCACGCTCGCGCGACGCGGGACATCCGGAGCCCCCGTGCTGCCTGCCCCCTTTGCCCCTCGCGCGCTCCGGTCCGCCCCGGCATCCTGCCGGCCGTCGCCGGTCGGTACCACCACGCTGCGTGGTGCCGTTCGGTGAAGCGTGTCGTCGACGCCGACGGCCGAGCTCACCTCTCGATCCTACGTACCGCCTGCCCGGAGGGGAAGCGTGGACCGGTCGGGGTCCGCTGGCGGCGGCACGGGGCGGGGCGGTCCCCCTGCCCTCCTCGTCGCCCCCAGCCGCGCCGTCACCCGCTGGCCCGTCCAACCCGCACGTCAGTCGAAGCCAGCCTCGCGCAGGGTCGCGATCGGGTCGTCGAGGGCGAGGATCGCCCGGGCGTCCTCACAGCCGCGGGTGGGCTCGGCGAGCAGCTCGTCGCAGACGGCGGCCTCGAGCGCGCGGGCGTCGACGACGGCGCGGGCGTCGAGGCGGTCGGCGGTGACCAGGCGCGCCTCGTAGGCCAGCAGCGGGGCGAGCTCGGCGGCGGGGCGCCCGGCGAGGCGGGCGTTGAGCATGACGACGGCGTCGTCGCTGGCGACCTCGACGCCGGCGGCCTCGAAGCCCGCGAAGCGCACCGTCGTGCGGCCGGCCTCGGCGAGCTCGGCGAGCGCGGCGGTGGCCACGTCGAGCTCGCAGAGGGCGTCGAGCGCCTCGGCGAGCCTGGCCCGGTCGGCCTCGGCGCCGACGAGGTTGAAGCGGGAGGCCTGCGGGCAGGCGCCGTCGTGGCCGACCGGCTCGCGCTGGGCGGCGGTGACCTCCCCGACGTCGGCCGAGGTCGCCTCGGTCGGCGGGGGGCGGCGCTCGGGCGCTGTGGTCTCCCCGCGCCCGAGGCCGAAGAAGGCGACGACGAAGAGGACGAGGGCCACGGGCACGCTGACGAGGAGGGTGAGGACGAACCAGCGCGGCAGGAGCGGCTCGTCGAGCTCGTCGACGGGCAGGCCCTCGTAGGGGTCGCGCGGCCCGGCCTCGCGGCGGGGGCGCCGCAGGCGGGGGCCTCGGGCACCGGCCACGCCGCGCTCAGCCCTCCTCGGCGAGCCGCCAGGTGTAGCGCTCGATGACGGGGTTGGCGAGCAGCTCGTGGGCGACGCCCTCGACGGTGGCGGCAACGTCGACGCCCTCGCCGACGTCGAGCTCGATGTGCTTACCGATGCGCACGCCGCTGATGGCCTCGTAGCCGAGGTGGGGCAGGGCGCGCTCGACGGCCTGTCCCTGCGGGTCGAGGATCTCGTCCTTGAGCATGACGTCGATGTGGACGCGGGGCATCGGCTACTCCTCGGCGAGGTGGCGGCCGGACAGCCGCTCGTAGGCGGTGACGTAGCGCTCGCGGGTGGCAGCCACGACGTCGGGCGGCAGGCTCGGCGCCGGCGGGGTGCGGTCCCAGCCCTGGGCGTCGAGCCACTCGCGGACGTACTGCTTGTCGTAGGAGGGCTGCGGGGCGCCGGGCGCGTGGCGGGCGGCGGGCCAGAAGCGCGAGGAGTCCGGCGTGACGACCTCGTCGATGAGGATGAGCTCGCCGTCGACGAGGCCGAACTCGAGCTTGGTGTCGGCGAGCAGGATCCCGTGGCGGGCGCAGTGGCCCGCGGCCCGCTCGTAGATCGCCAGCGAGAGGGCCTCGAGGCGCTCGGCGAGGTCGGGGCCGACGAGGTCGGCGAAGCGCGCGAGGTCGATGTTCTCGTCGTGGCCCTCGCTGGCCTTCGTCGCCGGGGTGAAGACCGGCGCGGGCAGCGCCTCGGCCTCGACGAGCCCGCCTGGTAGGGCGATCCCGCCGATCGCCCCCGTCTCGCGGTACTCCCGCCAGCCCCCGCCCGCGAGGTAGCCGCGCACGACGCACTCGACGGGCAGCGGCTCGGCGCGCCGGCACAGCATCGCCCGGCCCTCGAGGGCCTCGGCGTACGGGGCGAGCTCGGGCGGGAACGCGGCGACGTCGGTGGTGATGCGGTGGTGGGCGACGAGGTCGTCGACCTCGTCGAGCCAGAAGTCGGTGAGGCCGGTCAGCACCCGGCCCTTGTCGGGGATCGGCGTCGGCAGGACGGCGTCGTAGGCGCTGATGCGGTCGGTCGCCACGAGCAGGAGGTCGTCGCCGACGGCGTAGAGCTCGCGGACCTTGCCGCTGCCGAGGCGCTCGAGGCCGTCGAGGGTCACCATGGGCTCGACCTTACCGCCGAGCGAGGCGCCGACGCGAGCGCGGCACCGGGCCTTGGGTGGGCGCGGCGCCAGGCCTCGGGCGGGCGCGGCGCCGGTCCTCGGGCAGGCGCGAGGAGGGGAGCGGCAGCGATGGGCGAACGCAGGGTCCGGGTGCTCGTGAGCGGACGCGTGCAGGGGGTCTTCTACCGCGCCTCCCTGCGCGAGGAGGCCACCCGCCGCGGCGTGGCGGGCACGGTGCGCAACCTGCCCGACGGGCGGGTGCAGGCCGAGCTCCAGGGCGCACCCGCCGACGTCGACGCCGTCCTCGCGTGGTGCGCCCAGGGGCCACCGAGCGCCCACGTCGCCGATGTCGAGGTCACCGAGCTCGAGCCGGTGCCCGACGCACAGGGCTTCAACGTCCGCTAGCGCATGCCGCGCGACCGAGCGGGCGCAAGGCGCCAGCGCCCGGGGGCGGGGGCCTCAGACCTCGAGGGCGGCGAGGCGCTCGCGGACGACCCCGTGGCGGGCGAGGAAGCGCTCGGGGGCGAGGTCGGCCTCGGAGACGGCCAGGCCCTCCTCGGCGAGGGTCTCGGCGAAGGGGCGGTCGTCGTGCCAGGCGCGCATCGCCGCGGCCTGCACCCGGGCGTAGGCGTCATCCCGGGAGATCCCCTCGCGGTCGACGACGTCGAGGAGGACGCGACTCGAGGACAGCAGCCCGCGGGTGAGCTCGAGGTTGGCGCGCATGCGCTCGGGGAAGACGACGAGCCCCTCGACGACGCGGCGGGCGAGGTCGAGCTGGTAGTCGGCGGTGATGAGCGCGTCGGGCAGGACGACGCGCTCGGCCGAGGAGTGGCTGATGTCGCGCTCGTGCCACAGCGCGACGTTCTCGAGGGCGGTGACGACGTGGCCGCGCAGCAGCCTCGCGAGGCCGACGAGACGCTCGGACTTGATGGGGTTGCGCTTGTGCGGCATCGCGCTCGAGCCCTTCTGGCCGGCGCCGAAGGGCTCCTCGACCTCGCGGACCTCGGTGCGCTGGAGGTGGCGGACCTCGGTGGCGAGCTGCTCGACGGAGGCGGCGAGCACCGCGAGCGCGGCGAGCAGCTCGGCGTGGCGGTCGCGGGCGACGACCTGGGTGGCGACCGGCTCGACGCCGAGGCCGAGGCGCTGGCAGACGTAGGCCTCGACGAAGGGGTCGAGGTTGGCGTAGGTGCCGACCGCCCCGGAGATCGAGCCGACCGCGACGGCCTCGCGCGCCGCGCGCAGCCGCACGCGCCCACGGTCGACGGCGAAGGCGAACTGCGCGAGCTTGTGCCCGAACGTCGTCGGCTCGGCCTGCACGCCGTGGGTGCGCCCGACGCAGAGGGTGTCCCAGTGCTCGAGGGCGCGGTCCTTGAGGACGGCCACGAGGCCGTCGGCCTTGGCGAGCACGAGGTCGGTGGCCCGCCCGAGCGTCGCGCCGAGCGCGGTGTCGAGGAGGTCCGAGCTCGTCATCCCGTAGTGCACCCAGCGACTCGGGTTCGTGCCGTCGGGGTCGGGGATCGTCTCGGCGAACGCCGAGAGGAAGGCGATGACGTCGTGGTCGGTCGTGGCCTCGATCTCGGCGACCCGCGCCGGTGAGGGCACCTCGCCGGCCTCGATGGCCGCGAGGTCGGCGGCGGGCACGATCCCGAGCTCATGCTGGGCCGCACAGGCCAGCACCTCGACCTCGACCCACGTCGCGAGCTTCGCCTCGTCGGTCCACAGCGCGCCCATCTCGGGCAGCGTGTAGCGGGGGATCATCGCAGCCTCCTCCTCGTCGCCGCTCAGAACACGAGGCCGTGGGGCAGGTAGGGCGCCGGCGGCGCGACGCCGCGCAGGCACAGCGGCGGGCCGGGCGACAGGCGCAACCCGGCGGCGACGGCGACGTCGACGGCCCAGCCCTGCGCGGCGGACAGCAGGCGCACCCGGGCCTCCTCGCCGGTGGCGACGTCGTGCTCGCTCGGCGCGGTCGCCGCGAGCGCGGCGCGCAGCACCGCCTGGGCGGTGGCGGGGTCGGTCGCGCCGGCCTGGACGACGCCGGCCTCGCGGACGAACGCCCAGCCGCGGGCGCTGCCGCGCTCGACGACGACGAGCCGGGCGCGCTCGGCGAGGTCGGCGAGGTCGGGCCCGTAGCGGGCACCGCGCAGCGACCGCCCGAGCTCGTCGATCCAGCCGAGGTCGTCCTCGCCGCCGTCGCGGGCGCCGTCGACCGGCGCGCGGGCGTGCTCGGCCAGCCGCCCGGCCGCCTTGAGGGTGGGGTGGAGGTCGAAGCCGGCGAGGCGGTAGCGCGCCATCGCCCGGGGGTCCTCGCTCGAGACGATCATCGCGAGCTCGGCATCGCCGGCGCCGGCCAGCGCGGTCTCGAGCAGCCGGGACCCGAGCCCGCGGCCCTGCACGTCGGGGTCGACGATGAGCAGCGACAGGCCCCACAGCCGCTCGCGGCGGCGGGCCAGGGCGAGGCCGACGAGGCGCCCGTCGTCCCAGGCGGCGTGGGCGCCGTCGGGGTCGCGCTCGGCGTGTCGGGCGAAGCGCTCGACGCTCTCGGCGACCTCCTCGGCGGTGGGCTCCGGGCGCTGCGGGCGCTGGTGGGCGAGGTCGTAGGCGCGCCAGACGCGCTCGGCCAGCGCGCTGGCCGCCTCGGCGTCGTCGGGGCGCAGCGGGGCGAGGGTGAGGTCGGTCGCAGCGGTGGTCATGGCCGCGCAGGCTAGCGGGCGGGCGGCGTGACCCGCGCCGCGCGGCTCAGGCCTCCTCGGCTGCGGTGGGGTCGGCGGCCCCGGTGGGATCCGCAGCGATGTCCTCGCGGCGGTGGACGCCCTCGAAGTGGATCGCGTCGGCGGCGCGGTAGGCCGTCGCCCGCGCCTGGGCGATCGTCGCGCCGAGCCCTGAGACCGCGAGGACCCGCCCGCCGGCGGTCAGGACCTGCCCGCCCTGCTGCCGCGTGCCGGCGTGGAAGACGAGCGCGCCGGGCACCGCGGCGGCCTCGGCCAGGCCCTCGATCGGCTTGCCGGTCTCATACGCGCCGGGGTAGCCGCCGGAGGCGAGCACGACGGTGACGCAGGCGCGCGCGTCCCACGACAGCGCCGGGGCGGAGGCCAGCCCGCCGGCGGCGCAGGCGGCGAGGAGCTCGCCGAGGTCGGTCTCGAGGCGCGGCAGGATGACCTGCGCCTCGGGGTCGCCGAAGCGGGCGTTGAACTCGAGGACCTGCACGCCCGCGGCGGTGAGCACGAGCCCGGCGTAGAGCACACCGGTGTAGGGGGTGCCGCGCGCGGCGAGCTCGGCGACGACGGGGGCCAGCGCGTCGGCCGACAGCGCCTCGACCATCGCCTCGTCGACCGCCGGCACCGGGGAGTAGGCGCCCATGCCGCCGGTGTTGCGCCCCCCGTCGCCGTCGAGGGCGCGCTTGAAGTCCTGCGCGGCCACGAGCGGGCGCGCGGTGCGGCCGTCGGCGAGCCCGAAGAGGCTGACCTCGGGGCCGGAGAGGAACTCCTCGAGGACGAT
>JAWOAS010000142.1:0-3534 GCA_046498405.1 Egibacteraceae bacterium
CCGGCGGCTCGGACTGCGCATGGGCAGCGCGCTCCTGCTCGTCTCGCTCGCCCTGGCCGGGGCCGCGATGGGCGCCGCGGCCACCGAGGGCACGCTCGAGGCCAGGACGGTGGTCCACCTCCTGCGCGTCCATGGCTTCCTCGCGCTCATGCTCCTGCTCGTCGCCGGCGTGGCGAGCCTGCGCGAGCAGCTCCATCGGGCCCTCGAGCGCTCCGCGGTGCTGAGCTCGCGGGCGATGACCGATCCCCTCACCGGGCTCGGCAACCGCTGGGCGGCCGAGGAGCGGCTCGCCGAGGAGATCGAGGACGCGGGCCGGCGCGACCGCAGCGTCGCGGTCGTCATGGTCGACGTCGACGACTTCAAGGCCATCAACGACCGCCACGGGCACAGCACCGGCGATGCCGTCCTCGCGGCGATCGCCGCGCTCATCGACGACGAGGTCCGCGCCCGCGACCTCGTCGCCCGGTGGGGCGGCGAGGAGTTCCTCGTCGTCCTGCCCGAGGTCGGCGCCGACGAGGCCGCGCGGGCCGCGGAGCGCTGCCGGGTCGCGGTGGCCGAGGGGGCGCCGGGCGGGGTCGCCGTCACCGCGACGTTCGGCGTCGCCGGGCTCGCCGCCGGTGAGGGCGCGGGGGCGCTGCTGCGCCGCGCCGACCTCGCGCTCTACGAGGGCAAGCGGCTCGGCCGCGACCGCGTCGTCGTCGCCGAGACGCCGGCGTCACCGCCGAGCGGAGCCGAGGCCACCCACCACGGGCCAGCGTCGGTCGCGCCGGCCCCCCGCGAGCGCGGCGACGAGCGGGCCGGCTGAGGGCCGCCACCGCCGCTCGCGGCGTCGACGCCTGCCCGCAGCGGCGCCTTGTCCCGGTGCGCGCAGGTTCGTCGTGCCCGCGCAGGCGCCCTCAACTCGGCGTCCACCGAGCCGACGGGGCCGGGGACGACAGCGAGGGGCGAGGTGGACGAGGCGCGGGCGGTTCCCCACGACGAGCCGGCCCGCCCCGCCGACGGCGGGGCGGCCAGCCCCCGCGGCGCCCTGGCCGCCGACGGCATCAGCGTGCACCGGCTGCTCGTCTCGGCGCTGTCGAGCGTGGCCAACGCCGTGGCGATCGCCGACGCCGACGGCGCGATCGTCTGGTCCAACCGCGCCTGCGCGGCGCTGACCGGCCTCGAGCCCGAGGAGGCCCTCGGTCGGCACCTGCCGTCGATCGGCGACCCCGCAGCGGGACCGGGCGAGGACACCGCGGCCTGGGCCGAGGTGCTCACCGGCCGGCCGTGGCGCGGCGAGCGCCGGTTCGGCACAGCCAACGGCGGCCAGCCGCGCACGGTCCACCAGACGCTCACGCCGATCGTCGACCCCGACGCGACGGTGCGCTACGTCGTCGCCGTCTGCGACGACGTCACCGACCTCGAGCGCACCCGCGCCGAGCTCGCCCGGCGGGTGGCCCAGCAGACCGCGATCGCCGAGCTCAGCCAGTACGCCCTCGGGGCGAGCGACCCGCGGGACGTCATCAGCGAGGCCGAGCGCACGCTCACCGAGCTCCTCGGCGAGGAGCTCGACACCTCGGTGCGGACGCTGGCCGCCAAGAGCCCCGACGAGTGCGGCTCGGTCGGCGAGGGCCTCGTCTGCGTGCGCGTCGGCGGCCGGTGCGTCCTCAAGGCAAGCCCCGAGCGGGACCGCCGACTCAGCCCCGAGGACCGCGAGTTCCTGCGCGCGGTCGCCGGCGTCATCGACGCGACGGTGCAGCGCATCGGCACGCGCGAGGAGCTCGCGCACCTCGCGAGCCACGACGGCCTGACCGGCCTGCCCAACCGCCCGCTCTTCCTCGACCGGCTCGGCCAGGCCCGGGCGGCGAGCCGGCGCGACGACGGCCACTACGCCGTGCTCATCGTCGACCTCGACGGCTTCAAGGTCGTCAACGAGGCGCTCGGCCCGGAGATGGGCGACGAGGCGCTCCGGCTCGTCGCCGCGCGCCTCACCGGGCTCGTGCGCCCCAACGACACCGTCGCGCGCTTCGGCGGCGACGAGTTCGCGGTCCTCTGCCACGCGATCGGCGAGCCCGCCGAGGCACGCACCGTCGCCGCGCGCATCCACGAGGCCCTTGCGGCGGGCTTCGACCTCGACGGCGAGCACCTGCCGCTGACCGCGAGCCTCGGCGTGGCCGTCGGCGACGTGGGCAGCGAGCCCTCGGCGCTGCTGCGCCAGGCCGACACCGCCACGCACTGGGCCAAGGACCGCGGGCGCAACCGCACCGAGCTCTTCTCCTCGCCGATGCAGGACGCCGCGCTGCGACGCTTCGACGTCACCGCGGCGCTGCGCCACGCCCTCGAGACCGGCGGCATCGCCGTGGCCCACCAGCCGGTGCTCGAGCTCGCGACCGGGCGCATCGTCGGCGTCGAGGCCCTCGCCCGGCTCGTGCTGCCAAGCGGCGCGACGGTGCCCCCCGACCAGTTCATCGGGGTGGCCGAGGACACCGGGCTCATCGGCGCGCTCGGCGAGCAGGTCCTGCGCCGGGCCTGCGCCGAGGCCGCCCCGTGGATCGCCGCCCGGCAAGGCTTCGTCGTCTCGGTCAACCTCTCCCCGCACCAGCTCGCCGACGGCGCGATCATCCGCACCGTCGAGCGCGCGCTCGGCGAGGCGGGCCTGCCGGCCGGGGCGCTGTGCCTCGAGCTCACCGAGTCCGCGATGCTCTCGGGCCTCGGAGCCGGCGAGGCGATCCGCGCGCTGCGCGGCCTCGGGGTGGCCCTGGCCATCGACGACTTCGGCACCGGCTACAGCTCGTTGGCGCACCTGCGCCACATGCCGGTCGACGGGCTGAAGATCGACCGGTCCTTCGTCGGGTCGATCCACACCAGCGCCCAGGACCATGCGCTCGTGGCCGCGGCGATCGACCTCGCCCGCGCCTTCGGCCTGCACACGACCGCCGAGGGCGTCGAGACCGCGGCGCACCGCGACGAGCTCGCTGCGCTGGGGTGCCGCTACGCCCAGGGCTACCTGTGGAGCCCGCCGGTCGACGCCGCGACGCTGACGGCCATGCTCGCGGGGTGAGGGGCGTCGGCGCGCGCGCTGCGGCGGCCGCTGGCCTACGCTGCCGGCGACGTCCGCCCACGAGCCCACAGGAGCCGCGGCATGCCCACCCGCTACCACGCCGACACCGTCCTGCCGTGTGACCCCTCCTTCGCCGTGCACCGCCCCGGCGTCGTCGACGTCGACGACG
Source organism: Egibacteraceae bacterium (assembly GCA_046498405.1). Classification (GTDB taxonomy): domain Bacteria; phylum Actinomycetota; class Nitriliruptoria; order Euzebyales; family Egibacteraceae; genus T1Sed10-49. The sequence goes on from JAWOAS010000142.1 coordinate 3,210, forward strand.
ACGGGCGGCTGGCCTGGGTCGGACCGGCCTCCGAGGCCCCGCCCTCGGAGGCCGCGGTCGTGCCGCTGCGGGGGCTGGTCATGCCCGGCCTCGTCAACACCCACTGCCACTCGCCGATGGCGCTGCTGCGCGGCGCCGGCGAGGACCTGCCGCTGCTGCGCTGGCTGCAGGAGGTGATCTGGCCGCGCGAGGGCGGCCTCACGCCCGAGGACGTCTACTGGGGGATGAGCCTTGCCGCCGCCGAGCTCCTCTCCGGCGGGGTGACGACCTCGGTGGAGATGTACTTCCACTCCGAGGCGATCATCGACGCGGTGCGCGACGCCGG
>JAWOAS010000154.1:0-2643 GCA_046498405.1 Egibacteraceae bacterium
ACCAGCACGTCGATGTCGCGCGACAGCCTCACGGCGAAGCCCCACCATCCCACCATCGGCGAGCGGCGCGACTTGCCGCGACACCGTCGCCTGCGGCGCCCCCACGCGCTCCGCCAAGCCACCGACCGTGGCCTCCAACCCCGGGTTGGTGAACAGCTCGGCGAGGAGGCGGAACTGCACGTCCGTGCGGAACAGCGGAAACCACCGCACCTCATCCATGAATTGGATCATCGCATCCAGAACTTGGATGGTTCGGCGCGTCGACGACGCCCCAACCCCCGCTCCTTGGCCCCCGACCCTGATCTGTGCCGCGGAGGGCGGCCCCGCGACCGATGACGCGTCCGGGGGCGCTGCGGCCAGGTGGTCGACCAGGCGCCGGGCACTCCACGCCGCCAGGTCGCGACCAGCTGCGTGACGGCCTCGGCGACCCTCCGGGCCGTCTGCTGATCCATCCGCAAGGCCACGATGCCGCCGTGCGAGCCGGGCGGATCGGCACGAACATCACCGAAGCCTCGATCCATGGCCACCACGACCCGGCCCTCACCGGAGGCCACAGCCAAGACGGCCGGATCGGCGGCGCCGACCAAGCCCTCGCCAGCGACGGTGTCCACGTCGACCCCCGCCTCGGACAGCGGCACGACGGCCGAGGCCGGCCTACTCTCGTCGAGCTTGGCCCTCAAGAGGCCGAGAGCGCGGGATCCTCGTCGCGGGCCAACTCGGCGCCGTACGCCGCAGCGGCCCGGATCCCCGCGGCCGTCAGCGTCGGCAAGGCCTCGGCGGTGACGAGTGGTGCGTCGTCGTTCGAGCCTCCCTCGGCCTCGGCGGGGCGTTGCCCGACGAGCTCGGCCGCCACCGCAGGGCCGCCTGACCCCCAACCCGGCCGAAGGGTCGTCCTTGACCTCCGGCCCCGCGGACCGGATCGTGGCAGCGCAGAGCGGCTCGGCCACTGCGGCTGCCATCCTCGAGGACCTGCCGATGCGCACGCGCGTGCACGACCGCACCAGCGGGTCGGCGCTGGCGGGCACCGCAAGGCTGCTCGCCCTCGCAGCCCGGCGCGACCGGGTCCTCCTGCCGGCCTGGGTCGCCGCCCTCGCCCTCGTCGTGCTCGCGAGCGTCGCGGCCATCGCCGGTCTCTACGACACCGAGGCCGAACGGGTCCAGTACGCGGTGTCGGTCGCCCCGAGCGTCGTCGCCCGGGCCTTCGTGGGGCCGATCCTCGGCACCTCGCTCGGGGCGATCCTCATGACCGAGACCTTCGGCATGCTCTCGGTGCTCGTCGGGACCATGAGCGTTCAGGCCGTCGTGCGCCACACCCGCCTCGAGGAGGAGACCGGCCGCGCTGAGCTCGTCGGCGCCGCCGTCGTGGGACGCCACGCCCCGCTGACCGCCGCGCTGCTGCTCGCGGCCGCGGCCAACGTCGCAGTCGGGGCCGTGACCGCCCTCATCATGCTCGCCTACGGACTGCCGGCGGCCGGGGCGCTGCTGGCCGGCGGGCTGCTCACCGGCGTCGGCGCGAGCTTCGCGGGCATCGCCGCGATCACCGCGCAGCTCGCCGGCAGCGCCCGCGGCGCCAACAGCCTCGCCGGCGCCGCGATCGGCCTCGCCTACCTGCTGCGCGGCGTCGGCGACGCCCTGGGCGAGGTGGCCCCGGGCGGCACCGCGGTCACGAGCGCCTGGCCCTCCTGGCTGTCGCCGATCGGCTGGGGCCAGCAGGGTCGGGCGTTCGCCGACGAGCGCTTCTGGGTGCTCGCGCTCTTCGCCGCGGCCTGCGCCCTCACCGTGGGCATCGCCTTCGCGCTGACCCGCCACCGCGACGTCGGCTCGGGGTTGCGGCCCGACCGCGCCGGGTCGGCGAGGGCCTCACGGACACTGCGCTCGCCGCTGGGGCTCGCCTGGCGGCTGCAGCGCGGATCGGTGCTCGCCTGGTCGGCGGGGCTCGTCCTCGCCGCCGCCGTCTTCGGGGCGATCGGCGAGGAGGCCGACGCCTTCCTCGAGACGAGCGAGGACCTCGTCGATCTCTTCGCCCAACTCGGCGACAGCGGCGAGCTCGTCGACCTCTTCATCGTCTTCCTCATGGGGCTGCTCGCCATCGCCGTGGGCGCCTTCGCCGTCCAGGGCGTCCTGCGCCTGCGGGGCGAGGAGGTCTCCGGCCGGGCCGAGCCGCTGCTGGCTGCCGCCGTGGCCCGTCCGCGGTGGATCGCGAGCCACCTCACCGTCGTGGCCGTCGCGAGCCTCGGGATGCTGCTCGCCGCCGGCCTGGCCGGCGGGACCGCCTACGGCCTCGCGACGGGGCAGTGGGGCAGCCGCTTCACCGACTGGGTCGTCGCCGCGGTCGTCACCCTCCCGGCGGTCCTCGCGCTCGCGGCGCTCGCCGCCTGCGCCGTCGGCCTCCTGCCGCGCCGGTCGGTGGCCATCGGCTGGGGCGCGGTGGGCGTGAGCCTCGTGCTGGGCCAGCTCGGCGCGCTGCTCGACCTCCCGCAGTGGGTCCTCAACGTCTCGCCGTTCACCCACGTCCCCGCGGTGCCCTCCGAGGAGCTGCGCTGGCTACCGCTGCTCGTCCTGCTCGCGGTCGCCGTGGGGCTCGGTGCCGCGGGGCTCGTGGCCTTCCGCCGCCGCGACCTGCGCGCCTGAGCCGCGCCGCGC
>JAWOAS010000171.1:0-2813 GCA_046498405.1 Egibacteraceae bacterium
CGCGGCCCGAGCAGCGCGAGGAACGCCGAGCCGACGACGACGGTCGGCAGGACGAACGGCACCGTGGCCGCGGCGCGCACGAGCGAGCGCCCGGGGAAGTCCATGCGGCTCATCGCGTAGGCGCCGGGCAGGCCGACCGCGAGGGTCAGCAGCGTCGAGACCACGGCCTGCCACAGGGTGAACCACGCCACCGAGCGGACGCTGTCGTCGGTAAGCACCCGCCCGAGGACCCCGAGCTCGAGGGCGCCCTCGGGCGCGAGGCCCGTCGCGACGATGCGCGCGAGCGGGTGGACGAAGAACGCCGCGAGGAAGGCTGCGGGCAGCGCGAGCAGGGCGAGTGGCACCCACCGCCGCTGGCGTGCGGCCGGCGGGGCGGTGGGCGCCGCCTCGGGCGCGCTCAGCGCAGGACCGTCGCGGTCCACTCGTCGATCCATTCCTCACGCTGCTCGCCGATCTCGGCGTAGTCGATCTCGAAGGGGTCGGAGGGCACGACGGTGTGCTCGAGGTAGGCCTCCGGCAGCTCGGCGCGCTCGTTGACGGGGAAGACGAACATGTTCAGCGGCATGTCCTCCTGGAACGGCACGTCGAGCATGAAGTCGACGAGCTCCTGCGCCTCGGCCTCGGCGTCGGTGCCGGCGAGGATGCCGACGTGCTCGATCTGGCGGAAGCAGCTCTCCTCGATGACGCCGGTGGGCGCCTCGTCGGGTTGGGGGTCGGCGGAGATCACCTCGGCGGGCGGGCTCGAGGCGTAGGAGACCACGAGCGGGCGGTCGCCGCCGCCGGTACCGCTGAACTCGTCGTAGTAGGCCTCGGACCAGCCGTCGGTAACGACGACGTCGCGCTCTGAGAGGTCCTCCCAGAACGCGAGGTGCTCGCCGTCGCCGAAGCGCTCGATGGTCGCGAGGAGGAAGGCCAGGCCAGGGGAGGAGGTCGCGGGATTGGTCACCGCGAGCAGGCCGTCGTAGGCCTCGTCGGTGAGGTCGTCGAGGTCGCTGGGCACGTCGACGTCGCGCTCGTCGAACCAGGCCCGGTCGTAGTTGAGGCAGACGTCGCCGTAGTCGATCGGGGTGGCGCGGTGCTCGTCGTCGAGGATGAGGTCCTCGTCGACGTCGTCGAGGCGCGGGGAGGTGTAGGGCACGAAGAGGTCCTCGTCGAGCGCGCGCGAGAGGAAGGTGTTGTCGACGCCGAAGAGGAGGTCGCCCTGTGGGGCGTCCTTGGTGAGGATCGCCTGGTTCAGCGCGGTGCCGGCGTCGCCCGAGGGCACGACGCTGACCTCGATGCCGGTCTCCTCGGTGAACGACGCGAGGACGTCCTCGCTGACGTTGAAGGAGTCGTGGGTCAGCAGGGTGAGCTCGCGCGGCTCCTCGGCCTCGGCGTCCTCGGCGTCGTCGGGCTCGGCGTCCTCGTCGGCCTCGGCGTCCTCGTCGACCTCGGCGTCGGCGTCGTCGTCGGCCTCCTCGGTGGGCTCGTCCTCGGCGCAGGCCGCCAGCGCGAGGGCCAGGGCCAGCAGCAGCGCGGCCAGCGCCAGGGGCAGGCACGCCGCACGGGCGCGGGTCGGGGGCATCGGGGTCATCGTCATCCTCCAGCGGCAGGCGGGTCGGGGGTGTGCGCACCCGGCTGGATCGCGAGGAGGACGCCCTCGGCCAGGGTGATGGTGGCCCGCTGGCCGGCCAGGGCGTTGCTCACCCCGCGGGTCGAGCCCGGCCAGAGGGTCTCCCCGGCGAGCGGGTAGGCCAGACCGGCGGTCTCGACGCCGCGGGCGGGCCCCCCGACGGCGAGCAGCGAGACGACCTCGCCGTCCTGGCCGGTCAGCACGCCCCGCTCGCGCACGACGGCGACCGTCGCCGTGCCCATGAGCGCGCCGACCTCGAGCCCGGCGTAGCGCTCGGAGGCCAGCAGGAGCACGCCGGCGAGGAGGTGGTCGAGGCGCCCACCATGGCCGCCGACGACGGTGACCCTCGCCGGGGCGTCGTCGCGCGCGGCGTCGAGCGCGAGCGCGAGGTCGGTGGCGTCCTTGGCGGCGGGGTGGCGCTCGACGCGGGCGCCGTCGGCCTCGGCCCGCGCGAGCAGCGCCGGGTCGACGGAGTCCATGTCGCCGACGACGAGGTCGACGGCCAGGCCCAGGGCCTCGGCGGCGGCCAGCCCGGAGTCCGCGGCGATGACGCGGTCGGGTCTCGGCAGCGCCGCGGCCAGCGAGGCGGGCACGGGGTCGCCCCCCGCGAGCACGACGACCTCGCGCTGAGTGGAGCGCTCGATCATCGCCACCTCCCTCCGCTGGCATTACCCAGCTCAGGTTCCACGGGTCGGTGACGGACGGCGGGCGGTGGCCCGACGCGGTCACCCTCTCAGCTCGGCCTCCCCGAGCTCCCCGGGTGTCGCACGCACGGCCGCGGCTGCGCCCGTGCCCTGCAGACGGTAGCGCGGCGGGCCCCCGGCGTCCACGCGATGCCGCGGGCCCCCACGGCGGGGGCCGCCCCGCCGGCCCTGAGTCCCGGGCCGCCCCGCCGGCCCTCAGTCGCGGGCGAGCAGCCCCACCGCCCAGCTCACGAGCCCCACGACGACGGCGCCGAGCAGCGCGGCGAGGAAGTCCTCGACGAAGAAGTCGAGCGCGAGCTGGGAGGCGATCCAGCCGACGAGCTGGAAGAGCACGGCGTTGACGCCGAGCGCGAAGAGGCCAAAGGTCAGCACGTAGAGCGGCAGCGCGAGGACCTTGAGGATCGGCGCGATGATCGCGTTGACGACACCGAAGACCACCGCGACGAGGCCGAGGGTGATCGCCTGGTCGGTGCCCTCGCCACCGACCTCGACGCCGG
>JAWOAS010000184.1:0-9525 GCA_046498405.1 Egibacteraceae bacterium
CGCTCGTAGACGACGGCCTCGCCGTAGGCGGCGTGCGCGCGCGTGCCCTCGCGGAGCCTGCAGGGGTAGGTGCCGAGCCGCATCGTGCCGCCGAGGTCGTCGATCTCGCGCTGGTCGGGCATGAGGTCGACGACCGCGTCGGGGGTCTCCGGGGCGAACTCGCTCGAGTTGGCCTCCGACAGGCCGAGGACGTGACGGGCGAACTCGATGACCGCGACCTGCAGCCCGAGGCAGATGCCGAGGTAGGGCACGTGGCGCTCGCGGGCGTGCCGCGCCGCGGCGATCTTGCCCTCGATGCCGCGCACGCCGAAGCCACCGGGCACGAGCACCCCGTGGGCGCTCTCGAGGGCGCGCCGCGCCGCGCCGGGCTCGGCGAGCTCGTCGGCGGCGACCCAGTCGACCGCGACCTCGACGTCGTGGGCGATGCCGGCGTGGCCGAGCGCCTCGATGACCGAGAGGTAGGCGTCGGGCAGCGAGGTGTACTTGCCGACGAGGGCGATGCGCACGGTCTCGGAGGGCGCGAGGGCGCGCTCGACCATCGCCGTCCAGTCGGCGAGGTCGGGCTCGACGGCGGGGTCGAGGCCGAGGCGGCGCACGACGAAGGCGTCGAGGCCCTCCTCGCGCAGCAGCAGCGGCACCGCGTAGAGGCTCTCGGCGTCGTGGGCGGAGACGACCCCGTCGACGTCGACGTCGGAGAGCATCGCGATCTTCGTCTTGAGCTCGTCGGGCAGCGGACGGTCGGAGCGACAGACCACCGCGTCGGGTTGGATCCCGATCGAGCGCAGCTCGCGCACGGAGTGCTGCGCCGGCTTGGTCTTGAGCTCGCCGGTCGGCGCGATGAAGGGCACGAGCGCGCAGTGGACGTAGCAGATGCTCTCCCGGCCGACGTCGTAGCGCAGCTGGCGCATCGCCTCGAGGAACGGCAGGCTCTCGATGTCGCCGACGGTGCCGCCCACCTCGGTGATGACGACGTCGACGGCCGAGCCGTCACCGCCAGGGGCGCTGCCGAGCGCGAGGATGCGCCGCTTGATCTCGTCGGTGACGTGGGGGATGACCTGGACGGTCTTGCCGAGGTAGTCCCCGCGACGCTCCTTGGCGATGACCGTCTGGTAGATCTGCCCGGTCGAGACGCTCGAGACCTGGTGGAGGCTCTCGTCGATGAAGCGCTCGTAGTGGCCGAGGTCGAGGTCGGTCTCGCCGCCGTCCTCGGTGACGAAGACCTCCCCGTGCTCGAACGGGTTCATCGTGCCGGGGTCGACGTTGACGTAGGGGTCGAGCTTCTGCATCGTCACCGACAGGCCCCGGGCCTTGAGCAGCCGCCCGAGCGAGGCGGCGGTGATGCCCTTGCCGAGCGAGGAGGACACGCCGCCGGTGACGAGGATGTGCTTGGCCACGCGTCCTGCTCCTCCATGGTCGAAGGCCTGGGCGGCCGCGACGCGGCCGCGGGGCAGGCGCCCGCGGCGGTGCGCCCGCAGCGCGCAGCCTCGGCTCACCTTAGCAGCGCGCCCACCGGGGTCACGACCTGCCCGATCGGGGGGCGGGCTCAGGCCTCGGCGTCGGCCGCCGGGGCGTTGGGGTCGGGCGGCGCGGCCTCGCGGGAGGGGCGCACCTCGAGGCGCACCGGCGCGCCGTCCTGCCCGGCCACCGCGTCGGCGGGGTGGCGGGGCAGGTGCTCGCGCGCGACGCCGAGGGTGCTGCGGCCCGCCTCGACGCGGTCGCCGGGCTCGACGGCGACGGCGCTGAGGTGGCGCAGCTCGACGGCGACGTCGGGGTCGTCGTCGGGCACGAGCCGCACCCGGACGTCGACGTGGCCGCCACCCATCGGGTAGCGCGCGACCTCGGTGACCTCACCGTCGACGGGCGCGTGGACGGGCGCGCCGGGCTCGAGCAGCAGCGCCGCCGCGCTCGTCGCCGGCCACGGGTACCCCTGGGTGGGCAGGACGTGGTAGCGCGGTCCCTCAGTGTCCTCGCTGGGGGTGAACTTCGCGCTGTTGGCGTTGGCGGCGAGCTCACCGACCGGCGTCATCGGGTGGGCGGTGCCGCGGGTGGCCTCGAGGAAGGCGACCTCGGTCCCGGGGCTGGCCACGTGCAGCGCGAGCCCGTCGACGGTCGCGAAGACCGTGGCCTGCCGACCGCCGCCACGGTCGGCGCGCTCGTCGTCGCGGCGCGCCTCGGCGCTGCCGCCCTGCCCGCCGGAGACGGGGGCCTCGGCGGCGGAGGCCGGTACGGGCGGCTGGTGGGCGAAGTCGTCGAGCTGCTCGCCGGCGGTGACGTTGACGTAGACCACGACGGCCGCGGCGACGACGAGGAGGGCCAGCAGGGGGCGCGGCACCCTCGGGCGCGGGCGCGCGGTGATGCCCTTGCGCCGGGTGCGACCGCGGGACCGCCCCTGGCCGACCTGCAGGCCGCGACCGAGGTCGCCGAGGCTGCGCAGCTCAGAGGACGGCACGACGGACTCCCGCAGGACGATGGCTTGGCATGGCCGCGATCGCGACGAGTCAACCACGCCGCGCGCACGGCCACCACCCTACGACGGTGCGGCGAGCGTTGCCCGCGCGGAGGCGAGCAGCTCCGCGGCGTGGGTGCCCGCCGCCGCGCTGTCGGGATCCCCGGAGAGCATGCGGCTGAGCTCGGTGACGCGCTCGCGCTCCCCGACCCGGCGCACCGTCGCCTCGGTGCGCTCCCCCTCGGCGCGCTTGTCGACGACGAGATGGCAGTCGGCGTGGGCGGCGAGCTGCGCGAGGTGGGTGACGCAGAGGACCTGTCGACCGCGGGCCAGCCGCGCGAGCTTCTCCCCCACCGCCAGCGCCGTGGCCCCGCCGACGCCAGCGTCGACCTCGTCGAAGACGAGCACGGGGGTGGCGTCGGCGTCAGCGAGGGCCAGGCGCACCGCGAGCGCGACGCGGCTGCGCTCCCCACCCGAGGCGGCCTTGGCCAGCGGCAGCGGCGGCGACCCGGCGTTGGCGGCGAGCAGGAACGTGACCCGGTCGGCGCCGTGGACGGCAGGCTCGGTGGCCGCGACCTCGACGCTCATCGTCGCGTCGGCCATCGCGAGGTCGGCGAGATGGCCGCCGACGGCCTCGGCGAGGCGGCCGCCGGCCTCGATGCGGGCCGCGCGCAGCCGCTCGGCGGCCTCGTCGCGGGCGCCGAGCAGGCCGTCGACCTCCTCGGCGAGCGCGGCGCTGCGGGCGTCGCCGCCCTCGAGGGCGGCGAGGCGGGCCCGCGCCTCCTCGGCGTAGGCGGCCACCCCCTCTGCGTCGGGGCCGTACTTGCGGCACAGGCCCGCGAGCGCGGCGCGGCGCTCGCGCAGCGCCTCGAGGCGCGCTGGGTCGAGCTCGACGGCCTCGGCGTAGGAGGCGAGCTCGAAGCCGGCGTCCTGGACCTCCGCGGCGAGGCCGTCGAGGCGCTCCGCGAGCGCGTCGAGCTCGCCGTCGATGCCCGCGCGCCCACGCAGCGTCGCGACGGCGGCGCCGAGCGCGTCGCGCGCGCCGCCGTCGTCGGTGAGCGCGGCAGCCGCGCCGCGGGCGGCCTCGGACAGCGTCTCGGCGTGCTCGAGGCGCGCGAGCTCGGCGTCGAGGGCCTCCTCCTCGCCGGCCTCGGGCGCCACGGCGTCGATCTCGTCGAGCTCGAAGCGCAGCCGGTCGATCTCGCGCGCGCGGTCGCGCTCGCCCTCGACGAGCTCGCGGAGCTCGGCGTCGGCCGCGCGCCAGCGGTGGTAGGCCTCGCCGTAGGCGGCCTTGGCCTCGGCCAGCGGCGCCCCGCCGGAGCGGTCGAGGAGCTCACGCTGGACACCGGGGGCCGACAGCCGCTGGGCGTCGGACTGGCCGTGGACCTCGACGACCTCGCCGAGGACCTCGGCGAGCGCCGAGGCCGGGGCGAGGCGTCCGCCGAGGCGGGCCCGGCTGCGGGCGCCCCCGACCTCGCGGCTCACGACGAGCTCGGTCTCCTCGGGGTCGACCCAGCCCTCGGCCGCCGGCGGCGGCGGACTGAGGCGGCCCTCGACGAGCGCGCGCTCGGCCCCGGCGCGCACCTGGTCGGTGTCGGCGCGCGCGCCGAGGAGGAGCTCGAGGGCGGCCACGACCATCGTCTTGCCCGCGCCGGTCTCGCCGGTGAGCACGTTGAGCCCGTCGTCGAGCTCGACGGTGACGTCGGCGATGACACCGACGTCGCGGATGTGGAGCTCGTCGAGGGCGACCCGGGGGCGCTCGTCCATGCGTCGAGTGTAGGCAGGCGCGCTCAGCGCAGGCCGAACTTGTCGCGCACCCTTGCGTAGAAGTCGAAGGTCCCGAGCCGCACCATGCGCACCGGCTGCTCAGCGCGGGCGACCTCGACCCAGCCGTCGTGGGGGATCGGCAGCGACTCGCGCCCGTCGAGGCCGACGGCGGCCTCGGCGATGCCGTCCTGCGGGGCGACGACGAGGGTCTCGGAGGCACCGACGACGAGGGTGCGGTCGAAGAGGGAGTGCGGCGCGACGGGCACGAGGAGGATCGCGTCGAGCGCCGGGGACAGGATCGGCCCGCGCGCGCTGAAGGCGTAGGCCGTCGAGCCGGTCGGCGTCGCGCAGATGATCGCGTCGGCCGGCACGTGGGCGAGGGTCGTCGGCCCGACGCGCACCTCGAAGACGATGAGCCGCTGGGGGCTCACGCGCTCGATCGAGGCCTCGTTGAGCGCCCAGCTGCGGCCGACCTCCGCGCCGTCGGCGTCACGGACGACGACCTCGAGGGTCATGCGCTCCTCGACGCCGAAGCGGCCCTCGCAGACCTGGGTCAGCGCGGCGTCGGCCTCGCCGGCGTCGACCTCGCTGAGGAAGCCGAGCCGCCCGAGGTTGATGCCGATGAGCGGCACCCCGCGGTCACGGGCGAGCCAGGCGGCGCGGAGCAGCGTGCCGTCGCCGCCGAAGACGACGACGACGTCGAGCTCGCTGGCGAACTCCGTCGCCGGGCGCGTCTCGACGCTGCCGCGCGGCCAGTGGTCGCCCTCGTAGCCGAGGACCCGCAGCCCCTCGCGGGACAGCCGCGTGGCGGTGTGACCAGCGAGCTCGCGGGCCTCCGAGCGCCCGGAGTTGACGACGATGCCGAGGACCCGGGGACGACGCTGCGTCCGCGGCGGGCCCGTCGGCGGTGCGGTCTGCTCCTCGCGTGTCGATGCCACACCGGGGATCCTACCGACCCGGCCGCACGGCCGGCCCGACGGCGGGGCAGGCCAGGACCAGGCGCGCCCATCGCGCGCCCCGGACCCCGGACGGCGTGCTCAGCCCGCGGCCCTGGCCTCGTCGACGGCGGCGGCGGTGAGCGCCGCGGGGTCCTCGGCGGTCGTGCCGCCGCGGCCGCGCGCGAGGTGGAGGACGAACTCGACGTTGCCGGCGGGCCCGCGCAGCGACGACGGCACCGCGCCGACGAGCCCGAGGCCCTCCTCGGTGGCGGCGTCGACGACCCGGCGCATCGCCCGCTCCCACTCGGCGGGGTCGCGCACGACGCCGTCACGGCCGACGGCCCCGCGGCCGGCCTCGAACTGCGGCTTGCAGAGCAGCACGAGGTCGACCGCGTCGGCGGCGACTCGGGCGAGGGCGGGCAGCACGAGCGTGAGCGAGATGAACGAGAGGTCGCCGACGACGAGGTCGGGGCGCCACGGCAGCGCCTCGGCGCGGAGGTGGCGCGCGTTCGTGCGGTCGAGCACGACGACCCGCGGGTCGGTGGCCAGGCGCCAGGCGAGCTGGCCGTAGCCGACGTCGACGGCCACGACGCCGACGACGCCGCGCGAGAGCAGCACGTCGGTGAAGCCGCCGTGGGCCGCCCCGACGTCGAGGGCGTGGCGCCCGGCGACGTCGAGGCCGAGGCGCTCGAGCCCGCCGGCGAGCTTCTCCCCACCCCGCGAGGCCCAGCGCGGGCCCGGCTCGGCGACGACGAGGTCGGCGCCGCGCGCCACGAGCGTCGCGGGCTTGGTCGCCGGGGCGCCGTCGATGGTGACCCGGCCCGCGGCGATGCACTCGCGCGCCTCGCCCCGGCTGCGGGCCAGGCCGCGCTCGACGAGGACGACGTCGAGCCGCCGGCGGGGGGTGCTCACCGCAGTCCGGCCGGGCGCCTCATGCGCTGTCGAGGCGGCCCACCTCGTCGAGCTCGGCGGCGATCGCGTCGCCGACCTCCTCGAGGACGTCGGGGTGCTCGTCGAGCGGGGCCTGCTCGAGGGCCCGCAGGCGACCCATGTGCTCGCCCAGCGCGTCGCTCATGACGACGGGTCCGCGTCGTCGGCGGCCGGCTCGTCGTCGGCGGCCGCCGCGGGCGCGGGCTCCTCGAGCGCGGCCTCGAGGCGTGCGACGCGCTCGGCGAGGGCGTCGAGGTCCTCGTCGCGGGCGAGGCCGAGCCGGGCGACGACCCGCTCGGTCTCGGTGCGCACGAGCTCGGCGAGGGCGCTGCGGTTGCGCTCGGAGCGCGCGAGCAGCTCGTCGACGGCGCGCTCGGCGCGGTCGGCGGCGACCTCGCCCTGCTGCACGAGGGTCCGCACGATCGACTCGGCCCCGCGGCGCGTGAGCGAGGTCACGCCGACGAGGCCCTCGAGGGGGCGTTGCAGCGGGCCGTCCAAGGGTGCTCCTCCGCGGTGGGCGTCGGGTCGGTCACCGGCGCGCGGCCGGGCGCTGCGCGGCGGTGCCCGCCGCCAGGGCCACACCGCCGATGACGACGCGAGGATACCGGGTGCGACGCCCGGCGCGGGTAGCCTCGCGCGGCGATGGTCATCCCCCTCGGCGACGGTTACCGTCCGCGGCGCACCCCCTGGGTCAACCGGGCGCTGCTGCTGGCCAACCTCGCGGTCTTCGTCCTGCTCACCCCATGGTGGGCCGACGCCTGCACCCAGGCGCGCTTCTTCCTCGAGTGGGCGGTCGTGCCCGCCGAGATCGCCACCCTCAGCCCGCTCGACGCCGAGCAGGCCGCCGCGGCGGGCCCCGCCGCCTGCGAGCTCGCCCCGGTGCCCGACAAGCCCGTGGCCGCCTCGTTGCTCACCGCGATGTTCCTCCACGGCGGCTGGCTGCACCTCGGCTTCAACATGCTCTACCTCGGCGTCTTCGGCGGGGCGCTCGAGGACCGCCTCGGCCACCTGCGCTACGCGAGCTTCTACCTCGTCGTCGGCGTGCTCTCGACCCTCGTCTTCGTCGCCGCCGACCCGGGCGGGCTGCGGCCCCTCGTCGGCGCCTCCGGGGCGATCGCCGGGGTCCTCGGGGCGTACTTCCGGCTCTTTCCCCGCGGCTGGGTCACGGTGAGCGTCCCGCTGCTCTTCTTCCTCGTCGTCAGGCTGCCGACGGTGGTCGTGCTCGGCGTGTGGTTCGCCGCCGAGATCGTGCAGCTGCGCGTCGGCGCGCTGACCGGTGGGCAGGTCGCCACGCTCGCCCACGTCGCGGGCTTCCTCGCCGGGCTCGCCCTCGTGGGCCCGTGGCGGCGGGGCCGCGGGCGCCGACGCCGCCGGCGGCGTCGCTGAGGTCAGCCCGCCTCGAGCCGCGCGAGGCGCTCGTGGTAGACCTCGCGGGGGCTCAGCGCGCAGGCGAGGCGGTAGTGCTTGACCGCCTCGTCGACGCGGCCCTCCCGCTCGTAGCACCGTCCGGCGCAGAAGTGGGCGTAGGCGTCGCTGGGGTCGAGGTCGAGCGCGCGCTCGAAGGCCTCGCGTGCCGGGCCGATGCGCGCGGTGGCGAAGTAGGCCCGCGCGAGCGTCTCGTGCAGCGAGGCCTTCGCGGGCTCGTGCTCGACGGCGAGCTCGAGGACCTCCGCGGCTCCACGCGGGTCCCCGCCCTCGAGGCGCTCGCGTCCCTGCTGGTAGAGGTGGTAGACGAGGGCGTCGTCGGTCTCGGGCATGAAAGGCTCCTCGCGTCGTGCGCCTGCCACGGTAGCGTGCCCCCGTCCGGTGCCGAGGCGAGGAGGACCGATGCTCGACGCCGCGCCGTTCCGCGCGGTGCGCTACGACCCCGACGTGGCCGGCGACGCCCGTACGACCTCAGCGCCGGCCTACGACGCCGTCGAGCCGCTGGCCTACGCCGGACACCGCGAGGCCAGCCCCTACACCGTCCTCGAGCTCCACGCCCCCGACGGGGCCCACCGCCGCGCGGCGAGCCTCTACCACAGCTGGCGGCGCCGCGGCGCGCTCGTCGACGACGTCTCGCCGGCCCTCTACCGCTACGAGATCCACGAGCTCGTCGCCGGCGTGCCCACCGCCCAGCGCGGGCTGCTCGCCGCCGTGCGCCTCGGCCCGCTCGACGGCCGCGCCGGGATGCTGCCCCACGAGGACGTCGACAGCGCGCGGGTCGCCACCCGGCTGCGCCGCCTCGCTGAGCTGCCCGTCGAGCTCACCCCCGTCCACGCGCTGCTCGACGGCGCCCCCGCGGCCCTCGCCGAGCGCCTCGACGCGCCACCGCCGGGCCCACCGCTCGTGGCGCTGACCGACGCCGACGGCGCCGACCACCGTGTCTGGGCGATCCGCGACCCCGACGAGCAGGCGGCGCTCGCCGCGGCCCTCGGCCAGACGCGGGCGGTCATCGCCGACGGCCACCACCGCTGGGCGCGGTCGCTGGCCCATCGTGACCTCCAGCGCGCGGCGCATCCCGACGCCGGCCCCGAGGCGCCCTTCGAGCGGGCGCTGGTCTACCTCGCCGACCCCGCCAGGGGGGTGCGCGTCGAGGCGGTGCACCGCCTGCTGCACCCGGTGGGCCGTCGCAGCCTCGGCAGGCTCGAGGAGCACTACCACCTCGAGCGCGCCGCCGCGGGTCCCGCCGCACTGGCCCGCTGGGTCGACACCGGCCCGCCCGGGGTCATGGGCCTGCTCGCGCCCGACGGCTCGGCGTGGCTGCTGCGGCCGCGCCACCGCGCCGCCCTCGTGGCCCGGCTGCCGAGCGCGCGACGGTGGGCCTGGCGCGACGTCGACGCCGCCCTGCTCGAGCACGCGGTCCTGCCGTGGCTCGACCTGCCGCCGGGGGCGGCGCACCCACGCGCCGACCTCACCACCGCCGCCGCCGAGGTCGCCGCCCGCGACGACGCCGCGCTGCTCGTCCTGCGGCCGGTTCCGCTCGAGCGCGTCCTCGAGCTCGCCGTCGACGGCCAGCGGCTGCCGCCGAAGACCACGCGCATCGCCCCCAAGCCGCGCGCGGGGCTGCTGCTGCGCAGCGCCGGGCCGGGACCGGCGCCCGCGTAGACTGCGCGGCATGGCCGAGGGACGCGCATCGCCGGCAGCCCGCCTGCCGACCCGCCCACGGGTCGGCGGTGCGCCGCCCGCCGACCGCGGTGCCTGGACGCGGACCGAGGCGGCCGACGGCACGGCGCTGGCCTTCCGCCTCGACGGTCGGGCCACGGCGCCGACTGCGGTCGTCCTCTGCAACGGCATCGCCTGCAGCGACGAGTACTGGCGCGCGCTCGTCGGACCCCTGGCCCGCGACCGTCTCGTCCTGCGCTGGGACTATCGGGGGCACGGGCGCAGCGGCGCGCCGGCACGCCGCGAGGCCGTCGGCCCCGAGACCGTGGCCGGTGACCTCCTCGCCGTGCTCGACGCCGC
>JAWOAS010000179.1:0-2830 GCA_046498405.1 Egibacteraceae bacterium
CGCAGCGCCCAGCCCTCGCCGTGCTCGAGGGCGAGGCGCTTGGGCGCGAGCTCGCCGAAGACGAGGGTGATCGCGGTGAGCGCGACGGTGACGAGGGCCACGGCGGTGGGGCGTGCGGCGGCGCCGAGCGCCGCGAGCGGCTCGACGAGCGGCTCGGCAAGCGTGACTGCGGCGGTCGCCGAGGCGAGGAACCCCGTGAGGGTGATGCCGATCTGGATCGTGGCGAGGAAGCGGTTGGGATCGTCGGTCAGCCGCACGAGCGCCGCGCCGGCCCGTCCCCTCCCGCCGAGACGCTGGCGTTGGTCCTCCCGTAGGCTGATGAGGGCGATCTCGCTGCCCGCCAGCAGCCCGTTGAGGAGGACGAGGACAGCGATGAGCCCGAGTTGCGTCGACAGGCCGTTCATCGCTGGTCCCTTGCCGTGAGGCGCCGACGAGAGCGTAGCGGCCCGCTACGGTGACGGCGGCGAGGACGCCCCGGGCGAGGGCGTCGAGCGGCGTGAGGACAAGGGCGCAGGAGGAGGCAGCGGTGAGCGAGCAGAGCAGGATCGGCAACCTCGCGGTGTTCACGAGCGGCGGCGACGCGCCCGGCATGAACGCCGCGGTTCGCGCGGTCGTGCGGACCGCCCGCAGCCACGAGGTCGGGGTCTTCGCGGTCTACGAGGGCTACCTCGGCCTCGTCGACGGCGGTCCGGCGATCCAGCCGCTGTCCACCGACGAGGTTGGCGGCATCCTCCATCAGGGGGGCTCGGTCATCGGCTCGGCGCGCTCGGAGGAGTTCCGCACCCGCGAGGGTCGGCGCAAGGCCGCGCGCAACCTCGTCGAGCGCGACATCGACGCGCTCGTCGTCATCGGCGGTGACGGCAGCCTCACCGGCGCGGACCTCTTCCGCCGCGAGTGGCCCGAGCTGCTCGCCGAGCTCGCCGAGGGCGGGGAGATCAGCGAGGAGCTCGCCGCGGCCCACCCCACGCTGCGCCTCGTCGGCCTCGTCGGCTCGATCGACAACGACATGTTCGGCACGGACATGACGATCGGCACCGACACGGCGCTGCACCGCATCACCGAGGCCGTCGACGCGATCCACTCCACGGCGGCGAGCCACCAGCGGGCCTTCGTCATCGAGGTCATGGGGCGCAACTGCGGCTACCTCGCCTTGATGTCCGCGCTCGCCACCGGCGCGAACTGGACGCTCATCCCCGAGAGCCCCCCGCGTGAGGACAACTGGGCGGAGACGATGTGCACTGCGCTGCGCGCCGGGCGCGAGATCGGTCGCCGCCAGACGATGGTCATCGTCGCCGAAGGAGCGCAGGACCGCTACGGCAACCCCATCACGAGCCACGACGTCCAGGAGATCCTCAAGGAGGAGCTCGGCGAGGACTGCCGGGTCACGATCCTCGGGCATGTCCAGCGGGGTGGAGCGCCGAGCGCCTTCGACCGCTACCTCGGTACCGCCCTCGGCCACGCTGCCGTCGAGCGCCTGCTCGACGGCGACGCCGACGAGGAGGGCCGCCTCGTCGGCATTCGCGAGCACGAGATCGTGAGCTCGCCGCTCATGGCGGCGGTCGAGAAGACGAAGTCGGTGGCCGACCGCATCGCCGAGAACGACTACGAGGAGGCGATGCGGCTGCGCGGCGGCAGCTTTGCCGAGTCGCTGCACCGCTTCCGCACCCTCACCCAGTCCCAGCCCAGCGAGCCCCGCCCCGATGTGCCGAGTCAGCGCTTCGCGGTGCTCCATGCCGGGGGTCCCGCCCCGGGCATGAACACCGCGGTGCGCGCCGCGGTGCGCCTCGCGCTCGACGAGGGCCACGAGATGCTCGGTGTGCGCCGCGGCTTCCGCGGCCTGCGCGACGGCGCCCTCGAGCCGATGGACTGGATGAGCGTCTCGGGCTGGACCTCCCGCGGTGGGGCGGAGCTCGGGATCAGCCGCTACGTCCCCGACGACGAGGGCATCGCCACGATCGCCGAGCAGCTCCGCGAGCACTCCATCGACGGCATCCTCATGGTCGGCGGCCTCACGGGGTACCGAGCCGCCCACGCGCTGCACCGCGCCCGCGAGCGCCATCCCGAGCTGCGCATCCCCATCGCCTGCATGCCGACGTCGATCAACAACGATCTGCCGGGCTCGGAGCTCTCCGTCGGCGCCGACACCGCGCTGAACTCGATCATCGCCGACGTCGACAAGATCAAGCAGTCCGCGGTGGCCTCGCGGCGTTGCTTCGTCGTTGAGGTCATGGGCAACGAGTGTGGCTACCTCGCGATGATGGGCGGGCTCGCCGCCGGCGCCGAGCGCGTCTACCTACCCGAGGACGGCATCGCGCTCACCGACCTCGTCGAGGACGTCGACGGTCTCATCACCGCGTTCCGCCACGGCAAGCGCCTCGGGCTCATCATCCGCGGCGAGCATGCCGACCCGCTCTACACGACCGGCTTCCTCCACGCGCTCTTCGAGAAGGAGGGCGGGGACCTCTTCGACGTCCGCGAGGCGATCCTCGGCCACGTCCAGCAGGGCGGGGACCCCTCGCCGTTCGATCGCATCCTCGCGACGCGGATGGCCGCGAGCTGCATGGAGTTCCTCGACGGCCAGGCCCGCCGCAGTGGACCCTCGAGCGCCTTCATCGGCCTTGAGGGCGGTCAGCTGCACTTCACGAGCCTGTCGACGCTGCCTGAGCTCATGGACGTCGAGGCGGCCCGCCCGGCGCACCAGCCTTGGCTCAACCTGCGTGAGCTCGCCGACGTCATGGCCAACCGCGTCGAGGTCCAGACCCGCTAGAGCCGCTGGCGGGCCGTCGTGACGCCCCTCGGCGGCGTGCGCGTTCAGTCCTTGGACCTCGCG
>JAWOAS010000113.1:0-14310 GCA_046498405.1 Egibacteraceae bacterium
CCCGTGTATTTTACCCGGAGAATAAAACCTCCCCCGATTATAAAAATGAATGCAACCAGCGGATGTGGGGACCAGGGCAGCGCGACGAGCGTGGCCGCGAGCACGAGCGTCGTTGCGACGTGCATCCCCGCGACGACGGCGCCGAGGGCGAGCGCGTGGCGCGGGCCTGCCCCGCCCCCGGCGACGTAGGCGCCGGCGGCGACCTTCGCGTGCCCGGGGGCCAGGGCGTGGGCCGCGCCGACGGCGACCGCGGCCCCGACCGCCACGAGGAGGGCAGGGCCATCGGCGTCGACGTCGGCGAGGTCGACGAGCCGGTCCTCGACCCACGAGCCCCCGGGTGGCGACCATGCCGCGAGCGCCTCGAGGCCGCTGCGGGCCTGCCCTTCGGCGAGGTCGATCGCGTGGGCGGGCGCGGCGGCGGTGAAGACCGCGACGACCTCGGGGGTGTCCCCGCCGACGAGGCCCACGGTGCGGTAGCCCGGCTCGACGTCGTGCAGCAGCGCGATCTCGACGTCGACGACGGTGACCGGCTCCGGGCAGGCGAAGGTCGCGCGCACGCCGTCGTCGAAGGCGTCGTCGGCGACCTCGGTGCGCTGGGCGCAGGCCCGGCCGTCCTGGCGCACCGTGAGGCCGGCCTCGAAGGCCCCGGCCAGCCGCGGGTCGCCGCTGATGGCACCGCGCTCAGCAGCGTCGAGGGGGTCGGGGCCGACCGCCCAACGGAAGGCCTCGCTCGTGCCCTCGTCGACGATGCCGCGGTCCTCGGCGAGCGCGGCGACGTCGTCGGCGGGGGCGCTCCAGGTCACCCGCACCGTCGATCCGTCGACCTCGAGCAGGGCGGTCGGGGGCGGCCCGGGGCCGAAGGGATGGGCGAGCGCGGCGCCGGCGGGCAGGGCGATGAGCACGAGGCCGAGCAGCGTGACGACCGCGGTCGCAGCCCCGAGGCGCGCCCTGCGCCGCCCGGTCCCCGCAGCCCCCGACGCGGTGGCCGCGGCCGGCAGGCGGCGCTGCGCGCACGCCTCAGGCGGTCGGGCCGAGGAGCGCGCGCGCAGCACCATGGCGCGAGTGTGCCGCGGGCGCGGCGGTGGCGGCGGGGGCCGTGCGGTCCCGGCGCGCTCAGAGCCCCCAGCGGCGACGGTGCCAGCGCCAGGCGGAGTCGACGATGGCGTCGAGGTCGGTCCAGGCGGGCTGCCAGCCGAGCAGCGTCGCGGCGCGCTGACGGGAGGCCACGAGCGTCGCGGGGTCGCCCGCGCGGCGGGGGGCGTCGACGGCGGGCACCGTGCGCCCGGTGACGCGCTCGGCGGCGGCGATGACCTCGCGCACGGTGAAGCCGGTCTCGCTGCCGAGGTTGCAGACGACCTCCCGCTCGTCGGCGAGGGCGTGGAGCGCGGCGACGTGGGCGCTGGCGAGGTCGGCGACGTGGACGTAGTCGCGCACGCACGTGCCGTCGCGGGTGGGGTAGTCGGTGCCGAAGACGTCGATGCGCTCGCGGCGGCCGGCGGCGGCGGCGAGCACGAGCGGGATGAGGTGGGTCTCGGGGTCGTGGTCCTCCCCGCGCTCGGGCGTGGCCCCGCAGGCGTTGAAGTAGCGCAGCGCGGCGTAGCGCAGCCCCCGCAGCTCGGCGAGCCAGGGCAGCGCACGCTCGACGGCGAGCTTCGAGGCCCCGTAGGCGTTCGTCGGCTCGGTCGGCGCGTCCTCGGTGATCGGGACCTCGAGAGGCTCGCCGTAGACCGCGGCGGTCGAGGACAGCACGAAGCGGTCGACGCCCGCGACGATGAGCCACTCGAGCAGGCGCAGCGTCGCGCCGGTGTTGACGGCGAAGAAGCGCTCGGGGGCCCGCATCGACTCACCGGCCTCGATGAGCGCGGCGAAGTGCAGGCAGGCGTCGACCCCCCCGGCGAGCGCGGCGGTGACCGCCTCGGCGTCGTCGGTGGCGCCCACGACGAGCGCCGCGCCGTCGGGGACGAGGTCGCGGTGACCGCGGCTGAGGTCGTCGAGGACGACGACGTCGTGGCCCTCGGCGAGCAGCGCCGCGGCGGTGACCGAGCCGATGAACCCCGCGCCGCCGGTGACGAGCACCCGCATCAGCGATCCCCTCCGATGGCGTCGACGACGATCTGCGCGCCGGCGGCGGCGTGGCAGAGATGGACCGTCGGCCGCGTGCCGGTCGCCGTCTCGTAGCCTCGCACGACGCCCGCGGAGATCGCCTCGGCGGCCCCGGCCTCGACGAGCGCGACCGCGCAGCCCCCGAAGCCCGCGCCAGTCAGGCGCGCGCCGTGGCACCCCTCCTGGGCCGCCGCCGCGGCGACGATCGCGTCGAGCTCGGGTGTGGAGACCTCGTAGTCCTCGCGCAGGCTCACGTGGCTCGCGGCCATGAGGGCCCCGACCCGCGCGGCGTCGCCGTCGGCCAGCGCCGCGGCGGCCTCGAGCACGCGGGCGTTCTCGCTGACGACGTGGCGCGCCCGACGGGCGGGCGCGCCGGTCAGGCCGGCGGCGTCGATGGCGGCGGTCCCGGCGTCGCGCAGGGCGGTGACCCCGAGCGCCGCGGAGGCCTCGTCGCACTCCGCGCGGCGGGTGTTGTAGGCGCTCGTCGCGAGCTCGCGCCGCGTGCCGGTGTCGAGGACGAGCACCGCGAGGCCCTCGGGCAGCCCCACGGGCACGACCTCGAGGGAGCGGCAGTCGATGCGCAGCGCCGCGCCCTCGACGCCCGCGGCGACGGTGAGCTGGTCCATGATCCCGCAGCTCATCCCCACCCAGTCGTTCTCGGCGCGCTGGGCCAGCAGCGCGAGACGCCCGGTCTCCAGGCGGTCGCTGCCCGCCACGGCGGTGGCGGTGAGCGCGACCGCGAGCTCGAGGGCGGCCGAGGACGACAGGCCCGCGCCGACCGGCACGTCGCTCGCGAGGGCGCCGACCCATCCGGCAGGCGGCACGCCCTCCTGTGTCAGGGCCCAGAGCACCCCCTCGACGTAGGCGCCCCATCCCCGCTGCGTCGGCACCGTCGGGGACGCCGGGATGTCGACGAGGCCCTCCTCCTCGGCGGAGACCACCCGCACCCTGGGCTCGTCGACGCGTCGGGCGACGAGCCAGACCTCGCGGTCGATCGCCAGCGGCAGGACGAAGCCGTCCTGGTGGTCGGTGTGGTCGCCGATGAGGTTGACCCGCCCGGGGGCGCGCACGACGAGGTCGGGGCGACCACCCCAGGCGCGCGCGAAGGCCGCCTCGGCGCGCTCGCGCACGCCGGCGCCGACCATCAGCCGACCTCCTGCGCCGGCGCCTGGCGGTAGTGCACCGCCGGCTGGGCCCTCAGCCGCTCGGCGGCCTCCTCGGGGGTGAGGTCGCGCTGGACGTCGGCGAGCATCTCGTAGCCGACCATCCACTTGCGCACCGACGCCGAGCGCAGCAGCGGCGGGTAGAAGTGGGCGTGGACCTGCCAGTGCTCGGCGGGATCCTCGCGGCCGGGGGCGCCGTGCCAGCCCATGGAGTAGGGGAACGGCGTGGCGAAGAGGTTGTCGTAGCGCACGAGCAGCCCCTGGAGGACCTCGGCGAGCCCCACCCGCTGCTCCTCGGACAGTGCCGTCAGTCGCGGCAGCGGCTGGCGCGGCAGCACGAGCGTCTCGAAGGGCCACACCGCCCAGTAGGGCACGAGCGCGAGCCACGTGTCGTTGGCGACGACGGCACGCTCGGCGAGGTCGGCCTCGAGCGCGGCGTACTCGAGCAGGAGCGGCCGGCCGTGCCGCTCGGCGTGCAGGCGCTGGCGCTCGTCCTCGATCGTGGCCTGGCGGGGCAGGACCTCGGAGGCCCAGATCTGCCCGTGGGGGTGGGGGTTGGAGGCGCCCATCGCCTCACCGCGGTTCTCGAAGACCTGCACCCAGGCGTAGCGCGCGGCGAGCTCGGCGGTCTGCTCGGACCAGAGGTCGACGACCGCGCCGATCTCGGCGGTGCTCATCTCGGCGAGCGTGAGGTCGTGGCGCGGGCTGAAGCACAGCACCCGGCACGTTCCCGGCTGCCCCTGGGCGCGCAGGAGCCGATGGCCCACCTGCTCGCCACGGGAGGTGTCGGGACGCAGGGAGGGGAAGTCGTTGGTGAAGGCGAACGTCGAGGCGTAGTCGGGGTTGGCCTCGCCCGAGGCGCGGCCGTTGCCAGGGCAGAGGTAGCACTCGGGGTCGTAGGCGGGGCGCCGTTCCTCGGTGGGCCGCTCCTGCCGGCCCTGCCAGGGACGGCGCGTCCGTCCCGCCGAGACGAGGACCCACTCGCCGGTGAGCGGATTGTGCCGTCGATGCGGGTCCGCTGGCGTCGGCGCCCAGGGCTCGGGGACGGTCACGCTGGCCATGCGGTGACTCCTCTTCGCTGATCGCCGCGCTCGCGCGCGGGTCGTGGCGGTCGGGACGAGCTAGGCCTGGTCGTCGTCGGCGACGCCGACGTCGACGAGACGGAGGTGGCCGACGGCCTCGGCGAGGGGACCCCGCCACGCCTCGTCGAGCGGGTCACCGCAGACGAGGACGTCGACGTCGCTGAGTGGGGCGACGTGGGCGAAGCCGACGACGCCGGGCTTCGTGTGGTCGGCGAGCACGACGGCGCGTCGGGACTGCCGCAGCATGAGCCGGTCGACCTCGGCCTCGGCCAGCGTCGGGGTCGTGAGGCCGTGCTCGAGGTCGAGGCCGTGCACGCCGAGGAAGAGCAGGTCGGCGTGGACGTGGCCCAGCGCCGCGCGGGCGACCTCGCCGACGAGCGCGTCGGAGGGCGTGCGGAAGGTCCCGCCGGTGAGGATGACGTGCTGTCCGCTCGTCCCCGGGTCGTGGACCTGGCGGGCGATGTTCGCCGAGTTCGTCACGACGGTGAGGGCGGGGACCGCCCGCAGCAGGCCACCGAGGTACCACGTCGTCGTGCCCGCCGAGAGGATCACCGACATCCCCGGCTCGACCATCTGCGCGGCGGCGCCCGCGATCGCCCGCTTCTCGGCCATCGCCAGCCGGCTCTTGCGCTCGAAGCCGGGGTCCTCGGTCGTGCCCCCGGTCGGCAGGGCCCCGCCGTGGACCTTGCGCGCGAGGCCGCGGCGGTCGAGGTCGTCGAGGTCACGGCGGATCGTCATCTCCGAGACGTCGAAGCGCTCGGCGAGGTCGGTGACCCGTGCCCCGCCCAGCGCCTCGAGGAGGCGGACGATCTCGACCCTCCGCGAGGCCGCGAGCTCGACGCCGCCGCGGGCCGTCGCGGCCTCGTCCGGCCGCGGCGCGTCGGGCGAGGACGGACCCGCGGCGCTCATTCCTTGACTGCGCCTGCGAGCAGCCCCCGGACGAAGTAGCGGCCGAGCAGGACGTAGACGATGAGGGTCGGCAGGGCGGCCTGCAGGGCCGCGGCCATCTGCACGTTCCACTCGACGATCTGGCTGCCCGAGAGGTTCTGCAGCGCGACCATGACCGGTCGCTGGCCCGAGCTCGTGATCGTCACCGCCCAGAGGAACTCGTTCCAGATCTGGGTGAACTGCCAGATCCCGACGACGACGAAGCCGGGCAGCGACAGGGGCAGCGCGACCCGCCGGTAGACCCCGAGGAAGGTCGCGCCGTCGACCTGGGCGGCCTCGATGACGTCGGAGGGGATCCGGGCGTAGAAGTTGCGGAAGATCAGCGTCGTGATGGGGATCCCGTAGATGGCGTGGGTGATGACGAGCCCGGCGATGGAGTTGTAGAGCCCGATGGTCTGCAGCGTCACGACGAGGGGGATGAGGACGATCTGGTAGGGGATGAACATGCCGAGGAGCAGGAAGTTGAAGACGTACTCCGAGCCGCGGAAGCGCCAGCGGCTGAAGACGTAGCCGTTGACCGACCCGATGAAGGCCGACAGCAGCGTCGCGGGGATCGCGAGGGTGAAGCTGTTGACGAGGTAGGGCCGCAGCGTCGCCCACGCCGACTCCCACGCGGCGAAGGACAGCTCGCTCGGCAGCATCCACATGCGGCTGATGAGCGCCTCGGCCGGCGGCTTGAGGCTCGTGATGACCATGAGGTAGAGCGGCACGAGCATCGCCGCCCCGAAGAGGCCGAGCAGGAGGTAGAGCGGGACGCGGCTCAGCGCGCGGCTATTCACGGGCGCCCTCCTCGGTCTTGTTGCGGGCCCACACCGCAGGGGCCATGAGCGCGATGACGAGGATGAGCAGGACGACCGAGATCGCCGCGCCGCGGGCGAACTGGTTCGCGCGGAACGTCGACTCGTACATGTAGACCGCGGGCACGTCGGTGACGTAGCCGGTGCCCGAGCCGGTCATGACGAAGATGAGGTCGAAGGTCTTCAGCGAGATGTGCCCGAGCACGATGACGATCGTGATCGTCATCGGCCGCAGCAGCGGCAGGATGACCCGCCGGTAGATGTCGAGCTCGCTGGCGCCGTCGACCCTCGCGGCCTCGCGCAGGTCCTCGGAGACCCCTTGCAGGCCTGCGAGGTAGATCGCCATCGCGAAGCCCGACATCTGCCAGCCGGCGGCGAGGACGACGGCGACGAGGGCCACGGGGATCGCGAGCTCGATCTGCCCCCACTGCCATCCGGGGATGATCTCGGTGCTGATGTACCACATCGGCAGGCTCTCGACCCCGAGCTGGGCGAGGATGAGGTTGACGCCCGCGCTGGGGTTGAGCAGCCACTGCCAGACCACGCCGGTCACGACGAAGGAGATCGCGAGGGGGAAGAGGAAGAGGTTGCGCCAGATCGGCTGGCCGCGCGGCCGCCGGTCGAGGAGGATCGCGAGGAGAAGGCCGACGAGGGCGCACATCCCCACGAAGAGGATCGTGAAGACGATGACGTTGCGCAGCCCGGAGAGGAAGCGGAAGTCGCTGGCCAGGCGGACGTACTCGTTGAAGCCCCGGTAGCTCATGTCCTGGACGAACGTCGTCCAGTTGCTCACCGACACCCAGCCGGTCCAGGCGATGAAGCCGTAGACGAAGACGCCGATGGCGATGATCGAGGGCAGGAGCAGCAGCAGCGGCATCGCCCGCTCGAGCCCTGGCCGCGCGCGGCGGCGCTTGCGGCCCACAGGGGCGTGGTCCAGCGCGGTCTCCGCGCGGCCCTCGACGGGCTGGGGGGTGGCTTCGACGCTCACCTCGGGGCCTCCTCACGCCACGCGTCGCCCCACGGCGCCCACGCGACCTCGGCTGGGGGTCGGCCGCCGGCCGGCAGGGCCGGCCGGCGGCCGTGGGAGTGACGTGCTAGCGCAGGTAGTCGTTGGCGCCCTGCTCGAGCGAGGTCACCGCCGCGTCGGCGTCGCGCTGGGACATGAACTCCACGACGACGGCCATCGCCTCGTCGGTAAAGTTCGGCGGCGCCGCGCTGTTGTGGGCCAGCGACGGGACGAGGACGCCGTCCTGGAAGTCCTCGGCCGCGCTCTGGCCGTAGGCGTTGTACTCCGAGAGGTCGCTGTCGAGGCGGGCGGCGATCGACCCCTTGAGCGGGTTGAACGTGTCCTGCCCCTCGAGGGAGCCGAGGACCCGCAGCCAGTCGATCGTGCCCTCACGGTTGGGGGCGCCCTCGGGCAGGCCGAAGGTGTCGACGACGGTGATGAAGTGCCCACCGGTGTTCGGCGTGGCCACCCAGCCGAAGTCCCCGTCCGGCTCGAGCTCGAGGTCGGTGGCGAAGTAGCCGGCGGCCCAGTCGCCCATGATGTTCATCGCGGCGTCGCCCTCGGCGACGAGCTGCGCGGCGTCCTGCCAGTTGCGGGCCGCGTGGTCCTCGTTGATGTAGCCGAGCATCATGTCGAGCATCTCGAAGGACTCGACGACCTCGTCGCTCTCCCAGTCGGCGTCGCCGGCGAAGAGGTCGCGGTACATCTCGGGTCCGGCCGTCCCGAGCAGCACGGTCTCCCAGGTGTGCAGCAGCGTCCAGCTCTCGTTGTCACCGAGCGCGAGCGGGGTGACCCCGGCGGCCTCGAGCTCGTCGGCGACCTCGGCGAACTCGTCGAAGGTCTCGGGTGGCTCGAGGCCGTTGTCCTCGAAGACCCCGATGTTCGTGAACATCACGTTGGAGCGGTGGACGTTGACGGGCACCGAGTAGATGTTGCCGTCCTCGTCGGTCGTGAGCTCAAGGAGGGACTCGGGGAAGACGTCCCACCACTCCTCCTCGTCGTAGAGGAAGTTGAGGGGCTCCATCGCGTCGGCGGCGACCCACTGGTCGAGCAGCGCGCGGCCAGCGTGGATCTGGAACGTCCCGGGCGGGTCACCGGCCTGCATCCGGCTCGTAAGCACGGCCTGGGCATCGGTGCCGGCGCCTCCGGCGACCGCGGAGTTCACGACCTGGTACTCCGGGTAGCGCTCCTCGAAGATGTCGATGAGCGCGAGCAGGCCGGCCTCCTCGCCGGCACCGGTCCACCAGCTGAAGATCTCGACGGCGTCCTCGGGGATGGTCTCGGGGTCCTCGGGATCGATGCCGTCCTCGCCGGCCTCGTCGTCGTCAGCGTCGTCACCGTCGTCGGCGTCGCCGTCGGCAGCCTCGTCGGTGTCCCCGTCCTCGAGGTCGGCGATGGGGTCTTCGCCCTCGTCGTCGGCGCACGCGGCCATGAGAAGGACGAGCACTCCGAAGAGTGCGAGCAAGCTCTTGCGCATCGGCTCTCTCCTTACCCGCATCCGCGGGCGTCACCACCGCTTGATGTTCGGATGCGTTCGCCTCGACGTCCTGCTGCGGTGACGAGCAGAGCGGCGAGATCACCCGTTATGGCGGCTCAAGGTACACCACGACCGGGCTCGTAGACAAGGGGGTCTGCAGGAGATATCGCGTGTGAACGTGTGCGAACCGTTGCGCGACGTGTGAGGCGCGGTGCGGCCTCGCCTGCGGAGCCCCTGTCGGTCCCACCCTGCTCATGCATAGCGGCGCCACTGCCGGGGAACGGTGACGAGTCGCGCGCGACCGAACGACCAAGCACCCGACGAGAGGGACGCCGCATGGCGACCGTGGCGATGTCCGTGGACGAGCTGCAGGAGCACGTGGAGGAGGGCAGCATCCTCCTGCTCGACTTCTGGGCCGACTGGTGCGCGCCCTGCCACCAGTTCGCGCCCATCTACGAGGAGGCGAGCGAGCGCCACGACGACGTGACCTTCGGCAAGGTCGACGCCGAGGCCAATCCGGAGCTCACCGGCCAGCTCGGCATCCAGTCGATCCCCACGCTCGTCGCCATCCGCGAGGGCGTCGTCCTCTACAAGGAGCCGGGCGTCGTGCCCGGCGAGGGCATCGACGACCTCCTCCAGCAGATCCGCGATCTCGACATGGAGCAGATCCACGCCGAGATCGCCGAGCAGGAGGCCTCGAGCGACGGCGAGCCGCCGCAGTAGCGGGGGCGCCGGGCGCGGAGGTGCCCGGCGCGGCGGCCTCAGCCGCGCGTCGCGCGCTCGAGCTCGGCGACGACCTCGCGGTCCTTGGCCCGGCCGGTGGCCGACTTCATCGCGATGAGCGCCTCGCGACCGGCCACGTCGATCTCGCGTCCGTCGACGTCGACGGGGCCGGCCTGCGCGGCCAGGCGCGCGTAGCCCGACGACCCCGGTGGGTCCCAGACGACGTCGAGCGCCCCGTGGCGGGTCGCCAGGCTCACGACCTGCCGGCTCGTGAGCAGCTCGGCGTCGATGGCCACGCCGTCGACGGGCCCCTGACCGGTCACCCACCGCGCGTCGACGGCCTCGAGCGCGGCGCCGAGGCGCGCGAGGTTGGCCCCACCCCCGCCGGGCGCGATGTCGACGTCGTCGGTGACCCGCGTCGCCCCGCGCAGGCGCGCGGCGGTCCCACCGATGAGCACGAAGCGGACCTCGGCGTCGGCGAGGGCGGCCAGCAGCCGCCGCTGCGCGCCGCCGAGTCGTGCGTCGCCCGCGCTGTCCCCGTCGTGCATGTGGCCCTCGATCGCTGCGGGTGCCCGGGCCGCTAGCATCGCACGCGTCGCCCCGTGCGCCGACGACGGGCGCCGGCGCGACGCCCGGTCGGCGGACCCGCCCCCGCCGACCGACGCCGAGGCCGCCGTCGAGGAGCCGTGCACCCCCAGCCCCACGCCCCGCTCGCGCCACGGACCACCCTCGAGGTGGGCGGGCCCGCCGACGTCCTCGTCGAGGCCGCCGACGCCGCGACGCTGGCCGAGGCTGCCGCCCTTGCCCACGAGGAGCACGACGGGCTCCTGCACCTCCTCGGGCACGGCAGCAACGTCGTCGTCTCCGACGACGGGCTGCGTGGCGTGACCGTCGTGCTCTCCGGCGGGGCCGTCGAGGAGGCCGTCCCGGGGGAGGCGACGACCCTCGTGCGCGTCGGCGGGGGCATGCGCTGGGACGACCTCGTCGCCTGGAGCGTCGAGGCCGGCCTGGCGGGGATCGAGCTGCTCAGCGGCATCCCCGGCACCGTCGGCGCCGCGCCGGTGCAGAACATCGGCGCCTACGGCCAGGCGCTCGACGAGACCTTCGTCGCGCTGACCGCGCTCGACCGGCGGACCGGCGAGCTCGTGGCCCTCGACGCCGACGCCTGCGCCTTCGGCTACCGCGACAGCCGCTTCAAGCGCGACTGGCGCGACCGGTTCGGCATCGTCGAGGTCACCCTGGCCCTGCGCGCCGAGCCCGACGGGCCGCCCTCCTACCGCGACCTCGAGCGGCACTTCGCCGAGCACGGCGGGGACCCCGAGGACCTCGTCGAGCGTCGACGCGCGGTCCTCGCGGTGCGCCGCGCCAAGTCGATGGTGTGGGATCCCGGCGACCCGCTGTCGCGCAGCGCGGGATCGTTCTTCATGAGTCCGTGGCTGCCGCGCCAACGCGCCGTCGAGCTCGTCGACGGGGTGCGCGGGGCCGGCGCCGGCGAGCGCCTCTTCGCCTGGTACTCCGGGGCCGAGGCCGAGACCGTCAAGGTGCCCGCCGCGATGGTCCTGCTCGCCGCGGGGTTCGCCAACGGCGACCGCTGGGGGCGGGTCGGCCTCTCCCCGCGCCACGTCCTGGCCCTCGTCAACCACGGTGGGGCGAGCGCGCAGGAGGTCGCCGACGTCGCCGCGCACGTCGTCGCGACCGTCCGTGGCCGTCTCGGGGTGGAGCTGCGCGCCGAGCCGCGCTTCCTCGGTGCCTTCCGTCCCTTCGACCCGGAGGCCTTCGCCGCCGGCGCGCCCTACACCCCCGGCGAGGCGGCGACGCCGACATGGGCCCGCGAGAGCACGCGCTGAGGCGCGCCCTCGCGGCGGCCCGTGCCGCTCAGCGCTCGCTCAGCACTGCGCGAAGGCGATCGCGTCGGCGGGGGCGTCGAGCAGGCGGGTGAGCTCGTCGTCGAGGCGGAGCAGCGAGACCGAGCAGCCGGCCATCTCCATCGAGGTCGCCGCCTCCATCGCGTAGGTGCGGTGCACCGCCACGCCGCGCTCGGCGAGCACGGACAGGACCTTGCGCGCGAGGATGTAGAGCTCCATCGGCGGGGTCGCCCCGAGGGAGTTGACGAGCACGGCGACGGTGTCGCCCTCGGCCAGCGGCAGGTCGTCGGCGGGCCGGGTCGTCAGCTCGGTGGCCACGGCGTCGGCGGACTCGAGCTTGCGCCGCGAGACGCCGGGCTCGCCATGCAGGCCCATGCCGAGCTCCATCTCGTCGTCGCCGAGCTCGAAGGTCGGCTCACCGGCGGCGGGCACGGTGCAGGGCGCGAGCGCCATGCCCATGCTGCGCAGCTCGCTGATGGCCTTGCGTCCG
Organism: Egibacteraceae bacterium; assembly: GCA_046498405.1. Lineage (GTDB taxonomy): Bacteria > Actinomycetota > Nitriliruptoria > Euzebyales > Egibacteraceae > T1Sed10-49. Next base: position 11,655 of record JAWOAS010000113.1, read on the forward strand.
ACGGCGAGGACCTCGTCGAAGCTCTTGCCCTCCGCCGCGGCGGCCCCGACGACCTTCTGGACGAAGAAGTTGCCGGCGATGCCACGGCGCCCCACCGAGGTCGGTCCGTCCTCGACGCTGACGTCGTCGTTGACGAGCAGGGTGTCGACACGGATGCCCTCGGCCTCGGCCTCCTCGGCGGCGAGGTCGAAGTTCAGCACGTCGCCGGTGTAGTTGTTGTAGATCTGGATGACGCCCTGCCCGGCATCGGCGGCGCGCAGGCAGGCGATGATCTGGTCGGGCGTCGGGGAGGTGAAGACCTCACCCTGCACCGCGGCGTCGATGAGGCCGTCGCCGATGCCGCCCCAGAACGCCGGCTCGTGGCCAGCGCCCCCACCGCTGATGAGGGCGACCTTGCCCGCGACGGGCCCGTCGGCGCGCACGAGGATGTGGTGGTCGTCGAGCTTGCGCACCCGGTTGGGGTGCGCGGCGGCCACGCCCTCGAGGGTCTCGCGGACGACGTCATCGACGGCGTTGATGAGCTTCTTCATGCCCGGCTCCTTGTCGTTGGGGTCCCTCGTTGGGGGTTGCGGCGTCTCGGGCCTCGGGGTCGGGCCACCTCGGCCCCGTCATCGCGCGGGTCGCAGGGCGACTACGGCACGACGGCGACCTTCAGTCCCTCCCGGGCGATGACGGCCTCGACGGCCCGGCCGACGTCCTCGATGCCGAAGCGGTGGGTGACGAGCGAGGCGGTGTCGACCTTGCCGCTCGTGATGAGGTCGACCGCGACCCGGTAGTCGCGCCGTCGGGTGTTCGAGGATCCGACGATCGACACCTCGCGGTAGTGCACGAGGTTGGCCCGCAGCTCCGCCCAGCCGGCTCCCGCGAGTCCGGCGAAGACGTTGACCGAGCCTCCGGTGCGGGCCAGTGACAGCGCCTCGTCGACGAGGGCGGGCACGCCGGCGGCGATGATCGTCGTGTCGACGCCGATGCCGCGCGTGACCTCCTCGACGACCGCGGCGAGGTCCTCGGTCTGGGGATCGACGGTGACCGTCGCGCCGAAGCGCCGGGCGGTCTCCTGCCGCGCCGCGCCGCTCTCGCTCACGATCACCGCGCGGGCGCCCTTGGCGAGGGCGAGCTGGAGGTGGAGCAGGCCGATCGGCCCGGCGCCCATGATGAGGACGGTGTCGCCGACGGCGATCGGGGAGAGCCGCTGACCGGTGACCACGCAGGCGAGCGGCTCGGCGAGGGCGAGCCGCTCGGGGGCCACGGGCTCGTCGACGGGGAAGACGCACCCGGCCTCGACCGAGGCGGCGGGGACGAGCACGTACTCGGCGAGGCCGCCGTCGATCTCGTAGCCGACGATCCTCAGGTGCGCACAGGCGTTCTCGCGCTCATGGGTGCACTCCCAGCAACGGCGGCAGGGCACGCCGGGCATGAGCGCGACCTGGGTGCCGATCGCATGGCCCTCCACGCCCGCCCCGACCTCGACGATCGTGCCGGAGAGTTCGTGGCCGAGCACGACCGGCAGGACGACGTTCGAGGTCTTCTCGCCGCGGAGGATCCGCACGTCGGTGCCGCAGAGCGTGTTCGCGCCCACCTCGAGGAGGAGCTCGCCCGGTCCGGCCGATGGCGTCGGGAGGTCGACGACAGCGAGGTCGTTGAGGTCGGAGAGCCGGGCTGCGCGCATGGGTCCTCCTCACAAAGGGCGTGCGGTGACCCTGCCACCGGGGGCCGGGGTGTCAAGAGGCATTGGCCAGTTCCGCGCACACCGGTGGCGGATCGGGCCGGCACAGACGCCACGAACCGCCGATCACGGACGCCACGCCCGCCCCACGACCCCCGAGGGTCGAGCCGAGCGCCTCGGCAGCGCGCTTGCGGCGCGCCTCGCTGCCGCCGAGCCCTGAGCGACGCCACGGCCGGTCGACGGGCACTCAGGCCCCACCAGCCGGTGTTGCGTGAGCCGGTCCGACGGTTGAGCGCTGCCCTGCTCGGGTAGCGAGGTGCGCAACAGTCGGCATGGTACGGAGCACCGGAGGCGGTGCGCACCGAGAGCAAGGGAGGGGTCGATGAAGGCGCGAGGGTTCACGAGATGGGAGGCGCCGCTGCGCCTGGCCTCCGGCGGCTTCATCCTCCAGCAGGCGCTGGCCAAGCGGGACCTGCCCGCCGAGGGCGCCCAGGGACTCCACGAGTTCGCCAAGGCCGCCGAGCTGCCGTGGATCGACGACCTCGACGCCGAGGAGTTCGTCGACCTGCTCTCGATGGGCGAGGCCGCCGTCGGCGGCCTGCTGCTCGCGCCCTTCGTGCCCCGGCGCATCGCCGGCCTCGCGCTCATGGGCTTCTCCGGGCTCCTGCTCCGGCTCTACTGGAAGGCCCCGGGCCAGCGCCAGCCGGGCAGCATCACCCCGACGCCCGACGGCCTGCCCCTCGCCAAGGACGTGTGGCTGCTCGCCATCGGCCTCGCGCTCCTCCTCGCCGGCTCGCGGCGCAAGGAGCGCGAGGGGCGCAAGGCCCGCAAGGCCGGCGACCGGGAGGACTGAGCTCGGGAGCGGGGAGTCCGGTAGCGCCGCCGACAGGCCCCGACGCCCTGTCACCACCATTCCGCCGGCGAGGGCGCGAGATCGGACGCCGCCGGCCTTCCGATCCACCCTGGGTGCTCGGACGAGCCTCATGGGGG
>JAWOAS010000016.1:0-3351 GCA_046498405.1 Egibacteraceae bacterium
GGAAGAACAGCTCAGGGTCCTCGCCGATGCAGGCAGCGCGCTGACGCCAATCCATGGGATGTCGTACCTCTCGCGTTCGTCTGGGTCGCAGCACTCGTCGGACGCGACCTCGTCGGTTGTCGTGCGGTGCGGACGTGCCGTCAGCGCCTGCGACGCGCGATGGTGTGCTCCATGCTCACGTCGCAACCCGCGGCGCTGCGGGCGCACTTGTTCGTGGATTCACAAGCCAGGGTAACGGCGTAGCGTGGCTCCGTAAAGGATGATCTCGGATTCGTCCCCGACCCTAGGCCCCGGTGGGGTGGGTTTCCACGCACGGCCCGGTCGTCTGGCCGATTGCGCCCGGTCGCCGGGCGGGCGGTCGGCCTGTCCGTAGGATGGACGCCATGTTGCCCTTCGCTGACCCGCCGGCCGTCGTGGGCCATCGTGGCGCGCCCTCCCGGGCGCCGCAGAACACCCCCGCGTCGTTCCTCGCTGCCGCCGAGGAGGGCGCGGGCTGGGTCGAGCTCGACGTGCGCCGCAGCGCCGACGACGTCCTCGTCTGCCAGCACGACCCCGTCGACGCCGACGGGCGCCCGCTCGTCGAGCAGTCCGCCGCCGACCTCGCCGCCGCGGGCGTGTGGACCCTCGCGGCGGTCCTCGACGCGCTGCCGGCCGGCCTCGGCGTCGACGTCGAGGTCAAGAACCTGCCCGGCGAGCCCGACTACGACCCCGACGACGCCGTCGCCGCGGCGCTGGCCGCCGAGCTCGCCGCCCGCGAGGGCGAGCGGCCGTGGATGACGAGCGCCTTCAACCCGGCCACGGTCGCGGTGCTCGCCGCGCGGGCGCCGCGGGTGCCGGCGGGCCTGCTGCACCTCGCGATGTTCGGCCTCGAGGCGGCCCTGCCCTACGCCCTCGAGCAGGGCGCGTCGGTGCTCTGCCCCCAGCGGGGCTCGCCGGGCCTCGACGCCGCGACGATCACGGCGGTCCACGAGGCCGGCCTCGCGGTCTTCGTCTGGACCGTCGACGATCCCGCCGAGGCCCGGGCCCTCGCCGGCGACGGCGTCGACGCGATCTGCACGAACCACCCCGGCGCGATCGCCGCGGCCCTCGGCGGCTGAGCCGTGGCGCGCCGCGGCGGGCGGTGACGCGCCACGGCGGGCGGTGACGCGCCACCGCGAGTGGCTGCGCCGTGGCGGACACGGGCCACCCCGGTCAGATGACGAGGTCGACCGCCTCGCGTGCGGCGCGCAGGACGACGCGGTCCTCCTCGCCGACGTAGTCGCCGTCGACCTGCAGCGGCAGCTTCACGGGGCTCGACAGGACGACCTCGTCGGCGTCGTGCCAGCGCCGCGCGGCCGGCAGCGCGCCGACGTCGCCCCCGGCCGACAGGGCGCCGTGGACGACCCTCAACAGGACCGGCAGCGAGAGCTTCGTCAGGCCGAGGAGGTCGAGGCCGCCGTCGAGGTCGGCGTCGGGGCAGAGGTCGGCCGACCAGGGCCCGAGGTAGGTGAACGGCGCGCTGTTGCAGCACACGACGGCCTTGCACCCCTCGACCGGCTCGGCGCCGGCCTCGGCCACGGTGATGCTCGCCCCCTTGCGGTCGTAGGTCCGCAGCAACGCGACGAGCCCGCCCATGAGGAAGGAGGCCTGCCGGACGGTGCGCTTGAGGGCGTGGCGCCGCTCGACCTCGCGCACCGCCGCGGCGTCGAAGCCGTAGCCGGCGGCGAAGCCGAAGAAGCGGTCGTTGGCCACGCCGAGGGTGACCTTGCGGCGCTGGCGCGCGGTCAGCAGCCCGAGGAGCCGGCTCGTGGCCGCCTCGGCGTCGTTGGGCAGGCCGAGGTTGCGCGCCCAGACGTTCGTCGAGCCGCCGGGGATGATCGCCAGCGCCGTCGCGGTGTGGGCCAGGCCCTGCAGCACCTCGTTGACCGTGCCGTCGCCACCGAGCGCGACGACGACGTCGACGCCCTCGGCCGCTGCGCCCGCCGCGAGGTAGCTCGCGTGGTCGCGGCGCTTGGTCGGCGCGACCTCGAGGTCGACGGCGGCCGAGAGCCGCCAGGCGATCGCGTCGCGCACCCGCGGGGTCGTCGTCGTGGCGGCGGGGTTGTAGAGCAGGAGGGCGCGCACGGCTCGCCTCGGTGGTCGTGGGACCGGCACGCTAGCGGCCGCCGGCGGCGGTGGCGACTCGAGGCGGCGCTCCTCAGCGCCCGGCGAGGTAGCCGGCGAGGCCCTCGAGGAGGTGGCCGGCGACCTCGCCCTGGCCGCCCGGGTCGGTGAGCAGCGCCGCGTCGCCGGCGTGGCGGAGGTTGCCGAGCTCGACGAGGACCGCGGGGACGGTGGCGTTGTTGAGCGTGCCGAGGTCGCGCCGCTCGACGAGCCCCGCCTCGCCGACGTAGGTCGCCGGGGTCAGCCCGCCCGCGCGCAGGGCGTCGCGGACGGCCTCGGCGAGGACCGCGGACTCCTCGACGATGCCCTCGGTGTAGCCCTCGACGAGGCCGGGGCGGATGACGTGGAAGCCGTGGGCCTGCGGCGCGGCGCCGTCGGCGTGGACCGAGACGAGCAGGTCGGCGCCGACCTCGCCGGCGAAGCGGCCGCGCTCGTCGATGCAGGGCCCGACCCCGTCGTCGTCCTCGCGCGAGAGGTGCACCGTCGCGCCCTCGGCGGTGAGGAGGTCGTGCAGGGCCAGGCTCACCTCGAGGTTGACCCGCGCCTCGCTGTCGCCGTCGTCGGTGGCCGCGCCGACGGTGTTGCAGGCCTTCGTGAAGCCGCCCGCGTCGACCGGGGCGGTGACGACCTCCGGGTGCGCGGCGTTGCCGCCGTTGTGGCCGGGGTCGATGGCGATGACCGCGCCGTCGAGCGCACCGCCGGCGACGTCGGGCTGCCCGTCCTCCTCGGCGGGCTCCTCGGGCTCGTCGTCGCCGTCGGCCTCGTCGTCCCCGTCGGGCGCGGCGGGCGTCTCGGCGGGCGCGGCGGCCCCGCCCTCCTTGCCCTGCGCCGAGCCGGGCTCCGGCGCCTGCAGCGCGGCGTCGGCCTCGGACGGGCGCGGGCGGGACGCGCTCGCGGGCTCCTCGGGCCCGGCCGGCCCGCACGCGGCGAGTGGGACCCAGGCCAGCGCGCACAGCCACAGCAGGACCGGCCACGCGCGCGACGTCCCGGCGTGCGCCTCCATGCCCTCAGCGTAGACCGTCCCGACCGGCGTCCCCTCGGCTGCCGGGGCGTCTGCCTGGTGAGCCCCAGGACAGAGGGGCTTCCCCTGCGCGTCACCTTCTCGTAGCCTTTCACTAAAGGTGCGACGGGTTTCAAAACCTCTGACTTTACTTTGGCGGCGGAAGACGCTGGCAAAAATCTTGACGTGGCCACAGGCTCGGAAGCAAC
>JAWOAS010000057.1:0-5907 GCA_046498405.1 Egibacteraceae bacterium
GCGGAGGCGGAGGGATTCGAACCCTCGAGACACGCGAGGTGCCTGGCGGTTTTCAAGACCGCTGCCTTCGTCCGCTCGGCCACGCCTCCTGGCCCCGAAGTGTAGGGGCCGGGGCCGACGCGGTCGCGGGCCCGCGGGGCGGTGTTCGGCGCCGAGACCGACGAGTGGACGAAGCGGAACGCGGTCGCGGGCCCGCAGGGCGGTGGCTAGACTGCCGTCCGCCCGCCGCGCGAGCGCGTACGGTGGGCCCCGGGAGGCTTCGCACAGTCTGGTCTAGTGCGCGGCACTGCTAATGCCGTTGGGCTCACGCCCTCGAGGGTTCAAATCCCTCAGCCTCCGCCACCCACCCTTGCCCGCCGGCGCGCCCGGCGTGGTGGGGCTCACACCGCCCGGCGGTAGCGCTGGATCGCGAGCGGCACGGCCACGGCGAGCAGCGCGGCGATCCACAGCAACGCCCGCAGCGACAGCTCCCAGGCGCTACCCCCGGCGATCGCCTCACCCGGCTCGCCGAGCATGAGCGCCCGGGCGGCGTTGGCCACGGCGCTGACCGGCTGGTTCTCGGCGAAGGCGGCGAGCCAGCCCGGCATCGTCTGGGTCGGCACGAAGGCGCTCGAGGCGAAGACGAGCGGGAAGACCCACACGAAGCTCGCCGCCTGCGCGGCCTCGGGCGAGCGCATCGACATCCCCACGACCGCGGCGATCCACGACAGCGCGAAGCCGAACGCCACGACGATGGCGATCGCGGCGACGGCGCCGAGCGCGGTGCCGCCGAAGCGGAAGCCGATGAGCGAGCCGATGAGGGTCATGAGCAGGACGACGAAGAGCCCGCGGACCGCGTCGGCGGTCGTGCGCCCGGCGAGCACCGCGCTGCGGCTCATCGGCAGCGAGCGGAAGCGGTCGATGACGCCTTGGGCGAGGTCCTCGGCGAGGGCGACGCCGGTCTGGGTCGCGCCGAAGGTCGTGGCCTGCACGAAGATGCCGGCGAGGAGGTAGTCGATGTAGTTGTCGATGCCGGGGATGTCGATCGGGCCGCCGAAGACGAAGTTGAACAGCAGCACGAACATGATCGGCTGGATCGTCGAGACGACGAGCAGCTGCGGCAGGCGCAGCCAGCGCATGAGGTTGCGCCAGGTCATGACGAAGCCGTCGTTGAGCTCGTGGCGGATCCGCGTGAGCAGATCGACGCGCTCGGGCTCGGTGGCCACGGCCGGCGCGGTGGCGGTGGCGCGGGCGGAGGTCACGCTCACGCGGCGCTCCGATCGCCCGGCTCGGCGGCGTCCTCCTCGGCGGCGCGGCCGGTGAGGGTCAGGAAGACGTCGTCGAGGGTGGGGCGGCGCAGCCCGAGCTCGCTGGCCTCGAGGCCGGCCTCCTCGAAGCGCCGCGCTGCGTCGGCGACGTCGGCGGGGCCGGTGGCGGGCACGGTCACGAGCCCGTCACCGAGATGGGCCGTGCCGTTGCCGAGGCCGCTGAGGAGCTCCGCGGCCAGCGCCTCCTGACCCGGCGCCACCCGGGCCTCGACCCGCGAGCCGCCGACGCGGTCCTTGAGCTCGTCGGCGGTGCCCTCGGCGATGACCCGCCCGAGGTCGATGACGGCGATGCGGTCGGCGAGCCGGTCGGCCTCCTCGAGGTACTGGGTGGTCAGCAGCAGCGTCGTGCCGTCGGCGACGAGGTCCTCGATGAGCGCCCAGAGGTCGAGGCGGCTGCGGGGGTCGAGGCCGGTCGTCGGCTCGTCGAGGAAGAGCACCGGGGGGTCGCCCACGAGGCTGGCGGCGAGGTCGAGGCGGCGGCGCATGCCCCCGGAGTAGGTGCGCACGAGGCGGTCGCCGGCGTCGTCGAGCTCGAAGCGCTCGAGCAGCGCATCGGCCCGGGCTGCCGCGCCGGCGCGGCCGAGGTGGTAGAGCCGACCGACCATGCGGAGGTTCTCCCGGCCGGTGAGGTTCTCGTCGACCGCGGCGTACTGCCCGGCGAGGCCGATGCGCCGGCGCACGCCGCCGGGGTCGCTCACGACGTCGACGCCGGCGACGCGGGCCCGGCCGGCGTCAGGGCGCAGCAGGGTCGTGAGCACGCGCACCGCAGTGGTCTTGCCGGCGCCGTTGGGCCCGAGGAGGCCGAGCACCGTGCCCTCCTCGACGGCGAGGTCGACGCCGGCCAGCGCGGTGGTCGGGCCGAAGGACTTGCGCAGGCCCGTGGCCTCGATCGCGATCATGCAGCGCTCCTGTCGGGGACAGCCCAACCCTACGTCTGCGCCCCCGCGGCCGCTCGTCACGCGGCGGTCGTGGTCGGCGCCCCACCCGCTGCCTGGCGCGCCCGCCGCGGTTGGCGCCCCGCGCCCGCCGGCCCCTCGCGGCGGTCGCCGGGCCGCCGGCGTGCGAGACTCGCAGGCGCCACCACCGTGGCCCGCGGCGGGGCCACCGACGAAGGAGCCTGCGTGGAGGTGCGCGCGCGCTTCCGCCCCCACCCTCGGGGGTTCGGCTTCCTCATCGTCGTGGGCGCCGACGGGCGCACGCCGGCCCCGGTCGAGGCCGTCGACGCCGACGGAGGGCCCCGCCGGGTCGCTCGCGCCTTCGTGCCGCCGCCGCTCGCGCGGACGCTGCTCGCCGACGACCTCGTCACCGCCGACGTCGACCCGGGCGAGGAGCGGCCCGCCTGCGAGGAGGCCACGCTGCTCGCCCGGCCCCGCCGCCTCGTGGCCGGCGTCGTCGAGCGCCGCCGCGGCGGGCTCGTCCTCCTCGCCGAGCGCGACGTCGCCGTCGGGCCGATCGCGCTGCCCGGTCCGCTCGCCGCCCGACTCGACGGGGTCCTCGGCGAGGTCGCCGTCGTGCTCGTCGACGCCGCCGCGTCGACGCCGCGGGGCAGTGCGCTCATCGCCGGCCCCTACCCGGCGCAGACCCCCGAGGCGGTGCGGGCCTCGGCGGTGGCCGCGGTGCTCGGTGGAGCGTCCCCCAGCCTCGCCGATCCTGGTCCCGAGGCGGTCGGTCTCGACGCCGTGGTCGCGGAGACCGCGCACCTGCGGGTGGCCGGCCAGCTCGCCGCCGGCAGCGCCCGGGTCGCCTCCGGGCTCGACCGCCACGGTCCGGTGCCCGGTGCGGCCATCGCCGCGATCGACCGGCGGGGCGAGCCGTGCCTCACCGTCGACGGCTTCGCCAGCCGCGACCTCGACGACGCCGTCGCCGCGTCGTGGAGCGGCGCCGCCGACGCGCCGGTGCGGGTGGCCGTCCACGTCACCGACGTCGCCGTCGACGTGGGGCTCGGCTCCGCCGCCGACCTCCACGCCCGGACGATGGGCGCCACGGCCTACCTCGGCGGGGCCAGCGCGCCAATGCTCGGCGAGGACCTCTCGGCGGCGGCGGGCTCGCTCGGCGCCGGCCAGGAGCGCCGGGTGCTCTCGGCGCGCTTCGACGTCGCCCCCGACGGCCACGTGACCGCCGTCGACCTCGAGCCGGCGCTCATCCGCTCCCGCGCCCGGCTGTCCTACAGCGCCGTGGAGTCCTGGCTCGCCGGCGACCCCACGCAGCTGCGCGCCCAGGCCCGCACCCAGGGCGAGCCGGTGCAGGGGGTCCTGCAGGCCGCGGCGGAGGCCTCGCGCCGGCTCGCGGTCGCGCGCCAGGCCCGCGCGAGCCTCGGGGTGCTCTTCGAGCCGGCCGCGCTCGCGCCCGCCGTTGTCGACGGCGAGCTCGCCGCCGTGGCCGCCGAGCCCCACGCGCGGGCGCACGACCTCGTCGAGCAGCTCATGGTCGCGGCCAACGAGGCCGTCGGCCTGTGGCTCGCCGAGCGTGACGCGCCAGCGCTCTTCCGCGTCCATGCCGGCCTCGACGCCGAGCACCGTCGCCGTCTGGCCGCCGCCGCGCGCCGCGCCGGCGTCGAGCTGCCCGACCTCGACGGGGATGCCGGGGCCCTGACGGGCGCGGTGCTCGGGGCGATCGGCCGCCTCGGCGCCGGAGGCGACGGCCTGCCCGACCCGGTCGGTGCCGGCGGGCGGGACCTGCTCGATCCTGCCGCGTCGGGCGCGCGGGACCTGCTCGATCCTGCCGAGCCAGGCGGGCGGGACCTCCTCGATCCTGCCGGGCCGGGCGGGCGGGACCTGCTCATCGCGGCGGCGGCCTCGAGCTCGGCGCGGGCGCGCTACCGCTCGCGGCCAGGCCCGCACCGCGGGCTCGCGGCGCAGGCCTACTGCCACTTCACCTCGCCGCTGCGCCGCTACGCCGACCTCGTCGTCCACCGTCAGGTGCGCGCGCTGCTCGCCGGCGAGGCCCCGCCCTACCGCGCCGGCGAGCTCGACGCCCTCGCGACGTGGCTCGACGCGCGCGCCGGTCCGCTCGGACGACTCGAGGCCACCGAGCGGACCGGGCTGTGGAGCCTGCTGCTCGAGCGGGGTGCCATCGACGGGCCCGAGACCGCGGTGGTCACCGAGGTGCGCCCCGCCGGGCTGCGCGTGCGCCTGCCCCGTCTGGGCCTCGGCGGGTTCCTGCCGGCCGGTGCGCTCGGAGGCGAGGAGGACGCGCTCTCGGCGGTCGACCATGGCCTCGCCAGCGCCGATGAGCGCTGGCAGGTCGGGCATCGCCTCGCGGTGCGCTACGCCGGCAGCGACGAGCAGGGCCGGATCGACTGGGCGCTGGCCGAGGGCCGCTGACCCTCCCGGGTGGGACGGCCCGGACCGCCCACGCCGCGGTTGCGGTCGCGCCCGGGCGGCGCGCTGGCTACCGGCGCGGTCCTGCCCACGGTCGCCGGGCTGGCCTCCGCCGCGGTCCTGCCCGCGGTCGCCGACCGCGCCGGTGGCGCGTTCGCCCGCCCCGGCGGACGAACGCTTCATCCGGGCCGTGTGGGCGCAACGCGCGCCCGCCCACGCCTGCGCGCTCGGCGCTTGCCTGGAGCGTTCGGCCGGCGGGGCGGCCAAATGCTCCATCGAGCGGCGCCACCGCCGTGCGCCGCCGCCACCACGGCGCGCCACCGGGGCGCGCCGCCGCCATTGCAGCGCGCCGCCACCGACCCTCGATGGTGCGAAGCCCGCGCACTGCGGTAGCCTCTGGGGAGTCACTCGCGCCGGTAGCTCAGATGGATAGAGCGTCTGACTACGGATCAGAAGGTCGGGGGTTCGAATCCTCCCCGGCGCGCCACACCGACCCGCCGCCACCCGCTGCGTCACGCCGACCGCCAGCGTCGGCACCGCCCTCGGTCACCACAGCGCCAGCCCCGACCGCCTCCTCGCCGAGGCCGACAACGCGGTGTACCGCGTCAAGCACCGCGCTGGGCCCGACGGCAGCCACGCCCCGCGAGGGATCGCCTCGCCGGGCTCTGCGCGGTCGCTGGCCCACATGAGCTGATCCGCTCGGCAGTCAGGCGCCATCGATGGGGATGAGTCGCGGCGACTGGTGTGGCTGTGGTGATCGCCCGGGCCTCTCCGCAGGCCGAAGTCGCGTCGGCGCGACACGACGAGGCCCCGTCGGTGCGCAGGCGCCGGGAGGGAGCCATCGTCGACCGGCTCATATCGGCGGTTCTTAGCCGGACTGGGAATCCTCTCGCGACTTGGCGGATACCGGGCGAGCCGGGAGCCCGCCTTGACTGCGTGCGGTGGTGGTGCCAGGCGCGGTGGGCTGGCCCGGGTGCCGTAGTGTGGAGGGCAGCGCGGTGGCGTTCCGCTGCCGTCACCACACCGATGCCGCTGCCTATCTGCAGCCCCAACGGTCAACAGCACCGAGGGAGGCGACATGGGCAGGAGACGCAGTCGGTCTTTCGGGGCCGATCCGAACGACGCCTCCGATGGCGTCGGTCGTCTCGGTTCGTCGGGGTCACTCGACACCCCGGTGGGATCGGGCCACCAGGACGGGCTCCTTCCCGACGAGGGGGCTGCTTCGGACGTGCCGTCCGGCGCGGGTCTGGTCGAGGTGCAGGCGGCAGCGTTGGCCAGTG
>JAWOAS010000124.1:0-5573 GCA_046498405.1 Egibacteraceae bacterium
TGCTCGGGGTCGCCGCCGGCGTCTCCAACCTCGTGCCGTTCATCGGGCCGTTCATCGCCGGGGTCCTCGGCGTGCTCGTCGCGCTCTTCACCGACGGCGTCGGGCTCGCGATCCTCGTCGTCGTCGTCATGGTCGTCGTCCAGCAGGGCGACAGCCAGCTCGTCTCGCCGCTCGTCATGGGCAAGACTGTGCGCCTGCACCCCCTCGTCGTCCTCCTCGCGCTCCTCGTGGCGGGCACGCTCTACGGCATCTTCGGCCTGCTCGTCGCCGTGCCGCTCGTGGCCGGCGCCAACGTCCTGCTCAGCCACCTCTGGCGCACCCGCGTGCCGTGGGCCGGCGAGGACGAGCCGGCCCCGCCACGGCGCCCACGCGGCCGTCGGGCGCGCCGGCGGGCCGCCGCCGACGCGCGCGCCGCGCCCGCTCCGTCGCCGCCCTCCGAGGAGACCGGCGCGACCGACGGGCCGCCCCCGACGGCCGCCGAGCCTCCCCGCAGCGCGCCCCGCCCGCGCCGCTGACCGCGCTGCGCCTCCGGCGGCACGGCCCCAGCGGCACGGCGGCCGTGGCGCGTCCCGCGGGCCCGCTGCCGCGCTACGAGGCCTCCTCGCGGTGGGCGAGGAGCACGGTGACCGCCTCGGCGAAGCCGTGGCCCATCGCGCTCGGGGTCACGAGCCCGGCGCCGTCGACGCCGCCGTTGGCCACGGTGAAGTAGGTCCCGACCACCTGCGCCATCCGCGCGTCCTCCGGTGAGTCGCCGATCGCCGCGGCGGCGTCGGCGTCGAGGCCGCGGCGGGCGAGGTCCTCGGCGACCGCCCGGGCCTTGCCCACCCCGCGCGGCAGGACGTGGTAGGCGCGCACCTCGCGGCCCGGCCAGCCCTCGGTCGCCCCGTTGTCGATGACCTCGGCCCAGCCCACCCCGGCCTCGGCCAGCGCGGTGTTGGCCACCTCGACGTCGAGGACCCCGTGGAGGAGGATCGTGCCCTCCCGACCCCGCCACCAGGGCTCGTAGGGGCGCACGTCGCCGTCGAAGCGCGTGAGCAGGGCCTCGAGGGCCCCCGCCCGACGCAGCGCGTCGTGGGGGGTCTCGGCCAGCCCGGGCGGGCACTGCCCCCAGGTGTAGCGGAGCACGCCGTCGGTTACGACCGCGGTGCCGGCCTCGGCGATCGCATCGCCGAGGCCCATGAGGCGGGCGTCCTGCTCGAGCTGGCGGCGCTGGCGCCCGCTGACGGGCACGACGGTCAGCCCCTCGGCGGCCGCCTCGGCCAGCGCCTGGGCCGCGCGGGCCGAGGGCTGGCCGTCGGGGGCGCGCAGCAGCGCGCCGCCCGGGCCGAGCAGGGTGCCGTCGAGGTCGGTGTAGAGCACGCGCACCGGTGGGCGCTCCGCGAGGTGGCGGGCCGCCGCGTCGACGAAGGCGGGCATCGAGATCATGGCCCCGAGCATGCCCTCCCCCAGCGCACAAGGCCACACGGGTGCTTGCGCTGTGCCGGGCGACCTGTCACCGTAGCCCCGACGCCATCGCGAGCGGTCGAGGGACCCGGCCCGACGACGCCGCCGCAACCACGCCAGAAGCGCGCAGGTGCGACGTCCGGCCCCCCAGGGGGAAGATGGCCGCCCTCACCGAGGGTCGTGCCCTCGTCTCCCCGTACCGCACCGAGGAGGGAACGAGGGTGAGCTTCGTCGAGGGGCTGCGCTGCCGTGAGTGCGCCAGGCCCGCCGAGATCGGCCCGGTCCACGTCTGCGAGCGCTGCTTCGGCCCACTCGAGGTCGTCTACGACGAGGCGGCGAGGGCCGCCGCGGTCAGCCGTGCGTCGATCGCCGCGGGGCCTCCGAGCCTCTGGCGCTACGCCGACCTGCTGCCCACCCTGCCCGGCACGGCCGCTGAGGACCGCGTCGACCTCGGCGCGGGCCTCACGCCGCTCGTGCCGGCCCCGCGCCTCGGCGCTGCGCTCGGCCTCGACGACCTGTGGCTCAAGAACGACACCGTCAACCCCTCGTTCTCCTTCAAGGACCGCGTCGTCTCCGTCGCGCTGACCGTCGCGCGCAGGCTCGGCTTCGACACCGCCGCCTGCGCCTCGACCGGCAACCTCGCCAACTCCGTTGCCGCTCACGCCGCCCACGCGGGCATGGACGCCTACGTCTTCGTGCCCGCCGACCTCGAGCAGGGCAAGGTGCTCGCCAGCGCGGTCTACGGCCCCACGCTCATCGCCGTCAAGGGCACCTACGACGACGTCAACCGCCTCTGCGGCGAGGTCGCCTCCGAGCGCCGCTGGGCGTTCGTCAACGTCAACCTCCGCCCCTTCTACGCCGAGGGCTCGAAGACCATCGGCTTCGAGATCGCCGAGCAGCTCGACTGGACGCTGCCCGACCACGTCGTCGCGCCGATGGCCTCGGGCTCGATGCTCGTCAAGATCGACAAGGCCTTCGCCGAGCTCACCCGCCTCGGGCTCGTCGAGGAGCGCGGCTGGCGGGTCTCCGGTGCGCAGGCCAGCGGCTGCGCGCCGATCGCCACGGCGATGAAGGACGGCACCGGCTTCGTGCGTCCGGTCAAGCCCCAGACGGTGGCCAAGAGCCTCGCGATCGGCAACCCCGCCGACGGCTTCTACGCCATCGACGCGGTGCGGCGCACCGGCGGGGCGATGGAGGACGTCAGCGACGCCGAGATCGTCGAGGGGATACGGCTGCTCGCCGCGACCGAGGGGCTCTTCGCCGAGACCGCCGGCGGGGTCACCGTGGCGAGCCTGCGCCGGCTCGTGGCCACCGGGCGCGTCGACCCCGCCGAGCGCGTCGTCGCGGTCATCAGCGGGATCGGACTGAAAACCCTCGACGCCGTGGCCGAGGTCGTCGGTCCGACGCATACCATCGACGCTGGCTACGACGACTTCGCTGCTGCGATCGCCGCGCAGTGAGCCGACCCGAGAGGAGCACCATCGTGCCGACCGTGCGCATCCCCACCCCGCTCCGCAACGCCACCGGCGGTGCCGCGACCGTCGAGGTCGAGGGGGGCACGCTCAAGAGCGTCATCGAGGATCTCGAAGCCCAGCATCCCGGCATCGGCGAGCGTCTGCTCGACGACAGCGGCGAGCTTCGGCGCTTCGTCAACGTCTTCGTCGACGACGAGGACGTCCGCTTCCAGGAGGGGCTGTCGACGCCGGTCGACGAGGACACGACGGTGTCGATCATCCCGGCGGTGGCCGGCGGAGCGTAGCCGCGTGGCCACCGAGCGCTGGCACCTCACCTTCCCCGGCGAGCTCGTCACCGAGCCGGTCGTCTCCCGACTCGTCTCCGACCACGGTCTCGTCATCAACCTGCGACGGGCCGACATCGACCTCGAGGTCGGGTGGATCGTCCTCGAGGTCTCCGGCGACGACGACGGTCTCGCGGCAGGTCGGGCCTACCTCGAGGAGGCCGGGGTCAGCGTCGTCGATCCCGGCGGCGACGTCCTGCTCGGCTGAGCCGCAGCCGTCACCGCCGCGCAGCTCGCGGGCGCGCCCGGGGTGTCGGCACGGCCCGCGGTGGGCACCGATAGGGGCCGAACGATCAAGCCCCAACCGCAAGGAGTCCCACCGTGGCCCGCATCGGCATCCTCTACTACTCCATGTACGGCCAGACCTACGACCTCGCCCAGGCCCTCGCCAAGGGTGTGGCCGACGCGGGTGGCGAGGTCGCGCTGCGCCGCGCGCCCGAGACGCTGCCCCAGGAGGTCATCGACGCCCAGGGGCTGCAGCCGATCATCGACCGGCAACGCGACGCCGCGACCGCGAGCGTCGATGAGCTCCCGAGCTTCGACGGGCTGATCATCGGCGGGCCGACGCGCTACGGCTCGACGATCGCGCAACTGCAGAACTTCCTCGACCAGACCGGCGCGCTCTGGGCCGAGGGCAAGCTCGTCGGCAAGGCCGCGGGCTTCTTCACCGGGGCGGCGACGATGCACGGCGGGCACGAGTCGACGCTCCTCGGGATGTCGACGTTCGCCTTCCATCAGGGCATGGTCATCGTCCCCGCCGGCTATGCGATCCCCGAGAGCCAGAGCAGCCGCACCGGAGGCGGGCCCTACGGGCCGACGCACCTCGCGCCACAGGACGGCTCGAAGTCCGGGCTCTCCGACGAGGAGATCGCCTTCGCCGGCGCCTACGGGCGGCACTTCCACGCCGTGGCGGCCAAGCTCGCGGCGTAGCGGGAGCGCCGGGGCTGGGCCGCGCGGCCGGCGCGGTCGCGCGCTCAGCCCAGCAGGGGGAAGCGCGCGTCGGCGACGTCGAGCCGTCCGGTCGCGGCCTTGAGCAGCCGGGCCCGGCCCATCGCCCGTGGGCGCGGCCCCTCGAGCAGGGCCTCGCAGATCCGCGCGGCGACGCGGCCCGCCGCAGGGGTGGCCACGGGGGGACGCTCGAGCGCCGCAGCGGCGTCGAGGTGGCCGATGACCAGCGGCAGCGTCGCCGCCGCCGCGCGCTCGCCCCGGGCCACCGCCCCCAGGTCGCTGGCCACCACCGTGGTCGCGTCGAGGCCCGCCAGCCGCCGGCTGGCCTCGGCGACCGCCTCGGCGGGCTCGGGTGGCGCCGGCGGCGCGGGGCCAGAGCCGGGTAGCGCGGGCCCGGCGCGGACGAGCGCGAGGCGGTCGAGGTCGGCGCGCGGCGGCACAGCCGTCGCCGGTGCCGCCACGGCGGTGAGCACCGCGGCGAGGTGGCCCGCCAGGGCGTCGAGGCGCCAGCCGCCGTGGACGGTGCGCGCCCAGTCCTCGTCGGGGACCTCGGCGAGCAGGGCCGCGACGGCCTCGGCCTCGCCCCGCAGGGCCGCGAGCGGCTCGTCGCTCACGAGAACGGGTGCGCGAGCGCCTCGGCGATCCCCGGCACGGCGTCGGTGACCGCCTCGAGGAGCCGCCGTGGCAGGGGGCCGTCGGCGGGTGGGTCACCGAAGGCCCCGGCGGTGGCCCGCACGTGGGCGAAGGGCACCGACTCGAGCAGGCAGGCGTGGGCCACCGCGGCGCCCTCGCGGGTCTCGGCCAGGGCCGGCCCCCACCGCGCGGCGCGCTCGGCCGCGGTGCCCTCGGAGGTCGCGAGCGTCTCGGCGGTGAGGAACGCGCCGGGCCGGGCGGCGGCCCCGGCGAGCGCGTCGCTCAGGCGCGGGTCGGCGAGGAAGGTCTGCCCGGGGGCGCCGGGGGCCAGGCGCACCCCCAGCGAGGCGAGGTCGCGCAGGCCGCCGTCGGCCTCGACGCCGAGGTCGGCGTAGGTCTCGGCGCTGGCCACCGCGAGGTCGCCCTCGGCCAGTCCGCTGCCCGGCAGCGCCGGCCCGACGCTGAGCAGCAGGACCGCCTCGGGCCGGTGGCGCAGTAGCCGCGACAGTGTGAAGGCCGCCGCGGCCCGGCCCACGCCGAGGTCATGCACGGCCACGGCGACCCCGCCGAGCTGTCCACGGTGCCCGGCGAGCCCGTCGACGTCGACGGCGCGGGGCGCCTCGAGCCTCGACGCGAGGATGTCGGCCTCGGCTGGCGAGGCGGTGGCGAGGATGAGCATCCGGACCTCCCGGGGCGCGGCCCATGGCCCGTGGGCGGGCCCGCCCCGGGAGGTCCGGATGCTCATCCTCGC
>JAWOAS010000208.1:0-41044 GCA_046498405.1 Egibacteraceae bacterium
TCAATATCGATCGGTTTGACCAAGTATTCGTGTGCCCCCAGAGTGAGTGAGCGACGCGCTGTTTCCACCGTGGGGTAACCGGTCAACGCCGACGACGACGTCCACGGGGTCGTCGGCAGCGGCGAGCTCTTGGGCTCGGGGGTCCGTGGAGCCCGCTACCGGGGTGAAGCTCGCAAGCGCCCGGTCGAGCATGTCGTCCTGGGCCGACTCGGCGTGACTGGCGAGGGTGTGCTCCGGCAGGACGTTGGCGAGGTAGTGGATGCGCGTGCGTTCGGTGTGCCCGTGCACGTCCGCGGCAGGATCGATGGCGATGGCGCGCTCGAGGGCTTTGCGGCGCAGCGCGTTGAAGCGCAGCCCGAGCTGGCCCCGGTCGATTTCGTCGGTGGGCCAGTGCGCATCGAAAGCTCTGGAGCGCCAACCGTGGTGCAGCCGCTCGTTGGTGAGGATCTCAGACTTGGCAGGGTCGCGCTTGTGTTCGACGTAGCAGCGGTCGGCGATCTCGGGCATCCCATCGTCGGTGGCCAGCGCGCGCCGGCGGTAGCGGCGCGCGAAGCGGGTGAGCCCAACGAGGAGTTCGATCAAACCCCCCAGCGAAAACAGCGACTCGGTCTTGACCGGCAGCGCTGCTTCGCTGTGGCTGCGGGCCTTCGCGACGGAGACCATCGCGGTGTCCTCACCGGTGTAGACAAGGTCGCTCGGGGAGGTGCGCAGGATGACCGAAAGGTTCAGCCCTGTCTGCTCGGCGAGACACTGGACGATCGCCGCGGCGGTGAGCACGTAGTGCGGCGGGTAGAGCACCTCCCCGATGTGCTGCATCGTCGCGCCGATGACCTTCGTGCGACCGGGCGCGACTCCGAAGGCTCCCGGGTTGAGTAGCGCCCAGTCGATCTGCTCGAGGTAGGGGGCGCGGCTGGTCGGCTGCGGCGCGCCTGCGAGGCGGGGCTGGCGTTCCTGCGCGGCTTCGATGACCTCGTCGGCGTCGAGGCGCAGCCATGTGCGGCCGTCGGTTGGGTAGCCCATGGCGGTGAAGAGCTTGCGCTGGGCGGTGTAGGCGTCGCTGAGGACACCGCGCGCTGCGTACTCGATCGCGTCAGCTTCGGCATCATCGTAGAGTTCGGTGCTGGCCTCCTTGACCATGTAGCTGGTGTTCTTCAGTGCTATGGCCAGCGCGACGCCATTGGGGTTGATCTTGCGCAGGACCCGCGCGATGAGTTTGTTGAGGGTGCGCTTGGTTCCTGACTCGAACGGCTCGATGCAGGCGCGCAGCTCCTGGATGGTCAGGTCGGGGCTGGCAAGGTCGTTGACCTGTCGCACCGACATCTCTTCGAGCAGCCTGGAAGCAGCAGCGGCGCCGTTGACAAGGGCGTAGCGCGATTCCCACATGCCGTCGCCGTGCACGCTGATGCTGTCGGCGATGCCTTGCAGGATCTGTCGGGCAGCCGGAGTCGCGCTCGCGCGGAGGCGCATCACCTGCGGGGCAGCGTGGGCTGCGTCGGTGTAGGAGATCGACAGCGCGTCGAGGTCCACCTCGTGTACGGCGACGATGTCGTAGGTGTGGCTGCGGTGCCCGCGCGTGGGATGGGCCATCAGTTGCGTCCTAGGAACTCGTCGGTGTCGATGTGCAGGAGCTTCGGGGCCTGCTGGAGGTAGAGGCGGGTGGAGGCCTCGCTGGCGTGGCCGAGGCTGAGCTTGGCGATCTCGACTGCGTCGGCGATGCGCACGGGCGTGTAGGCATCCGCGACGTCAGGGTGCACGTGGGGTGTGACGGCCTGCTTGTAGATGCACACGGTCAGATGGGTGGCGTAGGTGTGACGCAGGTCGTGGGTCCGGAACGACGCGGGGAAATCGGGGTGGACGTGCTCGCGCGTCCAGTTGCGCGCGTTAGCCGTGATAGTGGCCGACCGGTGGTAGACGATCGGGGTCCCGGTGCGAGCATCGACCCAAGCAACCGGAGTCGTGCCGTCGGGGTTGACCATACGGCGGCGCACGTGCGCGGTGGTCTCGGCCCAGCGTCCTGAGATGCGTTCCTCGCCGAGCATGCCGGACCAGCCGTCCTCGTCAGCCTGCAGGAGGTGGATGGGGTTAGTCGGCTCCCACCGTTGGCCTTCGGCGACGCGCTCGGCGCGGTCAGCGTTGAGGTAGTGGTGCACGAGGGTGAGCCGGTGGGAGAAGACGAGCGCGTCGCCGCCGGCGTCGCCCTTCGTGATGAAGTCGGGAACACGGATGCTGGTAAACGGCTGGCTCGTGGTCGCCGGGATCTCGTAGGTCGTGATGTTGGCGAGCGTCTCGAGCCGCATGCCAGTGGCGAGGCCGAGGCTGATGAATGCCGCGTCGCGGTCGACGGTTCTGGCTTCGCTCTGCCGACCGTCAGCGTCGATGCGCAGCGCGCCTTGGATGAGCAGCTCGGCGAAGCCGGGGGTGATGGGGGTGCCGCGGCTGCCGGTGCGCGTCCGGGGACGCAGGTCGTGTGCGGAGGTGACGGTGGTGCCGGCCGGTGTCCGGAACTTGCTCAGTGCGAAGGGCAAGGCGAGCCCGTAGGTGTCGCGCAGGTACTCGTGGAACTGCTTGATCGTCGAGAGTTGCGCGCGCCACGTGGCGGAAGACACCCGGGTCTCGTCGTTGAACTGGCGCGCGCGGTAGTAGGCGGCCATGTCGTCTTCGGTAGCCGCGAACACGTCGGCGGCGAAGGGCTCGGGATGGTCTCGGCCGCGCTCGTGGCGAAGGTAGGCGATCCACAAGGCGAGACGACGCGCGTGGGCGAGCACGGTGCCATCGACTGGCCTGAGTCGCTGCTTGCGCAGCAGCCAGCGGCACGCGGCGAGGTGGTAGCGGTCATCGACGACGATGGAGGGTGCGTCGATGTGCTCGATGGCCAGCGGCGGTTCGCCGAGAAGCCGCTCAAGGGCATCGCGGTCGATGGGCTTGGGCCGCACGACGCGGACCAGTGAACGCATCGTCCCTCCCCTCCCTCACCCTGCGCCCCGAACGAGAAGGACTCCCCCCGCCGAAGCGGGGGGAGTCACCCCGTCAACCAACTTCTGAGCCGGCTATCTCTCCGTGGCGCTGGACCACAGGCTAGCACGCAGGAGACACACCGCCAGCGTTAAGATTCACGAGCAGCCGGTCGTCGTGCCGCACTGGGTGCAGACGTGGCACGCCCCGGAGCGCTGCATCTTCACGCCGCAGGAGAAGCACATCGGCGCGTCGCCGTAGATGTCATCGATCGCCGAGTGCTCCTCGGCGACCGGCAGGACCGTCTGGCCCTCGACGTCGACGGTCGGCTCCGGGGCCTTCTCGGGCGCCGGTCCGTACTGCGCGTCGAGTTGGGCGTTGCGCTCCTCGAGGGAGTAGATCCCGAGCTCCTGGCGGGTCTCGGCGGGCAGGTACTCGATGGCGAGCCTGCGGAACATGTAGTCGACGACGCTCGAGGCGAACTTCACCTCGGGATCGTCGGTCATCCCGGCGGGCTCGAAGCGCATGTTCGTGAACTTCTTCACGAACTCCTCGAGCGGCACGCCGTACTGGAGACCGATCGACACCGCGATGGCGAAGGCGTCCATGACCCCCGACAGCGTCGAGCCCTGCTTGCCGAGCTTGACGAACATCTCCCCGATGCCGTCGCCGGGGTACTCCCCGGCGGTGAGGTAGCCCTCGGCGTCGCCGACGGTGAAGGAGATCGTCTGGCTCGGGCGCTGCTTGGGCAGGCGCCGTCGGGTCACGCCGCGCTGGGCGGCGTCCTCCACGGTCGCCGGGGCCTTCGCCTCGTCGGACTCCTCCTTGGCGATGGCCAGCGGCTGGGCGACCTTGCAGTTGTCGCGGTAGATCGCCACGGCCTTGAGCCCGAGACGCCACCCCTCCATGTACGTCTCGGCGACGTCCTCGACGGTCGCCGACTCCGGGAGGTTGATCGTCTTCGAGATCGCCCCGGAGATGAACGGCTGCACCGCGCCCATCATCTTCACGTGGCCCATCGGGGCGATGGAGCGGGTGCCCATCGCGCAGTCGAAGACCGGCAGGTGCTCCTCCTTGAACGCCGGCGCGCCCTCGATCGTCGAGTGCTTGTCGATGTAGGCGACGATCGCCTCGACCTGCTCGGGCTGGTAGCCGAGCTTGTCGAGCGCGGCGGGGACGGTCTGGTTGACGATGCGCATCGAGCCGCCACCGGAGAGCTTCTTCATCTTCACGAGCCCGAGGTCGGGCTCGATGCCGGTGGTGTCGCAGTCCATCATGAGCCCGATGGTCCCCGTCGGCGCGAGCACCGAGGCCTGGGCGTTGCGCACCCCGTGCTCGGTGCCGGCCTCCACGGCCTCGTTCCACGCGCGACGGGCGGCGTCGAGGACGCCTGCGGGCGCGAGCTCGTCGTCGAGGGCCTCGGCGGCGTCGCGGTGCTTGGCCAGCACCCGCAGCATCCCGTCGCGGTCAGCCTCGTAGCCCTCGAAGGGCCCCTGCACCCGCGCGAGCTCGGTCGAGGTGCGGTAGGCGTGACCGGTCATGAGCGCGGTGATCGCCCCGGCCCAGGCCCGGCCCTCCTCGGAGTCGTAGGCCAGCCCCTGGCTCATGAGCAGGCCGCCGAGGTTGGCGTAGCCGAGACCGAGCTGGCGGTAGGCGTGGGCGTTCTCGGCGATGCGCTCGGTCGGGTAGCTGGAGTTGCCGACGATGATCTCCTGGGCGGTGAAGGTGATCTCGACCGCGCGGGTGAAGTCGTCGACGTTGAAGACCCCGCCCTTCTCGAACTCGCGGAGGTTGAGGCTCGCGAGGTTGCAGGCGGAGTTGTCGAGGTGCATGTACTCCGAGCACGGGTTCGAGCCGTTGATGCGCCCGGCGTTGGGCGTGGTGTGCCAGTCGTTGATCGTCGTGTCGTACTGCATGCCGGGGTCGGCGCACTCCCACGCCGCCTGGGCGATCTGGTCCATGAGCTCGCGGGCGTTGACGGTCTTGAGCGTCTCGCCCGTCGTCACGGCCTTGAGGTCGTAGTCCGCCCCGGCCTCGACCGCGCGCATGAACGCGTCGTCGACGCGCACCGAGTTGTTCGCGTTCTGGTACTGGATCGTCGCGGAGTCGGCGCTGTCGAAGCTCATGTCGAAGCCGGAGGCGGCCAGCGCACGGGACTTCATCTCCTCGTTGCGCTTGCACCAGATGAACTCCTCCACGTCGGGGTGGTCGACGTCGAGGATCACCATCTTCGCGGCGCGACGGGTCTTGCCACCGGACTTGATCGTGCCGGCCGAGGCGTCGGCGCCGCGCATGAAGCTCACCGGACCGGAGGCCTGACCGCCGCCCCGCAGCGGCTCGTGGCTCGACCGGATGCTCGAGAGGTTGACCCCCGAGCCCGATCCCCCCTTGAAGATCGTGCCCTCCTCGACGTACCAGTTGAGGATCGAGCTCATCCGGTCCTCGACCGAGAGGATGAAGCAGGCCGAGCACTGCGGCTTGTCCTCGACGCCGCAGTTGAACCAGACCGGGCTGTTGAAGGCCATCTTCTGGTTGACGAGCAGGTGCTTGAGCTCGTGGTTGAAGACCTCCGCGGACTCCCCGTCGGCGAAGTAGCCGTCGTCGATGCCCCACTGGGTGATCGTGTCGGCGACCCGGTCGATCATGTGGCGCACGCTCGACTCGCGCTCGGGGGTGCCCAGCGTCCCCCGGAAGTACTTCTGCGCGACGATCGTCGTGGCGTTGAGCGACCAGCTCGTGGGGAACTCGACGTCGCGCTGCTCGAAGGCGACCCCACCGGTCTTCCAGTCGGTGATCACCGCGTCGCGCAGCTCCCACGTCACCTCGTCGTAGGGGTGGACCCCGTCGATGGTGAAGTGGCGGTCGAGCTTGAGGCCGGTGCGGCCGTCGGCGTCGACCGCGCGCAGGGCTTGACGTGTGGTGACCATGAGCGCTCCTTGCTGGGCGATGCCCCCGTCGGTGGAACTCCAGGCTTGTGATTCATCGTGTGGGCTTCGCTACCTTGCCTTGCCGCGGGGGCTGCGTCAAGCAGGCGTGCGAGGAAAATCCCCAAGATGCACGGCCCCCGAACCCTGCGTGATCAACATGTTGTGGTACCGCCGATCGGCTATGGTGTCGTCGTCAGTGACGGTAGCAGCGTGACGAGGCTGGCAGAGGCGCCCGTACGCGCTGAGGCTGTGGACGAGGACCCGTCCCCGACCACGACATCTTGGACATGGCGTCGGCGGCCCGTGGATGGGGTGTGGACGAGCGGCGAGGACCGTGGACGACGACGCCGGCGCGGTGGACGACGGCGTGGAGCGTGGCCTGGCCCTCCACAGGGCCACGGGCGCGAGAGGAGGTCGTGCAGCGTGCGCTGTCCGTACTGTGGGCTCGACGACGACCGGGTGATCGACTCGCGCAGCGCCGAGGAGGGTGACGCGGTCCGCCGTCGTCGCGCCTGTCGCGCCTGCGGCCAGCGGTTCTCGACCTACGAGCGCGTCGAGCAGCCGGTCCTGCGGGTGCGCAAGCGCAGCGGCGACCTCGAGCTCTTCGACCGCGACAAGGTCGCCAGCGGCATCCTCCGGGCCACGAAGAACCTCGAGATCGAGCCGTCGGCGGTCCGGCGGGCCGTCGCGCGGGTCGAGGGCAGCCTGCGCGACCACCACCGCCACGAGGTCCCCAGCGAGGAGGTCGGCCTCGAGGTGCTCCTCGCCCTGCGCGAGCTCCACGAGGTCGCCTACGTGCGCTTCGCCAGCGTCTACAAGAGCTTCACGAGGACCGAGGACTTCGAACGGGAGCTCGCCACGCTCGGCAGCCAGGAGCCCGGCGCCGACGCACCCGACGTCGGGGAGACCGCCCGCGGCGATCCTCCGGCCGAGGCAGGCGCCGAGACCGCGACGGGAGCCCCCGAGACGTAGGCCTCACCACTGCGGCACCCGCAGCGCCGTCCCGGGCTCGAGCCGACCGGGATCGACCCCGTTGCGCGCGGCGACCTCGGCGACGAACGCATGGGGGTCGGCTCCCGCCGGGGCGTGCGGCAGGACGAGCTCCCACATCGTCTCCCCCTCCGCGACCACGACGACGACCTCGTCGCCGCCGACCGGCTCACCGGCGCCGGCCTCGGCAGCGTCCCCTGTCGCGTCGCCGCCCTCGTCGGCCGCACCCCACGCGGTGCCGAGCTGGCCCGCGGTCAGGGCCAGGGCGGCGAGCGCGACGACGAGCGCCCCGACGCGCCCGCGTCGAGCCCCGCCGGTCCCACCGTGGCGCGTGGCCTGCGACATCGGTCCCTCCCTCTGCTGCCTGGCGCGTGCCGTGCCGGTTGCCGCTGCGGCGCCGGCGCGGCCGCTACACTGCCCGAACGGATGTTCGTCACCATGGTGATCGAATCCGCGTTCGATGTCAACACCGAGATCGAACAGCTGTTTGTCAGGCGGCGCCAGATCGGCTACGGTGACCGCGACACCAGATGATGAGGAGCCCTCATGGCCGCCGAAGACCCGCTCACCGAGCGCCAGCTGCAGATCCTCACCTTCATCCGCGACGCCGTGCGCGCGCGCGGCTTCCCGCCGAGCGTGCGCGAGATCGGCGACGCCGTCGGCCTCAAGTCGACGTCGAGCGTGCACTACCAGCTCGCGACACTGCAGGAGCGCGGCTACCTGCGGCGCGATCCGACGCTGCCCCGCGCGATCGAGGTCTTCGTGCCCGAGGGGCAGGAACGACCCACGACGACCCTGCCAGCGGGCCTGCGGGAGGTCCCGCTCGTCGGGGAGATCGCCGCGGGCGCCCCGGTCATCGCCGACGAGCAGGCGCTCGCGCGCTATCCCCTGCCCCGCGACCTCGTCGGGGAGGGATCGCTGTTCATGCTCACCGTCCGGGGCGACTCGATGGTCGAGGCCGGGGTCTTCGACGGGGACCTCGTCGTCGTCCGCCAACAGGCCAGCGTCGAGCAGGGCGAGATGTGCGCGGCGCTCATCGACGGGGAGGCCACGGTCAAGCTCTTCCGCCGCACGCCGGGCGGCGACGTCTTCCTCGACCCCGCCAACCCGGCGTACGAGCCGATCCCCGTGCCCTCCGGCAGCGAGGCGGCGATCCTCGGGCGCGTGACCGCGGTGCTGCGCAGCCTCTAGGGCTCGTCAGGGTCGGCCTCGTCGTCGTCACCGACCCACGGGTTGCCGTCGACGGCATAGGGGGCGAGCGCGAGACCGGCGTCGCGTCCGACGTCGGCGACGAGGCGGGTGCCGTCGACGCGGTGCTCTTCGAGGTGGACCTCGCCGTCGTCGTGCGCTGCGGCGACGAGGTCCCCGCGCTCGTAGGGCACGACGGCCTCGACCCGGCGGCGCGCGGCGGGCACGCGCTTGCTGATCCTCGCGCGCAGCGCCTCGACGCCCTCGCCGGAGCGCGCCGAGACGACGACGGCGTCGGGATGCCGGCGCCGCAGCGCCGCGACGGTGGCGCCCTCGGCGATGTCGGCCTTGTTGAGCACGAGCACCGAGGGCACTGCATCGGCGCCGATCTCGGCGAGGACGCCCTCGACCGCGGCGATCTGCGCGTCGACGTCGTCGTGGGCGGCGTCGACGACGTGGAGGAGGAGGTCGGCCTCGGTAGTCTCCTCGAGCGTGGACTTGAAGGCCTCGACGAGCTCGGTGGGCAGCTTCTGCACGAACCCGACGGTGTCGGTCGCGACGATCGTGCGCGCGTCGGGCAGGGCGACCTTGCGCGCGGTCGTGTCGAGCGTGGCGAAGAGCTGGTCGGCGACATGGAGATCGGCGCCGGCCAGGGCGTTGAGCAGGGTCGACTTGCCGGCGTTGGTGTAGCCGACGAGCGCGACGGTGGGCACGGCCCGGCGTGAGCGCGCGGCGCTCTTGCGTCGCCGGGTCCGCGCGAACTCCTCGAGGTCGCGGCGCAGCTTGGCGATGCGGCGGTTGAGCTTGCGCCGGTCGACCTCGAGCTGGGACTCCCCCGGCCCACGGGTGCCGATGCCGCCGCCGAGTCGCGACAGCGCCTCGCCCCAGCCCCGTAGCCGCGGCAGCAGGTAGGACAGCTGCGCGAGCTCGACCTGGGCCTTGCCCTCCCGGGAGGAGGCGTGCTGGGCGAAGATGTCGAGGATGACGATCGTGCGGTCGAGGACCTTGACGCCGAGGCGCTCCTCCAGGTTGCGCTGCTGGGCGGGGGTGAGCTCGTCGTCGAAGACCGCCGCGTCGGCGCCGAGCTCGGCGCAGAGGTCGCCGAGCTCGGCGATCTTGCCGCGGCCGATGAACGTCGCGACGTCGGGACGCCGCCGGCGCTGGACGACGCGGCCGACCGTCGAGCCGCCCGCGGTGTCGAGGAGCAGCTCGAGCTCGTCGAGGCCGGCCTCGACCTGCGCGCGGGTGCGCTCGGGCGGGGCGATCGCGACGAGCACCGCCTGCTCGACGGGGCGGAAGATCGCCACGCCCTCCTGCGGGGCGTCGTCGCGGATGCGCTGCGCCGCGGCACGCCGCCGGGCGGCGCGGGAGAGCTCGAGCGAGGTCTCGTCCTGCTCGCGCGCCTCGGTCACGAAGGCGCCTCCACGGCCCCGAGCCAGGTGGCGCCGAGCACGCCGTGGGCGACCTCGACGGCCGGGCCGGTCACGGTGATCGTCTCGTCGGTCCAGACGATGTCGAGCGCGCCGCCGGGCAGCGCCACGGTGACCTCGCGGGTGGCGAGGCCGCGGACGTGGGCGGCGACGACCATCGCGGCGGCGCCGCTGCCCGACGCGAGGGTCTCGCCGACGCCGCGCTCGTGGATCCGCCCGTCGATGCGGTCGAGTCGCGGCACGCCGATCGCCTCGACGTTGACCCCGTCGGGGAAGCGCGGATCGGCGTTGATCGCCTCCGCCCACGTCCCCAGGGGCGCCGCGGTCGGGTCGCCCATGACGATGACCGCGTGGGGGTTGCCCATCGACAGGGTCGTGAGCTCGATGTCGCCCGCACCCTCGAGCTCGATGCGCTCGGAGCCGATCCCGGCCGGGGGGCCCATGTCGACGCGCAGCTCCGCGGCGGTGCCGTCCTCGTGCCACAGGGTGACCTCGACGTCCTTGACCCCGGCGCGGGTGTCGACGCGCACGAGCTCGCTGACGTGGCCCCGGTCGGCGACGTACTTCGCGACGCAGCGGACCCCGTTGCCGCACATCTCGGCGAGCGAGCCGTCGGCGTTGCGGTAGTCCATGAAGACGTCGCCGGCCACGCCCTCGCGCGCGGGAGCGAGGCGGATGACCCCGTCGGCGCCGAGGCCGTGGTGACGGTCGCAGAGCGCGCGTACGAGCGCGGGCGTCAACGCCAGGTCGTCGTCGGGGTCGGGCAGCAGGACGAAGTCGTTGCCGGTGCCGTGGGCCTTGGTGAACTCCATCAGGCGGGTCGTCCCTCCTGCCCGGCTCGGCGCAGCGCCTCGGCGGCGTCGCGGGCGTCGTGCCATGCTACCCGGGGGTCGGCGGCGAACCAGCGCTGCTGGCGCGCGGCGAAGCGTCGCGTGCGGGCGGCGATGCGCTCGAGGGCCTCCTCGAGGGTGAGCTCCCCGGCGAGGTGCGCGAAGGCCTCGGCGTAGCCGATCGCCTGACGGGCGGTGCGGGAGAGGTGGCGCCCGGCCAGCGCGCGCGCCTCGTCGAGCAGTCCCCCGGCGCGCATCGCCTCGACGCGGGCGGCGATCCGCGCGGCGAGGTCGTCGCGGTCCCGGTCGACGCCGACGACGACGAGGTCGGGGTAGACCGCCTCGTGGGTCTCCCAGGCGGTGCGCCACGAGGAGAACGGCCGACCGGTGAGCTCGAGCACCTCGAGCGCACGCACCGTCCGGCGGAGGTTCTCCGGGTCGATGCGCGCGGCCGCCGCGGGGTCGAGGCGCGCGAGCTCGGCGTGCGCGGCGCCGGGGTCGGCGCGGTGCGCCTCGAGCAGCCGCGAGCGCACGGCGGCGTCGGTCGGCGGGAAGGCGAGGTCGTCGACGACGGCGCGGAAGTACAGGCCCGAGCCGCCGACGAGCAGCGGCAGGCGACCCCGGGAGGCGACCTCGTCGATCGTCGCGCGCGCCCGGCGCTGGAACCACTCGACCGAGCACTCCTCCTCGGGCTCGAGGAGGTCGAGGCCGTGGTGGGGCACCCGGGCGCGCATGGCGGCGTCGGGCTTGGCGGTGGCCACGTCCATCCCGCGGTAGACGGTGAAGGCGTCGACGGCGACGAGCTCGGCGCCGAGCCGCTCGGCGGCCTCGAGGGCGATCGTCGACTTGCCCGCCGCGGTGGGGCCGACGAGCGCGAGCACCCGCGGGGTCATGCCCCCTCGGGCGCGGTGGCGCGCCTCGCGCCCGCCCCGGCGGGGGCGCCGCGCCCGATGGCCACGACGTAGCCGACGCCGCGGGGCGCGCCGGCGGCGGCCACGGCGGTCTCGAGCCCCGCGGCGGTCGCGGCGGCCGTCGCCGCGAGCGCGCTCGCCCACCCACGGCTGGCCACGCGCGCGGCCTCGGCGGGGCCGAGGGCGGCGAGCCCGGGGAGGTCGGGGCCCGCCAGCGCCGCGCGGTAGGCGGCCTGCCAGGCCTCGGCGCCGTCGACGAGGTGGCGCGGGGCCTTCGTCGACAGCCCCGCCGAGCCGTCCGCGGCGGCGATGATGACGGCGTCGCGGCCGTCGAGCGCCCCGACGAGGCGCTCGCCGAGGTCGACGAGCGCCGCGGCCGGCGCCTGCGCCGGCACCGTCACCCCGACCACGGGCGTGGCCGGCGCGGTGCGCCACGCCAGCAGCGCGAGGTCGAGGGGCAGGCGGTCGGCCGCGACGGGCAGGCCGAGGCTGGCGGCCAGCGCCCGCGCCGGTGCCGCCGCGGACCGCGCCACTGCGAGGTCGGGGCGGCCCAGCCCGGCGAGGTCGGCGTCGACCCCCGCCCACAGCGCGGGGCGCTCGCCGGCGGCGAGGAGCAGGGCCAGCGGCGCCGCCGGCAGGGCGGCGACCGCGTCCTCGGCAGCGCGTCGCAGCGTCGCGACCTCGTCGGGCACCGATGGCGCGAGGGCGTCGAGCAGCACCGGCGCGGCCGGCACGAGCGCGACGCCGCTCAGCACGACGCGCCCTCCGAGGGCGCTGGCGCGCCGACCGGCGGGGAGGGCGAGTCGGTCGTCACCGTGCCGAGGAGGTAGTGGCTCGCGGCCTGCTCGAGGCGGGCGGCGACGAGGTCGCCGGGGGCCAGGCCCGCCTCGGCGGGGACGTGGACGAGGCGGTTGCTGCGGGTGCGACCCGACAGCCGCGCGGGGTCGGTCTTGCTCGGCCCCTCGAGGAGGAGCTCGGCGACGGTGCCGACCTGCCGCGCGTTGCCGCGCAGGGCGAGGTCGCGGGTGAGCGAGGCCAGCCGCTGGTAGCGCTCGCTGACGACCTCCGGCGGCAGCTGGTCGGCCATCTCCGCCGCCGGCGTGCCCGGCCGCGGGGAGTACTCGAAGGTGAAGGCGGCGTCGAAGGCGGCGGCCTCGGCCACGCGCAGGGTCTCGGCGAAGTCCTCCTCGGTCTCGCCGGGGAAGCCGACGATGAGGTCGGTGGAGATCGCCAGCCCCGGGATCGTCTCGCGCGCCTCGGCGACGAGGTCGAGGAAGCGCCGGGAGCGGTAGCTGCGCCGCATCGCCCGTAGCACCCGGTCGGAGCCCGACTGCAGCGGCAGGTGCAGGTGCTCGCAGACCGCGGGCACGTCGCGCATCGCGGCGAAGACGTCGCTCGTGATGTCCTTGGGGTGCGGGCTCGTGAAGCGGATCCGCTCGAGGCCGTCGACCTCGCCGAGGGCGTGGAGGAGCTCGGCGAACATCGTGCGGCCCCGCCCCTCGCCGGCGGGCACGAGGCCGTGGCGCAGGAGGTCGGCGCCGTAGGAGTTGACGTTCTGCCCGAGGAGGCTGACCTCCCGCACGCCGTCGGCGACGAGCGCGCGGACCTCGGCGAGGATGTCGCCGAGCTCACGGGACTTCTCGGGGCCGCGCAGGGCCGGCACGATGCAGAACGTGCAGCTGTTGTCGCAGCCGATCGAGATCGACACCCAGGCGTGGTGGGCGACGTCGCGGCGCGCCGGCAGCGCCGAGGGGAACATCTCGGTGTGCTCGAGGATCTCGACGACCGGCAGCGAGGAGGAGTCGGCCTCGGCGAGCAGCTCGGGCAGGCGCCCCATGTTGTGGGTGCCGTAGACGACGTCGACCCACGGCGCGGCCTCGGCGAGGGCGTGCTGGTCCTTCTGGGCGAGGCAGCCGCCGACGACGACGGTCTTGTCGGGGTCGGCGACCTTGAGGGGCTTGAGCGCGCTGAGCTGGCCGTAGAGCCGGTTGTCGGCGTTCTCGCGGATCGCGCAGGTGTTGAAGAGCACGAGGTCGGCGCTGTCGAGGTCGGCCGCCGGACGGTAGCCCATCGTCTCGAGCACGCCGGCGGCGCGCTCGGAGTCGTGGGCGTTCATCTGGCACCCGAACGTGCGGATGACGTACGTCGCAGCCATGCGCGACAGCGTAGCGGCCTGCCCGGGCCGGGGGCGCTGCGCCGAGCGCGGCCCCGCCGGCCACGGCCACTAGGCTCGTGCCCATGCTCGACGTGCTCGCCAGCTGGGCGCAGGCCGGGGCATGGGGCTACCTCGCCGTCGCCCTCGGCGCGGCGCTACCGTGGCTCGAGATCCTCGTCGTCATCCCCCCGGCGATCGCGCTGGGGCTCGATCCCGCGCTCGTCGGCGTCGTGGCCCTCCTCGGCAACGCGCTGCCGGTCGTGGCGATCGTCGAGGGCTACGAGCGCCTCGACCGGTGGTCGCGGAGGCGACGGGGCCGCCCGCTCGGCGCGGCTGGGGCGCGGGGCTCGCGCGGCCAGCGCGTGCTCGCCCGCTACGGGGTACCGGGGCTGGCCCTGCTGGGACCGCTCGTCACCGGGGTGCACCTCGCGGTCGTCGTCATGCTCGCCTCGGGCGGCAGCCCCCGACGCGCGCTGCTGTGGACCTCCGCGAGCCTCGCGGCGTGGACCGTGGCGATCGTCGCGCTGAGCGTGGCCGGCGTCGGCGCCTTCACCGGTGACTGGGGCTGAGCGCCGCCGCCCCCGCCGCGGTCCGCGCGCCCGTCAGGAGGCCAGCCCCCGGGCGCGCACCTCTCGGATGACCGTCACGGCGATCTGCCCGGGGTAGGCGAGCTCGGACTCGAGACGGCGCGCGATCTCGCGGGCGAGGCGGCGGGCCTCGACGTCGTCGACGGCCTCGGGGCTGACCATGACGCGCACCTCGCGCCCGGCCTGCATCGCGTGGACCTGGCTGACGCCGTCGAAGGCGCCGACGAGCTCCTCGATGCGCTGCAGCCGCTGGCAGTGCGCCTCGACGTTGGTGCGCCGTGCACCGGGCCGGCTCGCCGAGACGGTGTCGGCGGCCTGGGTGAGCACGGCCTCGACGGTCTCGGGCGCGACCTCGTCGTGGTGGGCGGCGATGGCGTGGACCACCGGCTCGGACTCCCCGAGCCGGCGCGCGACCTCCGCGCCGATCGCCGCGTGGCTGCCCGTGACGCGGTGGGTGAGGGCCTTGCCGACGTCGTGCAGGAGCCCGCAGCGGCGCGCGAGGTCGGCGTCGACGCCGAGCTCCTCGGCCATCGCGCCGGCGAGCAACGCGGTCTCGACCGCGTGCGCGCGGACGTTCTGGCCGTAGGACGTGCGGAACTCGAGCTGGCCGAGGAGACGCCGCAGCTCCGGAGCGAGGTCGTCGACCCCGGCCTCGGTCGCGGCCTCGTCACCCGCCTCGACGACCGCCTCGTCGACCTCGGCACGGGCGCGCCCGTGGGCGGCCTCGATGCTCGCGGGGTGGATGCGCCCGTCCTCGAGCAGGGCGACGAGCGCCCGGCGGGCCGTCTCGCGCCGCACCGGGTCGAAGCTCGAGAGCACGACGGCGCCGGGGCTCTCGTCGACGAGGAGGTCGACGCCGGTGAGGTGCTCGAAGGCCCGGATGTTGCGGCCCTCCCGGCCGATGATCCGCCCCTTGAGCTCGGCGTCGGGCAGCTCGACGGTCGAGGTCACCGTCGCGTGGGTCGCCGAGGCCGCCACGCGCTGGATGGCCGTGGCGACGATGTCGTGCGCTCGGCGCGTCGACTCGGCCCGGGCGCGCTCCTCGACCTCGCGGACGAGGTCACGGGCGTCGGCCCGGGCGTCGGCCTCGACCTCGCGCATGAGCGCGCGGCGCGCCTCGTCGACGGTGTAGTCGGCGATCTCCTCGAGGCGCTTGCGCACGACGAGGCGCGCGTCGTCGAGGTCGGCCTGCCCCGCGTCGAGGCGCCGCTCCCGGTCGATGAGATGGCCCTCGCGCAGCTCGAGGGTGTGCGCCTTCGTCTCGAGCGTCGACTCGCGGATCGCCAGACGCTCCTCGCGGTCGTCGAGCTCCCGCCGCCGATGGGCCTGCTCGTGGGCGCGACCGCGCCGCCGGCGCTGGAGGAGGGCGGCGAGCAGGGCGAGCGCGGCCAGGCCGAGGATCGCGGCCCCGATCGTGGTCGCCGTCGCCCCCATGCACGCTCCGTTCCCTCAGGCGGGCCCCGCAGCGGTCCGGGACCGCTGCGCCCGGCCGCCTCCCGGCGGTCCACCAGCGCGCCGCCGCGAGGTCGCCGGCACGGGCGACCCCAGCAAAAGCGCTGGTCAGCGAAGCATAGGACGCCCTTGGCCCGACCGTCAACGTGGTGCGACCTACGGTCGCGATAGGAGGTCGGGATCGTCTGGGCGCTGGAGCGCGCGGCTGCCCGAGGTGGCGTCGAAGGGCTCGGCCTCCCGGCGGCCACCGCGGCCGCTGGCGTAGACGAGGGCGATGAGGATCGCGAAGACCGCGCCGGAGGCTCGGTCGACGCTCACGAGGACCCCGAAGGCCGTGAGGAGGGCGCCATAGCCGAGCAGCGCGCGCCACCAGCCCCGCCCGATGAGCGCGATGAGCGCGACCGCGAGCGCGGGGATCCCCGCGAGGATCCACGCCTGGGCAACGGTCACCGGGCTCGCCTCCTGTCCTCGCCTCGCCGCCGACGGCGCTTGCGCGGGTCGCTCGCACGCCACCTCGGGCCGGCGCCCGGCAGCGTAGACGACGCGCTGCGGGGCCGGCGCCGACGGAGGGCCCCGTGGGGCCGTCCGTCAGTCCCAGCGTCGGTCGAGCCCGGAGGCCCGGAGCGCCACCCGCCGCGCGAGGCCCTCGGGGTAGCCGCGGCGCGCGAGGAAGCCGACGAGGCGGCCGGCGAGGCGCTCGGGGTCGAGGTCGCTGGGCAGGCGGGCGGCTCGCTCGGTCGCGAGCTCGAGGGCCACGGCCTCCTCGTCGCGTTGCTCGACGGCGTGCATCGCCGTGTCGATGAGGTCGTCGGGGACCTGCCGTCGGGTGAGCTCGCGGCGCAGCCGGCTAGCCCCGTAGCCGCGACCGAGGCCACGGTCCTCCACCCACGCCCGGGCGAAGGCGGCGTCGTCGAGGGCGCCGAGCTCCCGACCACGCCCGAGCGCGGCGCTGGCGGCCTCGTCGTCCCAGCCGCGCTCGAGGAGCTTGGCGCGGACCTCCGCCTCGGTCTGGGGCCGTGCCCGCGTCGAGCGCAGGAGGAAGGCGACGGCCGCCTCGACGTCGCGGTCGGCGGCCACCTCCTCGGCGCTCACGCCGTCTTCGACCCGCGGCTCTTGGGCGCGTCGTCCTTGCCGGTGGCGTCGCTGGCCCCGCTGCCCGTGGCCGACCCGGCCTCGGCGGCGCCGAGCGCGTCGTGCAGCGACGTGTCCTCGCCGCTGACGTCGGTGGGCACGAGCCCGAGCTGCTCGGCGATCCGCTTGGCGATCGCGTCGGCGACGTCGGTGTGCTCGCGCAGGAACTTGCGGGCGTTCTCTCGGCCCTGGCCAAGCTGCTCGCCCTCGTAGGTGTACCAGGCCCCGGCCTTCTTGATGATGCCCTGGTCGACTCCGACGTCGATGAGCGAGCCCTCCTTGGAGATGCCCTCGCCGAAGAGGATGTCGAACTCGGCCTGGCGGAAGGGCGCCGAGACCTTGTTCTTCACGACCTTGACGCGCACGCGGTTGCCGACGAACTCGTTGCCGTCCTTGAGCGACTCGATGCGCCGGACGTCGAGTCGGACCGAGGAGTAGAACTTCAGCGCCCGTCCGCCCGAGGTCGTCTCCGGGGAGCCGAACATCACCCCGACCTTCTCGCGGATCTGGTTGATGAAGACCGCCGAGGTCTTCGACTTGTGGAGGGTCCCGGCGAGCTTGCGCAGCGCCTGGCTCATGAGCCGCGCCTGCAGGCCGACGTGGCTGTCGCCCATCTCCCCCTCGATCTCCGCGCGGGGGGTCAGGGCGGCGACGGAGTCGACGACGATGACGTCGACGGCGCCGGAGCGCACGAGCATGTCGGCGATCTCGAGGGCCTGCTCGCCGGTGTCGGGCTGGCTGA
This sequence comes from Egibacteraceae bacterium, assembly GCA_046498405.1. GTDB lineage: Bacteria > Actinomycetota > Nitriliruptoria > Euzebyales > Egibacteraceae > T1Sed10-49. Next base: position 17,296 of record JAWOAS010000208.1, read on the forward strand.
CGAGCAGTGCGTCGACGTCGACGCCGAGCGCCTTGGCGTACTGCGGGTCGAGGGCGTGCTCAGCGTCGATGAACGCCGCGATGCCGCCGGCGTGCTGGGCCTCGGCGACGACGTGGAGTGCCACGGTCGTCTTGCCCGAGCTCTCGGGGCCGTAGATCTCGGTGACCCGGCCGCGCGGGATGCCGCCGATGCCGAGGGCGAGGTCGAGGCTGATCGCGCCGGTGGGGATCGCGGCGACGTTGACCTTCGCCTCCTCCCCCATCCGCATGATCGAGCCCTTGCCGTACTGCTTCTCGATCTGGCCGATGGCCATGTCGAGAGCCTTCTCACGCTCCATCGGTGCTCCTCTGGCAGTCGGGGCGGGCGGGGCGTCGGGTCTCACCGTAGCCGCGGGGGCCGACCCGTGGGGGGATGGGCGCCGCGGCCTGTTGACGGGCAGTGTAGCGAACAGGCGTTCGGATCGCTCGGTGGCGGCACACCGGGCTCGCGGCGACGGTTGCGCCTGCTCACGGGCCCGCGCCGAGGGGGTGGGCGCTGCGGGCCTCGTAGCGGGGGCCGCCGGAGGCCGGCACCGAGCGCATGACCCGCACGTCGGTGACCCACCAGGGCGATCTCGGGCCCTGCCAGCGCGGGCGCGCGTGCGGCAGGCGCCCGCGGGCGGGCGCGCGGGCGACGGTGAGGTGGGCGGAGAAGGGGCGCTCGTCGACGTCGATGCCCCGGGCGGCCAGCCCCGCGCGGGTGCGCTCGGCGAGCGTCACGAGGCCCTCGGGGGCGGCGACCCCCGCCCAGAGCACCCGTCGCCCGAAGCTGCCGAGCTGCCCGGTGAGCGCGACCTCGAAGGGGCCGACCGCGGCGGCGGCCTCAGCGGCGGCGTCGCTGACCTCCCGCGCGCGGTCCTCGTCGCAGTCGCCGACGAAGGCGAGGGTGAGATGCCAGCCCTCGGGCCGGGTCCAGCGCAGCGAGGGCCAGCGCTGCCGCAGCCCCGCGAGGGCGGCGTCGAGGCGCGCGCGGACCTCGGAGGGGACGGTCACGGCGACGAAGAGCCGCTCGGTCACCGCTCACCAGCCGGGCGCGTCGACGTCGGCGAGCGCGCGCCGGAGGTGGTCGAGCGCGGCGCTCGTCGCGAACTCGAGCATCGCCGGGCGCTCGCGCGGCGGCAGGGTGATCGTGCGGGCGCCCGGCGGCCGGCCCGGTAGGTCGACCGCGACGATGAGCGTGCCGGGCGCGACGCCGTCCTGCGCGTCGGGACCGGCCACCCCGGTGACGCCGAGCCCGACGTCGCTGTCGAGACGCTCGCGCGCGGCGGTGGCCAGCGCGATCGAGGTCGCCTCGCTCACCGGCCCGTGCGCGTCGAGCACCTCGTCGAGCCCGGCGAGGGCCCGCTTGCTCGCCGTGGCGTAGACGACGAGGCCTCCGAGGAGCCACTCGGAGGCCCCGGCCACGCCGACGAGGCGGCCGCTGAGGAGGCCGGCGGTGACCGACTCGGCCAGGGCCAGGGTCCAGCCGCGCTCGCGCAGCAGCCGGGCGATCGCGTGCTCGACGCCCTCGTCGTCGAGGCCGACCACCCCGGACCCGAGGCGGTCGACGAGCTCGTCGACGACGGGGTCGACGAGAGCGAGGGCCGCCTGCCGGCTGTCGGCCTTGCCGGTGACCCGCACCCGGGTCTCGCCGCGCGAGGCGAGGAAGGCCACGGTGGGGTTGCCGGCCTCCTCGAGGCGCTCGACGAGCGCTCCCGCGCGCTCGGCCACGAGGGACTCGCTCATCCCGGCGGTGCGCACGAGGCGGCTGACGGTGACCTGTGCCCCCGCCCGAGCGGCGAGCTCAGGGACAACGTCGGCGTCGGCCATCGGGGCCATCTCCCGGGGCACCCCGGGCAGGCAGTACACCGTCGCGCCGGCGACGTCGAGAGCGAAGCCCGCAGCGGTGCCCACCGGCTCGAGCACCCGCGCGCCGGCCGGCAAGTCGGCCTGGCGGAGGTTGGCCACCGGCATCTCCCGGCCGCGGTCGCGGAAGAAGCGGTCGAGGTGGGCCACGAGGCGCTCGTCGCGCTCGAGGGGCACCCCGGCCAGGGCCGCGACGGCGTCGCGGGTGAGGTCGTCCTGGGTCGGTCCAAGCCCCCCGGTGACGAGCACCGCGTCGGCGCGCCCGCAGGCCTCGGCGATCGCCGCCTCGAGCCGGGCGGGGTTGTCGCCGACGGCGGTGTGGCGGTAGACGTCGACGCCGATCTCGGCGAGGCGCCGCGAGAGGTGCGCGGAGTTCGTGTCGACGGCGTCGCCGAGCAGCAGCTCGGTGCCGACCGCGACGATCTCCGCGGAGAGCCCGCCGGGGCTCACGCTGCCCCTCCCAGCGGCCGGGCGAGGAGGTCGACCCCGTCGGCGGCGAGGACCTCGGCGCGCACGCTGCGCCCGACGGGGGTCTGGCAGGCGGGCAGGCGCACCTCGCCGTCGGTCTCGGGCGCCTCGCGGTAGGAGCGGCCGATGGCCGCCCCGGCCTCGTGGCCCTCGACGAGGACCTCAAGGGTGCGCCCGACGAAGCGCTCCGCGCGCTCCTCGGCGACCGCCTCGGCAACGTCGAGGAGGTGGTCGCGCCGGGCGCGGGCCTCGTCGGGCTCGACCCGGCCCGGCAGGACCGCCGCGGGGGTGCCCTCCTCGTCGGAGTAGACGAAGAAGGCGGTCCAGTCGATGCCCGCCGCGGCGAGGAAGTCCTCGAGCACGGCGACGTCGGCCTCGCCCTCCCCGGGGAAGCCGACGATGAACGACGAGCGCAGGACCGCGTCGGGGTCGTGGGTCCGGATGCGCTCGATGAGCGCGAGGTAGCGCTCGGCGCCACCGCCGCGGGCCATCGCGCGCACGACGTCGGGGCTGGCGTGCTGTAGCGAGAGGTCGTAGTAGCTCGCGACGCGCTCGGAGGCGGCCATCGCCGCGATGAGGTCGTCGGTGAGCTCGTCGGGCTGGAGGTAGAGCAGGCGCACGCGCTCGAGGCCCTCGACGCGGTCGAGTCCCGCGACGAGCTCGCGCTGGGCGTCGCGACCGGCGGCGAGGTCCTTGCCGTAGCTCGTCGTGTTCTCGCTGACCCCGACGAGCTCACGCACCCCGGCGGCGGCCAGCGCCTGCGCCTCGGCGAGGATCTCCTCGACGGGGCGCGAGCGGAAGGCCCCCCGGTAGCTCGGGATCGTGCAGAACGCGCAGGCCCGGTCGCAGCCGGCCGCGAGCTTGAGGTAGGCCCACGGCCCCTTGGGCTGGGTGCGGACGGGGAACGCCGCGGTCGGCGGGGCGTGCGGCGGCGGGGCGACGAGGGGCAGCGGGGTGTTCGTGCCACTGACCGCGAGCGTCGCGCCGTCGCGAGTCCGGCGGTCGGTCGCCGCCTGCGGGGCGGGCGCGGCGAGGCCGAGAGCGGCGGCGACGTGCTCGGGCAGCCGGGGGTAGTCGGCGAAGCCGAGGACGCCGGTGGCCTCGGGCATCGCCGCGGCGAGCTCGCTGCCGTAGCGCTCGGCCATGCAGCCCATGACGAGCACCGGCACGTCGTGCTCGGTGGCCTCGAGGACGGTGTCGACCGACTCCTCGCGGGCCGGCTCGATGAACGTGCAGGTGTTGACGAGGATGCAGTCGGCGCCGGCGGGGTCGTCGACGAGCGTGAAGCCCGCCTCGGCGAGGCTGCCCGCGACCTGCGCGCTGTCGACCTCGTTGCGCCCGCAGCCCAGCGTGACGAGCGCGACCGCGGGTTGGCGCACCCGTCCGGCAGCCGCGACCGCGGCCCTCGACGCGTCGCTGGAGGAGGCGCTCACGCGACGACGTCGACGTCGCAGGCCGCCCGGTCCGTGCTGCAGCTCACCTCGACGACCTGCCCGCTGCCGCCGAGGTCCCCGAGCCCCTCGCCGTTGACCACGATCTCGGCGTTGGCCGCATCGCCGATCCGCAAGAGGATGTCGTCCCCCTCGTAGGTCTCGCTGAAGCCGGCGTCGAAGATGCGCTCGTTGACGACGACCCCGTCGACGGTGACGCGCGCCCAGGACCCGCTGCCGACGACGGTGAAGTCGAGAACGATGCCCTCGGAGAGATCGGGCTCCTCGGTCTCCTCCTCCTCTTCCTCCTCGTCCTCCTCGTCGGACTCCTCGTCGGGGTCCTCCTCACCGGACTCCTCGTCGCCTTCCTCGCCTTCCCCCTCGTCGGGCTCCTCGTCGGGCTCGTCCGGCTCGGGGCTCGGTGTCGGGGTCTCCTCCTCGACGGGGTCGGGCGCGGCGACCTCGTCGGTCTCCCCGCCATCGTCGCCGGCGAGGGTGCCGAGGAAGGCGAGCCCCCCGAGGACGAGCACCGCGACGACGGCCACGACCACGGCGATCGGCCTGCGCGCCTGCGTCGGGGTCTCGATCGGCTCGGAGGCCATCGTCCCCCACTCGCTGGCCTCGGGCCGCACCTGGACGAAGGCCTCGACGAAGGGGTCGGGGTCGAGGCCGAGGAAGCGCGCGTAGCTGCGCAGGAAGCCCTTGACGTAGACGTCGCCGCCGAGGTGGTCGAACTCCTCGCGCTCGAGCGCGGCGAGGAAGGACTGGCGGATCCGCGTCTCCGCGGCCGCGTCGGCAAGCGTGATGCCCGCGCGCTCACGCGCCGCGCGCAGCGCATCGCCGATGCCGGTCGACATCTTCCGTCGCCTCCAAGGTGGTATCCCGTGACCACCGCATGGTGTGGGGAGTCCGCGCGCCGCGTCGTCGAGGAGGGCTCGCTCGGGCGCCGCGTCGACCCCACAGTATAGGGACGACGAGGCGCGGCAGACGCTTGCCGAGGCTGCCCGGGCAGCCGGGGACGCCGAACCGACCGCGGCGTCAGGCGGCCGTGCCCGTTGGCTCGAGACAGGCCGCCGCGAGGTCCCGATCGCCCTCGACGTCGAGCCCATGCCCCTCGAGCTCCCGCCACCCCACCGCCCCGTCAAGGATCCGCACGAGCGCGCCGCCCCACAGCCCGACACGGGCGTCGGGCAGGGCGGTGACCCGCGGACCGTAGTGCTTGCGCGCGAAGTCGACCCCCCACCAGCGGACCGGCGCCGATCCGGGCAGCGGGGCGACCTCGAGGCGGACCACGCCCACGCGGGGCGTGGCGCGGGGCAACACCTCGACGGGCAGTCGCGCGAGCGCGGCGTCGGTGATGACGAGGCTCGCCGGGTCGGCTGGCAGGACGACACCGCTCGGCGCCTCGTCGAGATCACCGAGCGGGTGGGCGAGCGCCGCCCACTCGCGCTGGACGTAGAGGGCGAGCACCTCGTCGAGCGGCAGGCGCGCCTGGGCCCCCGTGGCCGTCGCAACGGCCCACAGCGCCCGTGGCAGCCGGCGCAGCCGCTCGCGTAGGCGCCGCCCGCCGGCGTCGAGGGCCTCGAGCAGCGGCGCTGGGTCGAGGTCGGGGTCATCGGTGGAGGCGGGCTGCGCGACGCTGGCGAGGGCACGGAGGCGCCCGCGCCCCGCGACCGCGTCGGTCTCGACGAGCCACGTAACGACGTCGAGGACGCTCAGCCCGTTGGGCATGACGCGTTCCCACGGCACCGACGCATCGCCGAGCCGACCAACGGTCTGGTCGCGCTGCGCGGCCATGCCCTCGAGGATCGTCCGCTTCTCCATGGCCCCTGTCCGATTCGCCTGCTCACGTTCCGGTTGTACCGCTGGGCAGCCTACGCCAAGGGGCGCCACCGAGGGATCCGCGCCGATGAGGCCTCATCCGCTCAAGCACCCGGTCCTCCCTGCCGATCACCCTAGGTAGTCGGCACTGCCGCGTCGCCCGCGGCATGGACGAGACCTCGATCGTGCAGCCAGGAGGAACCGCGATGGGAGCCCCACGGGAGCCACGCACCAACACCCGACGCCATCTCGCCCTCGTGCTCGCGGTCGCGCTCGTCGCAGCGCTGCTGCCGCCGACGGCGGTCTCCGCGGCCGAGGCGGCCGAGTGGATCGTGCCCGAGGGCGCGGACCTGCCCGCCGGCGCCGAGGTCATCGAGGACCTGCCCGTGGCCGACGCGCTCGTCGTCCGCAGCCCCGAGGCACCCGCCGACGCGGTGGCCGCCGACGCCGAGCTCGCCTGGCTCAGCGAGGAGACCGACCCCGCGGTCGCGGACTTCTCCGACTACACCGACCCCGGGGTGACCGCCACCGGTGCGCCCGAGCTCTGGGACGAGGACACCGCCGGGTCCGGAAGCCTCGTCGCGCTCATCGACACCGGCGTCGCTCCCGTCGACGCGCTCGCGGGCAGCGTCGCGGGAGAGGTCGACTTCACCGGCGAGGGCGGCGGCGACCGGTTCGGGCATGGCACGTACATGGCCTCGCTCATCGCTGCGCAAGGCGCGAGCGCGCCGGGCGTCGCGCCGGAGGCCGGCGTCCTCTCGCTCAAGGTCGCCGACGACGAAGGCGCCACGAGCCTCGGCCAGGTCCTCGGCGCGCTGCAGTGGCTCGAGGGTCCAGGTCGGTCGCTCGGCATCCGCCTTGCCGTGCTCGCGCTCGGCGTCGACCCCGACAGCGAGGCTGGGCAACTCCTCGACCTCGCGGTGCTGCGCCTCGCGGCGACCGGCGTCCTCGTCATCACCGGCAGCGGCAACGATGCCGGCAGCCTGTCCTCCCCGGCGACCTCCCCCGGCAGCCTCGCGGTTGGCGCGCTCGACGGTGGCGAGGAGGACGGATGGGTCGAGTGGCGCTCCAGCGGTCGCGGCGCGGACCGCAACGGCGCCCCCCAACCACAGGTCCTCGCCGCCGGCGTCGACGTCGTCGGCCATCTCGCACCGGACTCGCAGGCCGAGGCCCTTGCCCGTCCGGGCAGCTCGCCGACGGCGGAGGCCCGACTCGAGGCCGGTCTCGTGCGGGGGTCGGGGACCTCTGCGGCGGCTGCGCTCACCGCCGGCGTCGCCGCGCTCGCCTCGGGCGTCAACCCCTCCCTCGACGGCGCCGAGCTCGCCGACGCCCTCGTCGACGGCGCTGGCACGGACGCCCACCTCGACGCCCGGGCCACGGTCGAAGCGGCGTCGGCGATGACCTCGCGACGCCCGGAGATCGAGCCGGAGGAGACCGCCGACGCCGTGCCCGGCAACGGCGCCGAGCGTCGCAACGCGCGGGCCGACCAGGCACGCGCCGCTGCGGCGCCTCCGGCCGTGGGCCTGGCGACCGGCCCGGCCCGTCCCGGCGGGCCACCGCCGCACGCCGCGGCCGACGCTGGCGTGGATGCCACCGCTGCTCCGATGCCGACGGTCGCACGCTGGGTGGCCGCTGACTGGCACGGCGAGGGGTGGGCCTCCGGGGACTGGGCCGTGGCCCGCTGGGTCGTGGCGCGCTGGGTCACCGCCGAGTGGAGCGTCGCACGCTGGGTCGGCGCCGACTGGAACGCCGAGCAGTGGGACCGGGACACCTGGGACGCCTCGGATTGGGACGTCGCCCGCTGGGTCGCCGACGACTGGAAGGTCGCCCGCTGGGTCGCCCACGACTGGGACGTCGCCCGCTGGGTCGCCGACGGCTGGGACGTCGCCCGCTGGGTCGGCGACGACTGGAGGGTCGCCCGCTGGGTCGGCGAGGACTGGGACGTCGCCCGCTGGGTCGGCGAGGACTGGGACGTCGCCCGCTGGGTGGGCGACGGCTGGACGCTCGCGCCGCCCTCGTGATCGGTCACCGTGATGAGCGATGAGCGCATGCCCCGCGCAGGTCTCGTGCTCATCGCCGTCACGGTGTCGGCCGCGATCGTGCTCGCAGCCGTGGCGGTTGCGCTCGACGTCCGCAGGGTCGAGCCCCTCGCCGCGCTCGCCGTCGCCGCCGCCATGGTGCTCGGCGAGCTTCTGCGCATCGAGCTTCCCTACCGGCATTCGAGCAGCGTGCGCTTCACGCTCTCGGACTCCGCGTTCATGGTCAGCCTGCTCATCCTCGACGCAGGAACCGTCCTGCTCGGCGTCGCGCTCGCACAACTCGTCTGGCAACTCGTCGACCGGGCCCAGCCCATCAAGTTCGTCTTCAACGTCTCCCAGTACCTCGCCGGTGCCGCCGCCGCGTTGCTGGCGTTCGCGGCCGTGGGTGGCGCCGCGAGTCCGGCACCGTTCGTCGAGGGGCTCGCGTTCGCGGCGTCGATCGGCACCTTCCTCGTCGTCAACACCCTCTCGGTGAGCGGGATCGTCGCCATCACCGCCGAGGCCCCCTTCCGGACGACGCTGCGCCGCATGGCCACGACGAACGCGCTCGTCATCGCCTGCAACGGGGCGCTGGCGCTGCTGACGGTCATCGTCTGGCGGCAGAGCCCCGTCACCCTGCCAGCCCTCGCTGCGCCACTCGCCCTCGTCTTCGTGACGAGCCGACAGCGCGTCGCCGCGCAGCTCGACCGGGAGCGCTCCTCCGCGTTCGTGCGCACCGAGCACCGCCTCGGCGAGTCGACGACTGCGCGCGATGTCGCGGAGATCCTCGTCGCCGGCGTCGAGCAGACCCTCGCGTTGCAGAGCGCGGTGTGGCGCCACGGGCGTTGGGCAACCGCCGTTCCCGCCGCCAGCGGGCGGTGTCCCCTCGATCCACGTCGTGCCGAGCTCCAGCACGGCTCAGCCGAGGAGCTCGGCCCCAACGCAGGGACCACGCCGGCGATCGGCATCGGCTTCGGCAGCGGGGTGCTCGTGGCCTGGCAAGGCGTCCTCGCCCCCTCGCGCGACGTCGAGCCGTGGCTGCAGCGCCTCGCGACCTCGGCGTCGGTGCACTTCGAGCGGGTCGAGGCACTCACGGCTCTCGAGCAGGAGCGGGCCACCCTGCGCGCCGTCGTCGACCACACCGCCGACGGGATCCTCGTGCTCGACGCCGACGGCGACCTCGCCCTGTGGAACCCGGCGATGGTCGACCTCACCGGCATCGACGAGGCCCTCGGACGACCCGTCGTCGACGTGCTCGGGCCCGGCCCATGGACCCAGCAGGGCGTGCACGACGTGAGCCCCGATGGTGAGTCCGACGACCAACGCGTCTGGCGGGTCGCGGTCTCCGGTCTCACCGAGCGGCGCGACACCGACCGGCTGCGGGTCGTCGTCGTCCACGACGTCACCGAGGAGCGTCGCGTCGCCCGGATGAAGGACGACATGCTCTCGGTGGTCGGTCATGAGCTGCGCACGCCGCTCACGCCGATCAAGGCCAGCAGCCAGCTGCTGTCGCGCCGGGCCGACCAACTCGACGGGGCCCAGCGGGCCAAGCTCCTCGGCCAGATCGAGCAGAGCGCCGACCACCTCGGTCGCCTCATCGAGGACCTCATCCTCGTCGCGCAGCTGTCGTCCCACGCCGCCACGCGGCCACGGGTCAGTCCTACCGCCACCGACCTCGTCGCCATCGTCGCCGAGGAGGTCGAGGCCGCCCGCAGGGCTTGCGACCGCCACGCCCTCGTGCTCGACGCGCCACCGCAGATGCTCGGCACGACCGACGCGCTGCGACTGCGACAGATCCTCGCCAACCTCCTCGACAACAGCTGCAAGTTCTCGCCGGCGGGCTCGACGGTGACCGTGCGCCTCGGCGAGGTCGGCGACGAGGCGGTCCTCGACGTCGTCGACGAGGGCCGGGGCATCCCCCAGCGCGACCGCGAGCGCGTCTTCGAGCGCTTCGAGCGCATCGAGGACCCCATGCGGATGACGACCTCCGGCGCGGGGTTGGGCCTGGCGATCGTCCGCGCGCTCGTCTCCGCCCTCGGTGGGCGGGTCGGCATCGTCGACGAGGCCCGGCGGGGCACGACGGTGCGCGTGCGCCTGCCCCTGCTCGGCGTCGGCGATGCCGTCGCCGACCGGGCCGAACGGTCCCCGCAGCACTCCGGCGCACCCCGCTGAGCAGGGAGTCTCAGCGCCCCCGGGCCAGCGCCCGCACCTCGGCGTTGAGGCGCTCGGCGGCATCGGGGCGCGCGAGGGCGCGACTGGCCTCGGCCATCGCCGCGCGTCCGTCGGGGTCGTCGAGCATCTGCAGGACGAGGCCACCGAGGGCCCCGGCACGCGCGGCCTCGTTGGAGAGCACGAGCGCGGCGCCCCGACGCTCGAGGTACTCGGCGTTGGCCTGCTGGTCGCTGAACGGGCCGGGGACCACGACCGCGGGCAGCCCCACCGCGGGCAGCTCGGCCAGCGTCGAGGCCCCCGCGCGGGCGATGCAGAGGTCCGCCGCGGCCATCGCGTCGACGAGGCGGTCGCCGAGGAAGGCATGGAGGTGGTAGCGCGCCGCGAGCGTCGGGGGCAGCTCAGCGGTGCGTCGCTCGAGCTCGTCGTGGTCGAGCTGGCCACTGACGTGGATGAAGTGGCAGCGCTCGAGGATCTCGGGCAGCACGGGGGCGACCCCGTAGTTGAGCGTGCGCGCCCCGAGGCTGCCGCCGTAGAGCAGCAGGACGGGCAGGTCGTCCTCGCCGAGGCCGAGCGCGGCGCGCGCGGCCGACGGGTCGGCCTCGAGCAGCGCGGGACGCACGGGGTAGCCGGTGACGACCGTCCGCTTGCGCGGCAGGGCCGCGGTGGCGTCCTCGAAGGAGGCCGCCACGCGCGTGGCCACGCGGGCCTGCAGCCTCACCGCGAGGCCGGGCACGACGTCGGGGAGGAAGACGACGACCGGCCGTCGCAGCAGCCACGCGGCCACGGCCACGGGCACGCTGACGTAGCCGCCGGTGGTGAGCACGACCTGAGGGCGCAGGCGTGCGAGCAGCACGACCGACTGGACGAGCCCGACGAGCAGGCGCAGCAGCGACCACGCGGTCTTGAGCGGCGAGGCGCCGCGCAGCGGGCCGCTGGCCACCGCGTGGAAGGGCAGGCCCCGCTGGGCGATGATGTCGCGCTCCATGCCGCCCGGCGAGCCGACCCAGCGGACGTCGGGTCGCGGATGCCCGCTGTGCTCCCAGGCGTCGAGCGCGGCGAGCGCGGGGTAGACGTGACCGGCGGTGCCGCCGCCCGAGACGAGCAGTCGCACGCCGTGCCCACCCACCGCTGCCTCCTCGTGCCCGCGGCTCACGCGTGCGGGTCGTCGCGGTCGCCGTGGCCGCTCTCGAGCTCCTCGACGGTCATGAGCACGTCGCGGGCCTTCGAGCCCTGCGAGGGACCGACGACGCCGAGCTCCTCGAGCTCGTCCATGATGCGCCCGGCGCGGGCGAACCCGACCTTGAGCTTGCGTTGGAGCATCGACGTCGAGCCGAGCCCGGAGCGCACGACGAGCTCCTTGGCCTTGCTCGTGAGGTCGCTGTCCGAGGCGCTGCCCTCGGTGAGGTCGGCCATCTGCGCCGCCTCGCCCTCGCGCACGATCCCCGCGACGTGGTCGGGCTCGCGCTGGCTCTTGCACGCCTCGACGACGGCCTCGATCTCGGGCTCGGTGACGAGGCAGCCCTGGATGCGGTGGGGCTTGGAGGCGTTGGCGGGCGTGAAGAGCATGTCACCGTCGCCGACGAGCTTCTCCGCGCCCCCCTGGTCGAGGATCGTGCGGCTGTCGGCCTGCGTGGCCATCGCCAGGGCGACGCGCGAGGGGATGTTCGCCTTGATGAGCCCGGTGACGACGTCGACCGAGGGGCGCTGCGTCGCGACGATGAGGTGGATGCCCACCGCACGCGCCATCTGCGCGATGCGCACGATGTGGCTCTCGACGTCGCGCGGGGCCACCATCATGAGGTCGGCGAGCTCGTCGATGATGAAGAGCATGTAGGGCAGCGGCTCCCAGCCCACCGCCTCGCCGGAGGCGCCGCCGTCGTTGCGGTCGGCCTCGCCGCTGGCCGCGGGCGCGGCGCGCACCGTGCCGGCCGCGACGGCCTCGTTGTAGGCGTCGACGTTGCGGTAGCCGAGCAGCGCGAGGCGCTCGTAGCGCTGCTCCATCTCGTCGACCGCCCAGGCCAGCGCCTCGGTGGCGCGCTTGGGGTCGGTGACCACCGGGGTGAGCAGGTGGGGGGCGCCCTCGTAGTGGTTGAGCTCGACGCGCTTGGGGTCGACGAGGATCATCCGCACATCGGCGGGCGTGGCCCGCATGAGGATCGAGGTGACGATGCCGTTCATCGTCACCGACTTGCCCGAGCCCGTCGCCCCGGCGATGAGCAGGTGGGGCATCTTCGCGAGGTTGACGAGCACGGGGTTGCCGGCGATGTCGACGCCGAGCCCGACGGTCAGGGGGTGGCCCTGCGCGTCGGCCTCGGGGCTGCGCAGCACGTCGCCGAGGGTGATGACCCCGCGGTAGCGGTTGGGGACCTCGATGCCGATCGCCGACTTGCCGGGGATCGGCGCGACGATGCGGATCTCGGGGGTGGCCAGGGCGTAGGAGATGTCGTCGGCGAGCTTGGTCACCGCGCCGACGCGCACGCCCTCCCCGAGCTGGAGTTCGAAGCGGGTGACCGTCGGGCCCGAGGAGATCCGGCCGATGCGCGCGTCGACGCCGAACTGGGCGAGGGTGCCCTCGAGCGCCCGTGCCATCTGGTCGCGGGCGTGCTGGCCGCCGCCGGCGGCCCGACCGGTGCGCAGGAGATCGAGCCCGGGCAGGGCGTAGTCGGCCCACGGGTCATCGGCGGGCCGCTCGAGCCTGCGGGCCGCCGGTGGGCCCTCGGCCTCGACGCCACCGGGCAGCAGCTGGGTGTCGCTGAGCCCCTCCTCAGCCTCGGCTGGGGCGGCCTCGCCGGCCTCCTCGTCGACGACCGCGGTGGCCTCCTCGTCGAGCAGCGTCGTCGGCGCCGCCTCGTCGGGCCCGCCCTCGTCGACGGCGACGGGCGCGGCCTGGTCCTCGGCGGGATCGACGTCAGGGTCGTCGATGCCGTCGACGACGTCGTCGTCGTCGATGTCGCGGCGTGCCCGACGCTCCTCGGCGCGCGAGCGCGCCGACCGCGCCGCCTCGACGACCCCCCGTGCGAGCGTCCGCGGCGGCGTCGCCGTGGCGATGAGCAGCCCGAGCAGCCCGAGTGGCACGAGGATGACGACGGTGCCCCACGTCGCGGCGAGGCGCTCGAGGGGCACCGCGACCGTCGCGCCGACCCAGCCGCCGGCCTCGTGGAGCTCGCCGAGCGGCGCCTGCCACGTCGGCGCGCCCTGCGCGAGATGCCACAGCCCCAGTGCGGAGAGCACGACGAGGCCGAGCCCGATGACGACGCGGGCGGTGGCCGGCCGTGGCTCGAGCAGGAGCACGACGCCGCCGACGGCCATCGCCACCGGCGCGCCGTAGGCGAAGACCCCGACGAGACCCCGCAGGGCCTGGGCGAAGGCGAAGCCGACGATGCCCGCAGCGTCGGCGTAGAGGCCGAGCGCGGCCAGCGCCGCGATGACGACGAGGCCGAAGCCCCAGCCGCCGCGGAGGTGGTCGCGCACCTGCGGGACGTCTGCTCCGCCGGCGCGTGCGCCCTTGCCCCCGGAGCCGCCCGTGCGCTTGCCCTTCGCGCTGGCCTTGCCCTTGGCCGGGGCCTTGCCCTTGGCCGGGGCCTTGCGCGGGCCCGCGCCCTTGCCCTTCGCGCCGGCCTTGCCCTTGGCCGGGGGCTTGCCCGCGCCCTTGCCGGCGCGGGGGCGATCGCCCCCCTTCGCGGAGCGCTTGCGCTCGCTCGTCGTCGACATCGCGCTAGGCCTCGACGATCTGGACGTGGATGACGGGGCGGCGGCCGACCTCGTCGCGCCAGAAGCGCGCGAGGGTCTGCACGGCCTGGCGACGGATCGTCGCCTGGTCGCCGTCATGGTCGACCCGGTCGAGCTCGGTGGCCAGCGCCGCGGAGGCCTTCTCGAGCAGGGCGGCCTGCTCGGGCTCGTAGATCACGCCCTTCTGGGTCACCGCCGGGTCCCCGAGCAGGCGGGCGCGGGTGTCGATGACGACGACCGCGACGCAGATGCCGTCGGCGGAGAGCTGCTCGCGGTGGCGCAGCACGGCGTTGCCGACGTCGCCGACGCCGAGCCCGTCGACGTAGACCCGGCCGGGCTCGAAGCCCTCGCCCTTGCGCACCTGCCCGTCCTCGAGCACGACGACGTCGCCGTCGACGCAGACCAGGGCCTGGTCGTCGGGCACCCCGCACTCCACGGCGATCTCACGGTGGGCGACGAGGTGGCGGTACTCGCCGTGGATGGGGATCGCCGCGTCGGCGCGCACGACGTTGTGGAAGAACTTCAGCTCGTCGGCGGCGGCGTGGCCGGAGACGTGGATTGGCGCGACACCCTTGTGCACGACCGTCGCGCCCTGACGGTAGAGCCCGTTGATCGAGCGGTAGATCGCCGACTCGTTGCCGGGGATGACGCTCGAGGCCATGACGACGGTGTCGCCGCGCTCGAGGCTGACCTGGCGGTGGCGCCCGGCGGCCATGAGCGACAGCGCGGCGAAGGGCTCGCCCTGGCTGCCGGTGCAGATGATCGCGACCTGCTCGCGGGGCAGGCCGGCGACCTCGCGCAGGTCGATGACGTCCTCGTCGGCGTAGCGCAGGTAGCCGAGCTCACGGGCGATCGGCATGTTGCGCAGCATCGACCGGCCCACGAAGCAGATCTTGCGCCCCGCGGCGACCGCGGCGTCGATGGCCTGCTGCACCCGGTGGATGTGGCTCGCGAACGTCGTGAGGACGATCCGCCCGGTCGCGCGCTCGAAGACCTCGTGCATCGTCGAGCCGACGGTCTTCTCGCTGGGCACGAAGCCGGGGCTCTCGGCGTTCGTCGAGTCGGCGAGCACGAGCGCGACGCCGTCGTCGCCGAGCGCGGCGAGGTGGGGCACGTCGGTGGGGTGCCCGTCGATCGGGGTCTGGTCGAGCTTGAAGTCCCCGGAGTGCAGGATCGTGCCGTGCGGGGTGTGGACCGCCACAGCGAGCCCATCGGGGATGGAGTGGGTCACGCCGACGAACTCGAGGTCGAAGGGGCCGACCTCGAGGCGCTCGCCCGCCTCGACCTCGCGCAGGTCGGCGTCGATCTCGGGGTGCTCCTCGAGCTTGGCCTCGATGAGCCCGACGGTGAGCTTCGTGCCGTAGACCGGGACGCTCGGGAACTCCCGCAGGAAGAAGGGCAGGGCCCCCAGGTGGTCCTCGTGGCCGTGGGTGATGACGACGGCCTCGATGTCGGCGGCGCGCTCGGCCAGCGCGCCCCAGTCGGGCAGGATGAGGTCGATCCCGAAGTGCTCGGCATCGGGGAAGATGAGGCCGACGTCGACGATGAGCAGGCGCCCGTCGACCTCGATCGAGGCCATGTTGCGCCCGATCTCACCGAGCCCCCCGTAGAACGCGATGGCGACCGGTGGATGCGGGGACGTCACGATGAGGGCTCCAGCAGGCCGTAGCCGACGAGGGCGTGCTCGATGACCGCGAGGGTCGCCTCGTCGACGTCGACGAGGGGGGCGCGAACCGGGCCAGCGGGCAGGCCGAGGCGCCGCAGCGCGGCCTTGAGCGGTGCGGGGCTCGGGTCGGTGGTCATGAGGGCGCTGATGAGCGGCAGCAGCCGCTGGTGCAGCGCCCGGGCGCGCGCCGGGTCGGTGGGGAACGCCGCGACCATCTCGGCGAAGTCCCGCCCGGCGAGGTGGGCCGAGACGCTGATCACGCCGGCGCCGCCGACGGCGAGCATCGGCAACGTCGCGGCGTCGTCGCCGGCGTAGATGACGAAGTCCTCCGGGGTGCGCGCGGCCACCCACGAGGTCTTGCCGAGGTCGCCGACGGCGTCCTTGACCCCGGCGATGGCCTCGACGCGCTCGGCGAGGTCGACGAGGGTGTCGACGGCGATCTCCCGCGCGGTGCGCCCAGGGATGTTGTAGAGGATCACCGGCAGGCCCCCGGCCGCGGCGGCCACGGCCTCGAAGTGGGCGGTGAGGCCGCGCTGCGAGGGCCGGTTGTAGTACGGGGTGACGGCGAGGACGCCGTCGACGCCGGTGGTCGCGGCCTCGCGGGTCAGCGCGACGGTCTCGGCGGTGGCGTTCTTGCCGGTGCCGGCCACGACGGTGGCGCGCCCGTCGACGGCCTCGACGACCGCGCGGAACATCGCGAGGGTCTCCTCGTGCGTCAGCGTCGGCGACTCGCCGGTCGTGCCGCAGACGACGAGGCCGTCGGAGCCGTGCTCGACGCAGTGCGCCGCGAGTCGCTGGGCGCCGTCGAGGTCGAGCGAGCCCTCGGCGTCGAACGGCGTGGCCAGCGCGGTGAGGACCCGTCCGAGCGGCGGGTCCAGCGTGGGGTGCTGCTCAGGCGTGCTCATGGTGCCCGGAGTCTAGCGGCCACCCCGCCGGCGGCGTCGGAGGTGCCGTGGACGCCGGCTCAGCCCGACTCGCCCTTGCTGCCGCCGGGGGCGAGACGGAACGTGAGGACGAAGCGCGCGCCCCCCGCCGCGCTCGTCTCGTGGTGGACCGTGGCGCCCATCGCCTCGCAGAGCTCGCGGACGAGCGGCAGGCCCACCGTGCCCTCCCCGTCGGGCTCGAAGAGCCGCTCGGCGCGGGACTCGGGCACGCCCGGCCCGTCGTCGGTGACCGCGAGGACGCCGTGCCCGCCGCTGCGGCGCGCGGCGATGTGGGCACGGGTGCCCTCAGGGGTGTGCTCGGCGACGTTCTCGAGGAGGTTGAGCACCGCCCGACGGGCGGCACGCTCGTCGCCGACGATGCTGATCGCTGGCACGTCGACGGTGACGACATGGCCGTCGAGGCGCTCCGACAGCACCGCCCGGGCCTCGGCGACGACCTCGTCGAGCGCGACGGGCTCGGGTCGGGCCTCACGCAGGAGGTCGAGCGCGGCGGCGTCGCCGAGCTCGGCCACGGCGGTGTCGAGCTCGGCGAGCCCACGGCGCAGCCTCGCGGCGTGCTCGGCCTGGCGCGCAGGGTCGGCCTCGCCCGAGACGAGGGCCTCGGCGAGCGCGCCGAGCTCGCCGAGGCGCCGGGAGGCCTCCTCGCTGGTCTGCTCGACGTAGCGTCGACGGCGCTGCCCGCGATCGCGGGCCCGCATCGCCTCGAGGCCGGCCTCGGCGATGAGCTCGTGGAGGCGGCTGGCGTACGTCGCCGAGAGGTAGCCCACGCTCACGAGCCCCGCGCTGCTCGCGGCGAGCACCGCGAGGCGGTCGCCGAGATCGGGGCGGTGCAGGAGCTGGGGGGTCAGCCCGAGCTGCTCGAGGCCGAGCTGACCGAGGCCGAGCAGCAGGCACAGCAGGGTGAACCACGCCGCGCTGCCGGGTCCGAGCAGGAGCCCGGCGCTGACGACGACGATCGCGTAGAGCAGCACGAGCCCCGCGCCGGTGCCCCCGAAGAAGGCGATCGCCGAGGCGAGGACGACGGCGTCGGCGACGAGCGAGACGGTGACCATCGTCCTGGGGTAGCGCAGGGAGCGGGCGAAGTAGATCGCGGTGACGACGACGAGGACCGGCACGCCGAGGGCCAGCGGCAGGGCCGTCGCGCCGAGCCGCCACACGAGTAGGGCCACGACGAGCGTCCAGGCGACCCCACCGACCGCGCGGACGTAGCCGAAGCGGCGCAGGAGGACGGCGTCGGGCGCCTGGACGCGCCAGTCGGCGCGCGCGAGGAGCGGCTGGTCGGCGACGGCGGGCTGCATGAGCGGGATCGTAGCGGCGTGGCGACGCCGGCGGCCGCCGCGGCGCGAGGCCCGCGGCCTCGGCGGTAGGCTGCCGAGGGCGTGCCCGCACCCAGCGGGCACGGCGCGGCGTCGACGGAGGTGGGATGGCCCGAGGGCAGCCTCGCGGGAGTCAGCCGATCCCCTGGCATCGGCGACTGCCCACGCGACTCGTCGCCGTCGTGCTGCTCGCCACCCTGCTGCTCGCGCTCGTCTACGCCTTCGTCGGCGACCCCGCGCTGCGGCGGCTTTTGCTCGAGACCGAGACCGAGCGCCTCGCGGTCCAGGCGAGCACGACCGCGACCGCGCTGTCGGTCGACCTCGAGCGCGCGACCGACGAGCTCGAGGCACTCGCGGCGTCCCCGAGGCTGCGGCCCTCACGCCCCACCGAGGAGCTGCGCGCCGACCTCAGCCTCCTCGACGAGGCCAGCGGGGCGTTCCAGGCCTTCACCGTCCTCGACGACGACCTGCGCATCCTCGCCCGCCCCTCGGCGCCCGCCGACGAGGGCGAGAGCCGTGCCGACCGCGGCTACAGCGAGGCGCTAGCCACCGACGAGACCGTCCTCGAGGAGGCCTCGGTCGACGCCGCCGGCGACTTCGCGCTCACGCTCGCGACGCCGCTGCGCGAGGACGGGGCCACGGTGGGCCTGCTCACGGCCTCCCTCGGCCTCGCCGACACCAACCCCCGGTTCTACGCCCCCATCCTCGCCCCCGACCTCCCGGAGAGCTGGCAGGCACGCCTCGTCGACGAGCGCGGCATCCTCCTGGCCTCCTCCGACGGGGCCGTCGCAGGAGCCGACCTCGACGACCTCGACCGGTCGGACGATCCCGTCGTGGCCGCCCTGCGGCAGCAGGGACCCGGCAGCCTCGACGTCGACGGCTGGCTCGTCGAGGCCGCCGAGGTGGCCGGCGCCCCCTGGGTCGTCATCGTCCAGGAGTCCACCGCCGCGGCCGCAGGCGAGATCAACACCACCCGCGCGCAGCTCGCCGTGGCCGCCGCCGCGGCGATCCTCCTCGCTGCGCTCCTCGCGCTGCTCATCGGCCGGCGCACTGTCGCGCGCGTCTCCGAGCTCTCGGTCGGCCTGCGCAGCCTGGCCGCGCGCGGGCACGCCTCGCGCCTCAGCGACGAGGGGCAGGACGAGCTCGCCGACGCCGCCCGCGCCTTCAACCGCATGCTCGCCGAGCGCGAGCGGACCGACGCCGAGCTCACCGACCGCAAGGCCGAGCTCGAGCAGGCCGTCGCCGCCCGCACCGAGACGCTGCGTCGCTACCTCCTCGCCCTGCAGGTCGGCCGTCTCGGCATCTGGGAGTGGGAGGTCGAGAGCGGCGAGATGCGCTGGTCGGAGAACATGGAGGCGACGTTCCGCAGCGTCGGCCTGCGGCTGCCCGCCAGCCACGACGAGCTCGTGGAGAGCATCCACCCCGAGGACCGCGAGGCCTTCACCGAGACGCTGGCGGAGACGATCCGGGTCTCCACGCCGCTCGAGGTCGAGGTGCGACTCGACAGCACGACCGGCGAGGAGCGCTGGCTGCGCACGCTCGGCGGTGCCGTCGCCGACGCGCAGGGCTTCGCCGAGCGCG
This sequence comes from Egibacteraceae bacterium, assembly GCA_046498405.1. GTDB lineage: Bacteria > Actinomycetota > Nitriliruptoria > Euzebyales > Egibacteraceae > T1Sed10-49. The sequence continues at coordinate 36,324 of JAWOAS010000208.1, forward strand.
TCATCGGCGTGACGATCGACGTCACCGCCGAGCACGAGACCGCCCGTGAGCTCGCCGCACGGGCCGAGCGCGAGCACGCCCTCGCCGAGCTCGGTCGCCTCGCGCTCGGCGAGGTCACCGCCGACGCCCTCGCCCGCGACACCGCCGAGGTCATCGGCGCGGTCATCGAGGGCGCCGAGGTCCGCCTGCTCGAGGGACCCGGCCGCGACGGGACGCTGCGGCCGGTCGGCAGCAGCGTCGCCCGCGGTGAGCACGAGGCCGTGCCCGCCGAGGCCATCGTCCGCGACGCGATCGTGCGCGAGGCCGACGGCAGCGCGCGCTTCTGCACGTCGATCCCGGGGCACCGGGGGCAGTGGGGCGTGCTCGAGATCAGCGCCCCGCGCATCGGCCGGGCCGAGTCGGAGTTCGCGCACTCGATCGCCACGGTCCTCGCCGCGGCGGTGGCCCGCCTCGAGCTCGACGCGCAGCTGCGGCGTGGCCAGCGCCTCGAGGCGGTCGGTCGGCTCGCCGGCGGCATCGCCCACGACGTCATGGACCTCCTCACGACCCAGCTCGCCCACCTCGAGCGCCTCGGCGCGGGCCTCGAGCCCCCGCAGCGCGCCGAGCTCGAGGAGGTCGTGCGCGCCGCGCACGGCACGGCGACGCTCACCGACCACCTGCTGACCCTCAGCCGCAGCACCGAGCGTGAGCCGGTCGACGTCGACATCGCCGAGCTCATCCGGCAGATGCGCGGGGTGCTCGAGCGCCTCGTGCCGGCGTCGGTGACGCTCGAGGCCACCGCCGAGGGACCGGCGATCGCCCGCATCGACCCCAACCGCTTCGAGCAGATCGTGCTCAGCCTCTGCGTCAACGCGCGCGACGCGATGCCCGAGGGCGGGCGCCTGTCGCTGCGCACCGACGACGTCGTCCTCGACGACGAGCAGGCGGCCCCGCTCGGGCTCGAGGCCGGGCGCTTCGTGCGCACCGTCGTCGCCGACACCGGGCTCGGCATGGACGAGGCCACCCGCGAGCGCGCCGTCGAGCCGTTCTTCACGACCCGGCCCGAGCGCGCCCCCGGTCTCGGGCTGTCCTCGGCCCACGGCATCGTCGCCTCCGCCGACGGCGCCCTCACCCTCGAGAGCGCCCCAGGGCAGGGCACCGTCGTCACCGTCCTCCTGCCGGCGATCACCCCGCCGAGCCCCCGACCCCCCCGGGCGGCGGCGCCGACGCCCCCGGCGAGGATCCTCCTCGTCGAGGACACCCCCGAGGTGCGCGAGCTCCTCGCCGCCGAGCTCGAGCGCGCCGGTCACGTCGTGCACGCCGCCGCGAGCTGCGCCGCGGCGTCGTCCCACCTCGCCGAGCACGGCGCGCCCGACCTCATCATCACGAACTTCATCCTCACCGACGGCGGCGGCCTCGACCTCGCGCGGCTCGCGCGCTCGGGGCGGGCCCAGCCGCCGGTCCTGCTCATCTCCGGCTACCACCAGGCCGTCGTCGGCGCGGGGCCCCGAACCCGCTGGCTGGCCAAGCCCTTCGCGCCGACGACGCTGCGGGCGGCCGCCGAGGAGATGCTCCGCGAGGACGAGCCCGCCGAGGCCTAGCCGCGCCGCACAGCCTCAGACCTTGGAGTGCTCAGGGGTCCAGCTGCCGTCGTCGCCGCGGGTGAAGTCGGCGAAGAGCCCGGGGGCCTCGGCGAGCATGCACTCGGCGATCGCGTCGAAGACGAGCCGGAGCTCCTCCTCGGCGCCGGGGGCGGTGCGCATCTCGATGACGTGGCGCAGCGTCCGCACGTTGGCCGTCCAGATGATGTCGGTGCTGAGGCCGATCGGCGCGAGGCGTCGCAGCGCCGAGGTGACCTCCTTCTTCTCGTGGAAGGGCACGCCCTCCTCGTCGAGGCCGAGCTCGTCGGCGGCCGAGCGCTGGAACTCCTCGAGCTGCTCGACGATCGAGATCACCTGCTCGCGCAGCGGCTCGAGCGCCGGCGGCACCCGGAAGCCGACGTCGGCGAGGCGCACGAAGCGCAGGCTCTCCTGGCTGAAGGCCGAGCCCGCCCGGTGGCGCACGAGCTCGTGGGTGAACACCCGCGAGACCCCCCGCAGCGCGAAGGTGTAGCTCGCGTGCTCGAGGACGCTGCCGTGGCCGGAGCGCAGGATGTTGCCGAAGTACTGCCCCTGGTCGGTGCGCACGCGCGAGACGTTGGGGTTGAGCCCCGGCTCCCACGAGCGGTAGCACGCCCGCCCGGCGGCCTCGATGAGGAGCTCACCGGGGTTGGGCTGCCCGTCGGCCTCATCGAGGCGACGGTCGAGCCAGGAGGCCCCGCCCACCTCCTCGAGGTAGCCGCGCAGCCCCTCGAGGTCGAGCTGGGGACGGGCGAGGACGAAGACCGAGGGCTGGGTCTCGTACATGGCGCGGGCGCTCCTCTGCGACGGGTGCGGGCGCGGGACGGCGCGTGGTGGCCGGGACGCTGGCGGGGCCGCGCCTCAGAACGAGGCCGCGAGGACCCCGAAGAAGAGGACGAGGGCGAGCGCTCCGAGGAGGGTGAGGGCGAGCCCGACCCATCCGAGGACGCGGCCGACCTTGCCGAAGTCGTCCCGGTAGCGGCCCGGCTCGGCGGCGGCCTCGTTGCGGCACTGGTAGCCGAAGACGAGCGCGAGGATCGAGCCGATGACGGGGATGAGCACGAGGCCGAGGATGCCGAAGACGAGGCTGAGGATGCCCGAGGTGGGGTGCTCGAGGGTGGGGGGTGCCGTCGTCATCGTGAGGTCCTCCTTCGGGGCCGCGGGCGCCAACGTAGCGGGCGGGCCCGCCGGCCGCGAGTGTCCCGGGGGGTCGTGGCTCAGTCGAGGAGCGCGTCGAGGCCGACGGTCAGTCCGGGGGTGCGGGCGATGCGCTTGACGGCGAGGAGCACGCCGGGCATGAAGGCCGTGCGGTCGACGGTCTCGTGGCGGATCGTCAGCGTCTGACCGGCCGCGCCGAAGCGCACCGTCTGGTTGGCGAGGACGCCGGGCAGGCGCACGGCGTGGACGGGCACGTCGCCGGCCCGCCGCCCCCGGCTGGGCTCGCCCTCGGGTCCCGGCACCTGCGGCGCAGCGCCGCGCGCCGCGGCGATGAGCTCGGCGGTGCGCAGCGCGGTGCCGCTGGGCGCATCGGCCTTGCCCGGGTGGTGCTCCTCGATGATCTCGACGTCGGGCAGGTGGGGGGCCACCTGCTCGGCGAGGCGCATCATGAGGACCGCGCCGATCGAGAAGTTCGGGGCCACGAGGCAGTGCGCCGGCCCGGTGCGCTGCTCGAGCGCGGTGAGGTCGTCGGCGCTCAGGCCCGTCGCGCCGACGACGACGTGGACGCCGCGCTCGAGCAGCCACGCGGCGTTGCGCGCGACGCTGTCGGGGGTCGAGAACTCGACGGCGACGTCGGCACCGCGGTCGACGACCTCCGAGAGCGGGTCGCCGAGGTCGACCTCGGCGACGAGCTCGAGCTCGGGGTCGGCGGCGACCGCCTCGCAGGTGACGGAGCCCATGCGCCCCTTGGCGCCGATGACCGCAACGCGCGTCATGCCCTGTCCCTCCTCACGCGGCCACCTCGGCGCGCCCGGCGAGCTCGGCGGCGCGCTCGTCGCTGACGGGCCCGACGACCGCGAGGCTGCGGGGGCCCGACAGGAGCGCGCCGGCGATCGCGCGGACGTCCTCGCCGGTGACCGCGTCGATGGCCTCGACGAGCTCGTCGAGGCTGATGAGCGGCGTGCCCGTGACCAGCGACTTGCCGAGGCGGCTCATCCGGCCGCCGGGGTCCTCCATGCCGAGCACGAGCGCTCCCGACAGCGCCCCCTTCGCGCGCGCGAGCTCGTCGGCGGCCAGGCCGTCGACCGCCGCGCGCTCGAGCTCGTCGACGACGACGCCGAGCACGTCGTCGGCGCGCTCGGGTGCCGTGCCGGCGTAGACCCCGAAGGTCCCGCCCTCGGCATGCAGGGAGAGGGAGCTGAAGACCGTGTAGGCCAGCCCGCGACGCTCGCGGACCTCCTGGAACAGCCGCGAGGACATGCCGCCGCCGAGCGCCTCGTTGAGCACGTGGGCGGCGTGGCGACGCGGGTCGTCGCGGGCGATGCCCGGCCCGCCGAGCACGACGTGGGTCTGCTCGGTCGGCCGGTTGCGCACCGCGAGGGCCTGGCCGATCCGTCCGGGCCGACGGCGGGCCACCGGCCGCGGCGCGTCGGCGCGCCAGCCCTCGAGCGCGGAAGCGACCTCGGCGACGACGGCGTCGTGGGCGACGTCGCCGGCGACGGCGACGACGACGTTGCTCGGCGCGTACTGCCGCCGGTACCAGCGGTTGAGCTGGTCCCGGCTGAGACCGCGGATCGTGTCCTCGTCGCCGAGCACCTCGCGCCCGAGGGGATGGGCGCCGAAGACGGCCTCGCTGAAGACCGAGTGGACGAGGTCGTCGGGGGTGTCGAGGTGCGCGCGGATCTCCTCGAGCACGACCTCCCGCTCGGCCTCGACGTCGGCGCTGCGGATGCGCGAGCCGGTGACCATGTCGGCGAGCACGTCGATGGCCAGTGGCAGGTCCCGATCGAGGCAGCGCACGTAGGCGCAGGTGTGCTCCTTGGCGGTGAAGGCGTTGAGCTCACCGCCGACGGCGTCGATGGCCTCGGCGATGTCGCGCGCGCTGCGCCGCCGCGTGCCCTTGAAGAGCAGGTGCTCGAGGAAGTGGCTCGCGCCGGCCACCGGGGCGCGCTCGTGGCGCGACCC
>JAWOAS010000021.1:0-3786 GCA_046498405.1 Egibacteraceae bacterium
GCTCTTCGCCGTCGCGGCGCTGACCGACTTCGTCGACGGCCACCTCGCGCGCAAGTGGGAGGCCACGACGACCCTCGGGGCGTTCCTCGACACGACCGCCGACAAGCTCCTCGTCACCGGCGTGCTCGTCGCGCTCGTCGAGATCGGCCACGTCTGGTCGTGGGCCGCGGTCGTCATCATCGGTCGGGAGATCCTCGTCACCGGGCTGCGCAGCGTCGTCGCGACCTCCGGGGCGTCGATGCCGTCCTCAATCTGGGGCAAGCTCAAGGCGACGGTGCAGTTCGTCGCGATCACCTTCGCGATCCTGCGCTTCGAGGTCGTGCTCGGGCCGCTGCTGCTCGACGAGTGGCTCATGCTCGCCGCGGTGGCGGTGACGATCCAGTCGGGCTGGGGCTACCTCGCGCGCTTCCGCCCGCTGCTGTCGACCCAGGAGGGCTAGATGTCGGTGTTCGTCACGGGGGGCAGCGGCCTCCTCGGCCAGGAGATCGTCCGCCGCCTCGTCGCCGACGGGCGGGAGGTCACCGCGCTCGCGCGCTCGGTCGGCGCCGCGAGGACCCTCCTCGACCTCGGCGTCACCCATGTCGTCGACGGCGACGTCCTCGACCGTGACGCGTTGCGGCAGGGCCTCGACGGCGCCGAGGTCGCCTACCACGTCGCCGGCGTCAACGCCTTCTGCCTCGCCGACCCCGCGCCGATGTACCGCGCGAACATCGAGGGGGCCCGAAGAGTGGCCGAGGCTGCCGCCGACGTCGGCCTGCCACGCCTGGCCATGACCTCCTCGGCCTCGGCGCTCGGGGAGGTCCGCGGCACGGTCGGCACCGAGACGAGCCTGCACCGCGGCCGCTACCTCTCGAGCTACGAGCGCTCGAAGCACCTTGGCGAGGAGGCCGTCCGCGCCGTCGCCGAGCGCACCGGCCTCGACGTCGTCTACGTCCTGCCCTCCTCGGTGCAGGGCCCCGGCCGGGCCTCGGGCACCGGCAAGCTCCTCCTCGACATCCTCAACGGCACGCTGCCCGCGATCGTCGAGTCGCGGCTGTCGATCGTCGACATCGCCGACTGCACCGAGGGGCACGTCCGCGCCGAGCGCCACGGCGAGGCGGGCCGGCGCTACCTCCTCAACGGCGCGACGATGACCGTCGCCGAGGGCGTCGCCCTGCTCGAGCGCATCACCGGCGCCGAGATCGACGTGCGCACGCTGCCGGGCGCTCTCGCCGCGGCCGGGGGGACCGCCTACGAGGGGCTCCAGCGCCTGCAGGGCAAGCACCCGCGGTTCTGCCGTGAGATGGTGCGCACGCTGCTGCACGGCCACGCCTACGACGGCTCGCGCGCCGAGCGCGAGCTCGGGCTGCGCTACACCCCCGTCGAGGAGACGGTGACGCGGACGCTGCGGTGGTTCGCCGAGCAGGGGATGCTCACGCGCGACCTCCCGCGGCTCACGGCCTGACGCGCGCGGCCTGCGGCCCCGGGCCAGCCGCCCGCGGCCGGCGGCGGCGAGCGACCCGCGGGGCGCTCGACTCGCGGCGCACGCCGCGCCTGCAGCGGCGAGTGGCGGCTGGCGGCGCTGGCAGCGCGGGGATCCGCCACTCGCGGGGGTGGGGTCGGCGTGGGCGCTTCGCCCGCCTCGCGCCCGTTGGTTGTCCCGGCCCGTGGCCGCGAGTGGCGGCTGGCGGCGCTGGCAGCGCGGGGATCCGCCACTCGCGGGCAAGGGCCACAGCCGGGGGCCGGTGGCGGGCCGGCCGCCCGTCCCCGGCGGTGGCTAGAGCGCGGCGACGTTGTCGGCGTCGATCGCGCGCTTGCGGTAGGCCCCGCGGGTGTCGAAGACCACCGGGACCTCCTTGGCGATGCGGCCGAGGTCGAGGGCGTCGTGGTCGGTGAGCAGCACCGCGAGGTCGAAGCCGGAGAGGTCGGCGGTGACGCCGATCGGCGCGTAGCCCATCTGCCGCACGCGGTCGTCCTCGACGAGGGGGTCGAGGACGCTGACCTCGCCGCCGCGGCCGGCGAGCTCGCGGAGGACGTCGTAGGCGGGCGACTCGCGGTCATCGGCGACGTTGGGCTTGTAGGCCACCCCGACACCGAGGATCCTCGCGCCGAACACCGCCTTGCCCTGACCGTTGAGGACCTCGGCGGCCCGGTCGGCGGTGTAGTGCGGCATCGTCGTGTTGACCTGCTCGGCGAGGTCGATGAAGCGCGTCGCGAACTTCGCCTCCCGCGCCCGCCAGGCGAGGAACTGCGGGTCGAGGGGGATGCAGTGCCCGCCCACGCCCGGCCCGGGGTAGAAGGCCTGGAAGCCGAAGGGCTTGGTGTCGGCGGCGTCGATGACCTCCCAGACGTCGATGTCGAGCTCGTGGCTGAGCTGGGCGAGCTCGTTGACGAGGCCGATGTTGACCGCCCGGTAGGTGTTCTCGAGGAGCTTGGCCATCTCGGCGGCCTTGGCACTGCCGACGCGGTGGACGCTCGGCACGAGCCGGCAGTAGGCCGCCTCGGCGACGTCGCCGGAGGTCGCGGTGACCCCGCCGACGACTTTGGGGATCTCCCCGGTCGAGCGCTGGTTGCCGGGGTCGACGCGCTCGGGGCTGAAGGCCACGAAGACATCGCGGTCGAGCTCGAGCCCCCCGTCGGTGGCTGCGGGCACGAGGATGTCGTCGGTCGTGCCCGGGTACGTCGTCGACTCGAGCGAGACGAGCTGGCCGGGGCGCACGACCTCGCGCACGGTCTGCGCGGCGGCCTCGATGTAGCTCATGTCGGGCTGGCGGTTGCGCCCGAGCGGGCTCGGCACGGCGATGAACAGCGTGTCGGCCTCGGCGAGCCGCGCTGGGTCGGTGGTCGGCACGAACCCGGCGTCGAGGGCCCTGGCGAGGTCGGCGTCGCTGACGTCGCCGATGTGGCTCTCGCCGCGGGCCAGGGCCGCGACGGTGTCGGCGTTGACGTCGTAGCCGATGCAGGGCAGCCCCCGCTCGGTGGCGGTGACCGCGAGGGGCAGGCCGACGTAGCCGAGGCCGATGACCCCGGCGGTCCAGGTCTCGTCGCGGAAGGCGGCAGCGCGGGGATGGGTCATCGCAAGGTCTCCGGGTTGGCTCGTCGGTTGGCTCGCGCCTCGGCGCCACGCGCGGTGGGCCCACCGGGCGCGGGGTCGTCGTCGGCCTGTCGGTCGCCCGGCGCACCGGCCGCGGGGTCGTCGTCGGCCTGCGGGCCCCCCGGCGCGGTGGGTGCGGGGCTCGCGTCGGCGGCCTGCCACATCTCGGGCGCGGCGAGGTCGGATGGGCTCGTGAGGAAGCCCACCGCCCAGGACAGGTGCATCGTCGCGTAGGCCAACGGCAGCCAGCGCTGGGCGAGGGGGTCGAGGTCGCGACCCTCGGCGGCTGAGACGGCGAGGGTCGCTGCGGCGTAGCCGCCAGGGGCGAGCCAGCCGATCCGCCGCCCGGCGAGGCCGAGCAGCGTCCCGCCGAGCAGCCCGAGGAGGGTCGCCGGCGGGACGGCCTGGCGCCAGGCCAGCGAGTCGGGGTGGCGGCGCACGACGACGCGGCGCCAGCGGCCGTAGTGGAAGTACTGCCGGGCCAGGGCGGCCAGCGAGGAGCGCGGGCGGTAGCTCACGCGCAGGTCGGGGTGGAAGTAGACGGTGCCCCCGGCGGCGCGGATGCGGTGGTTGAGCTCGGCGTCCTGCGCGCGCACGAGGGAGGGGTCGTAGAGGCCGACGCGCTCGAGGGCGTCACGGCGGAACACCCCGAGGTAGACGGTGTCGACCGGCCCGGGCGGCCCGCCGGTGTGGAAGCGCGCGTCGCCGGTGCC
>JAWOAS010000129.1:0-19979 GCA_046498405.1 Egibacteraceae bacterium
TCCGCCAAGATCTGATCCTCTTCGGTCTCGTGGTCACGCTCCAGGACAGCAGCAACCTGTGCATACTCCTGCATCTCCTCCCGGAGAGACGTGATCTTCTCGATCCACTCGTCGTAGACGCTGGCCATGCTCAAATAGTACAAGGCATGCCCCAAAGGCACCAAGTCATAGATATAGTAGTCGTATTCCCCGCCCACGATGATGTCCACCACCTTATCAAAGATGGCACTCTCCTCCATCGCTGGCTCCGCCGCGGCCGCCTGGATGTAGCTCTCGATTTCATCCGGCACCTGCTCAAAGCCATACATGTCGCGGATTTTCTGGCGGATTTCCTCCTGGTACTCCCGGATGTGCCGGTCTGCGTCGATCTCCTGCGCGTAGAGGTTGGGCATGATCTCCACGGCTCCCTTGCCAAATATGTCCCGCTCGAAGATGTCGGTAAGGGAGGCCTGTGGATCGACGGAGAAGACCAGCACCTTATGCCCTTGTTGCGCCAGCCAGTACGCCGTAGCAGCGGAGAAGGTGGTCTTGCCCAGACCGCCTTTCCCGCCATACATGATGTAGCGGCGCTCGGGGTTCTCCCTGAAGATACGTGCAAGTGACAAAGTTGCCTCCAGTCGGCAGTGCAGTTACCGCTATCAGCTTGCCAGTCAGCCCAGTCTACTGACTTACCAGCCTGGCTCGCTATGCCAACGCGTCGGTCAGATCGCGCTCTCGCAGCATGCGTCGCTTCCAGGTGCTAATCTGGGGCACGACGTAGGGCAGAAGACGCAAGGAATAGTAAGGGGGCAAGATGGGGACGCCGAGGAGGTCGCCCATGGTAATCAAGATGAAGAGGTGCTCCATGCTGCCCCGAGTCTTCATGGCAAAACGCGTCATGTCATGCCCCGCCATTCCGTACAAGAACTCCTTGACCGACCCACCCAGCCGTCGAATTACATTCCGTCTCTCTTCTTCCGTCATATCTACTCTCCTAGCATATCGTCTCAGCTGCTATTTCCGTACTTGGCCGCCGCGACTTTCGATCCGAGGCTACGTCTTGGCCGGCCGCCGCCGAACCCAAGCTGTCGACAAGCCCATCGATGCCGAATCACCCAATATCCTGATCGAACAGATCACTCAGATCGCGCTCCCTAAGCATACTCCGTCGCCACGTTTCCAGACAAGGTATGACATAAGGCAGCAAGCGAAGTGTGTAATACGGAGGTAAAATGGGAATTCCCAACAGGTCGCCATAAGCGATGAGGACGAACACCCGTTCAAGCTCGCCCCGGGACTTCCTGCATTCTCGCACCCACTCGTACACACTCATCCCGTAGAGGATCTCGCCAGCGACGTGCTGGATGTGCTCGAGCTTCTCTCTTGCATCCTGCCATATCGCTGAATTCATACGCACTCTACCTTCATCTCACGACCAGTCTGCCATTGCCCGGGGCGCGTTGGGCCCATCGGGGGCTGCGACCCCATCGCGCCCCGGATCAGCTCACGCGACCCGCGCCATCTCCTCCCGTCGCTTCCGGAGCGCCTTCATGCCGTCGCCGATGAGGAAGGCGGCAGCGACCACCAGCACCAACGCGATCACACCCACGAGGACAGCGGCGATAGAGCCCTCCACGGTGGTAGCTTCCGGCAACTTCACCAGCAAGTTGTCGTACGCAAGATACAGCAAGGCGGCAATGGTGGTGATGATCATGAAGATAGAGGGATACAGCGCCCACGTATGCTGCCTCCCCTCGGATGTGGCCCAGAGAGAGATCAACATAAGCGCCAGTCCCGCCATCAGCTGGTTGGAGGCTCCAAACGCTGACCAGATGGTCAGCCAAGGGATGATCCAGACGAACAGCAAGGTCAGGACCAACGCGACGATGGTTCCCACATGCACGTTCTTCATGGCCGGCACCGACCTCCCGACCAACTCAGCACTGGCCACGCGCATGAAGCGGACCGCGAGCTGCATGATCGTCAAAGCCATGATGGTCAAGAATACGGACCCGTACGCTGTTCCGAACGTCTCGGGGACGCCTATTTGGTTGAGGAACCTGGCGAGCCCACCGGCGAACACCGCCAGGGCTGCCCCAGCCCCGCCCGCGTCTTGATAGCCCTGCCAGCCTCCAAACGCCACGGTGGCTGTCAAGAAGGCGATCACGGCGAAGGCCATCTCCATGAACATAGCGCCGCCACCCACTGGCAGGGCATCTGTCTCCTTCTCCAGCTGCCGGGCAGTCCCAGAGGTTGAGACGAGACTATGCCACCCTGAGATGGCGCCACAGGCGATGGTGATGAATAGGATAGGCCACAGTGGACCGCTTGCTGTGGTGAACTGCGTATAGGCGGGGAAGTCGCCCATCCCAGGACGCCAGATGAGCAATCCAAGAATCCCACCGACCACTCCCAGCGACACGATCCAGAAAGAGACGTAGTTGACGGGCTGCGCAAACGACCAGATCGGCAGCACCGAACCGAGATAGCAGAAGATGATCACCATCAGGGTGCCCAGAATCTGGGCCTGGGTATTCCCGAGGAATACGGTCGGAGATTCGGGCAAGCTGTACAGCCCCGAGAAGAGGTTGGCCATGAACGGCCGAGTCCCCAGCCAGATGCCGAGGAAGGTGAGGACCACCGTGACCACAGTAGTGAGGATGATGTCCTGCTTCATCTTATAGGTCATCTGACCTGCCAGGACGCCCATCAGCACCACTGTGATGATCCCAAACGGCACGTTGGGATTCGTCATAAGCACTTTCCCCACCGCGTTGCCAAATGCACCCATGATGAGAAGCAGGTAGAAGTAGATGAAGATCATCAGGATGTTGCGGGCCCGCGGCGAGATCAGTTTGTAGCTCAGGGCGCCCATGGTGTCGCCCTCAGATCGAATGCCCATCATCATGGCACCGTAGTCCTGCACCCAGCCGATGAAGAAGGTTCCCAGAATCACCCAGATCAACGCTGGGAGCCATCCCCACTGAACGGCGATTATGGGACCGGTAATGGGACCCAGCGCCGCGATTGACTTGAACTGATAGCCGAAAAGCACATTACGACTGGCCGGAGTGAAGTCCACCCCGTCCATGTAGAGCCTCGCGGGCGTCGCCTTGTCGGGATCAGGCTCAACAATCTGGCGGTCTATGCGGCGCGCGTACCAGCCATAGCCCACGGCGATGCCCAGAGCGCCCAGAATCAGCACGACAATCGAGTTCATCGCTTTCAACCCTCCTATGATTTCGAGATTGACCAATAGCAGAACGGTTTCAGGCGCTTCATCGGAGTGCTTGCCAATGTGCTGGTCTCGATAGGCACCTCCCTCGCCCCCGACTATGAACCTATTCCTGGAAAGGATACTCTGTCCCTGATGGGACCGGAGAAGCTCACGATTGTCTGTTCGTCTGCAAAGCGATGGCTAGGTCAGAAAGAAGCGTCTCAGCCTTCGTCTCGAGTAGTCCGGCGATTCTGAGTTGGAGAGTCACGTGAGGGTCGTTCTTCGACCAGCGCAAGCGCTGGACTTGAGACCCGTACTTGCGCAACCAGGAGTCCAACGCAGCCGCCATCTTGTCGCCATTTGGACCCTGGTAAGCAACCAGCAGGCCGTGGGGCCCGTGCTTCCATATTGAAGAACTCGCCTTCGGCTCCGACGGTGCCTTCGACACCACCTGCACTTGTCCCCGCCGTGGTGTTCGGAGCGTTGCGCGCATAATAATCTGGTCGCGCCTATCACGCAAGTAATCAAGGAGCCAGAGAATGGGAATTTCGCGGTTCTCCAGCAGCAGCGTGACCTCCATCCGTCTAAAGGGAGCCTTTGCGCCCCGGAGGGTAAATCGCGCGCCCGAAGCCGGGGAGCCGATCCAGCCGGCCTCTTTCTTTCCCCCTAGATCGTCGAGACCATGCTCCAGCCAATGCCGGAGGCGGCGACCGCGTCTCAAGTTGTAGATGTGAGCTACGGCGTACCAAACGACAAGGAAGACTGACACGGCGATGACCGCCATCGTTCCCCGGTTCATCCGTGCTCCTCATCCGGCCCACAATCTAGAACACCAAGACGAGCTCACCGTTGCACCACGAGCGGCAACAGACATGCCTGCGCGCACACCCCCCCGTGGACGTACTCGACTATACTCCTCGATTCCAGTACGCACAAGTCGCGCCACCCTACCAAGGCGAGGAGCTCGGCCTGGCCGACGTCGCCGTCGACCCCGCGCAGGCCGAGGACCCCATCGCGGTGCGCGCCGGCGCCCACGGGCGCAGCCGTGACGTCTGCCGCACCCCGATGCCGTGGGAGCCCGGGGCGGGCCTCGGCTTCACGAGCGCCGCGCGGTCCTGGCTGCCGATGGGCCCGCGCGAGGACGCCGACACCGTCGCGGTCCAGCGCGAGGACCCCGACTCGTGGCTGCAGCGCTATCGCGCCCTCGTCACGCTGCGCAAGACCGAGCCCGAGCTCGTCGACGCTGGGCTGACCTGGCTCGACGACGTCGCCGAGGGCGTCGTGGCCTACCGCCGTGGCGGGCTGCTCGTCGCGGCCAACCTCGCCTCGGACGCCGTCGACGTCACCGCCGCCGGGGCCGTCGAGGTCGTCTTCTCGAGCGACGCCGGGGTCGCCCTCGAGGGATCCTCGGTCGTGCTGCCGGGCGATGCCGCCGCCGTCGTGCGCCTGTGCCCGTAAGCCCCGTGCGCCGGACGCGGCGGGCCCGAGCCGAGAGGCCCGCCGCGTCCGGGCGAGCGGTGATCGCGAGGGGTCACCACCCACACCACAGGCGGCGCCCCGGGGAGCGCGATCGACCGCGCAGTACCGTAGCCACGCGATGTGGCGTGCAGGTGAGGACGACGTTGCCAAGCCGTAACGTCGGGGTGGCAGGCTCCGGCGGTGGGAAGAAAGGCGCACGCGATGGACGACGGCTACCAACTGCTGCCCGACGAGCCCGTGGCCGACCTCGCGGCCTACGTCGCCACGGGCGGGGGAGCGGGCCTGGCCCGTGCGCAGGAGCTCGGCAGCGACGCGGTCATCGCCGAAGTCCGCGCGTCGGGGCTGCGCGGACGTGGTGGTGCGGGCTTCCCCACGGGCATCAAGTGGCGTGGCGTCGCCGACGCGGCCAGCGCTGACGGCCGCGCCTTCGTCGTCTGCAACGCCGCCGAGGGCGAGCCGGGCACCTACAAGGACCGCCCGCTCATGGCCAAGAACCCCTTCCAGCTCCTCGAGGGGATGTGCATCGCGCTGGCCACGATCGGCGCTGAGCGCGGCTACGTCGCGACGAAGGAGCGCTTCACCCACGAGTTCGCCCGCCTCGTCGAGGCGCGCGACGCGATGGCCGCCGCCGGCTGGGCGCGCGCCGGCGACATCGACATCGTCCCCGGCCCCGACTCCTACCTCTTCGGGGAGGAGAAGGCCCTGCTCGAGGTCGTCGAGGGCAAGCTGCCGATGCCGCGCCTCGTGCCCCCCTTCCAGGTCGGGCTGTGGGCCGACACCGCCAACCCCAACCCGACGTGCGTGAACAACGCCGAGACGCTCTCCCACATCCCGTGGATCCTCGCCCGTGGCGCGGAGGCCTTCCGCCAGCAGGGCACCGAGGAGAGCCCCGGCACGATGATCTTCACCGTCTCCGGCGACGTCGCCAACGGCGGCTTCTTCGAGCTGCCGCTCGGGACGTCGCTACGCACCCTCGTCTGCGACATCGGGGGCATCGACGCCGAGGACGTGCAGGCGATCTGGTCGGGGGTCTCCAACAGCGTCATCACCCCCGACCTCCTCGACCTGCCGATGGACTTCGAGTCGATGAAGGAGGCCGGCCTCGGGCTCGGCTCCGGCGGCTTCGTCGTCTACGACCGGACCCGCTGCATGGTGCAGGTCACCGCCCAGCTCGAGCGCTTCCTCGCCAACGAGTCCTGCGGGCAGTGCAATGCCTGCAAGCTCGGCAACCTCTTCATGGCCGAGGTGCTCGACCGCTTCGTCCGCGGGCAGGCCGAGCGCAGCGACCTCGAGGACCTCCGCAAGCGCACCGAGATCGTCACCGACCAGAACCGCTGTTACCTGCCGGTGGGCGGTGCCCTCGTCGTGCGCTCCACCCTCGACACCTTCCCGGAGGCCTTCGAGGCGCGCTTGGCGAGCCCGACCCCCGAGGAGGTCAAGGTCCTCTGCCCAAAGATCATCGACGTCGACGAGGACGCCGGCGAGGTGGTCTTCGACCCCGAGTACCACCGCAAGCGGCCCGACTGGTCCTACGTCGCGCCCGAGGACGTCGCCGTGGCCGAGCCGTGGCCGGCCTACTGATCGCCGATGGCCAAGCACCTCCTCCACGCTGAGCCGCCGGTGGCCACCGGCCTGCTCGCACCGGCCGTCGTCGTCGGCGCGGCGATGCTCTTCGCCCACCTCGTCGCCGGCGCGATGCTCGGCGCCATCGCCGTGACGTTCTCGCCCGGCCCCGACACCGCCGGTGGGGCCTATGACGTGGGGGTGTGGCTGCTCGCGGTGGTCGTCGCCGCCGCCGCGGCGCGCCCGATCCTGCGCCGGGTGTCCCGGCCGGTCGCCGTCGGCGCCCTCGGCGGGATCCTCGTCGCCGCGGGCTACAGCGCGATCGCCGCCGGCTTCACCGCGCCGGGCGCGGTCACCGGTTGGTTGCCCGCGCGCGCGGCGAGCCTCGCGCTCGCCGGCCTCGCCGTCGGTCTGGCGACGTGGCGCTGGCCCGGCGGGGGCGCGCCCGACGAGGAGGTCGACGCCGCCGGACGCCCGCGCTAGCGCCCGCGCGGCGACGGCTCAGCCCGTGGCCTCGGTCTTCCCGCCGGCCTTGGCCGCATCGAGCGTCGGGTAGGCGATGCGCGGGTGGTAGACGCCGACGAGCGCCTCGATGAAGGACTCCTCGACGATCGTGAGCTCGGCGAAGGTGAGGCTGGCCTCGTCGAGCTGGCCGTCGTCGATGCGGTCGGTGATGAGCCCGCGCACGATGCGCTCGAGGTCGTCGCGGGTGAGGTTGCGGTCGTTCTGGGCGGCCGCGCGGGCTGCGCCCTCGCAGCAGTCGGCGAGCATGAGGACCGCGAGCTCCTTCGTCGATGGCTTGCGCCCCTTGTAGCGGTACGTCGCCTCGTCGACCTCCTCGCCGTCGGCGGCGGAGTTGACCGCCTGGCGGTAGAAGAACGTCACGAGCGTCGTGCCGTGGTGGGTGGCGATGCCGTCGACGATCTCGGCGGGCAGCCGTGAGCTGCGCGCCATCTCGATGCCGTCGGTGACGTGGCGCTGGATGATCTCCGCGGAGGTCTCCGGCGGCAGGTCGTCGTGGGGGTTGCCGACGCCGAACTGGTTCTCGACGAAGAAGTACGGCCGGCGGACCTTGCCGATGTCGTGGTAGAGCGCGGCGACGCTGCCGAGCAGGGAGTCGGCGCCGATCGCCCGGCACGCGCGCTCGACCATCGTCGCGACCTGGATCGAGTGGTTGTAGCTGCCAAGGGCCTTCTGCTCGAGTTCCCGCAGCAGCGGATGGTTGCGGTCCTGCAGGTCGAGCAGGCTCGTGGCGGTGAGGACACCGAAGACCGACTCGAGGAACGGCAGACTGCCGTTGACGATGATCGCGCTGGCGATCCCGCCGAGCAGCCCCGCCGCGGCGGCCACGATCCACGGCCCCTCGAAGACTGCGGCGAGGCCGGCGGCGAGGGCGACGTAGAGCAGCGTCGAGCGCAGGGCGGCCCGCCGGAGGTCCCCGCGCGCCGACAGCCGGCTGACGAGCGGCACGCTCGCCACCGCCGAGAGCGCGGTGTAGACGATGACGCCCGGCTCGCCTGGGGCGACGAAGGCCACGACGGCGGCCATCGGCAGGGCCGACAGGACCCCGACGGGTGGGTCGAAGAGGATCGTCGCGAGCATCGCCACCGCGCCGGCGGGCACGAGGTAGAGCCAGCCCCCCGTCGGCGTGGGCGCGAGCAGCGCGAGGGCCTCGACGATGCCGGTGAAGGCCGTGAGCAGCACGGCCAGCAGCAGCAGCTTGCGGGCCGAGCCCCAGACGCGCTGGCGGTAGGAGCGCAGGTAGAAGCCGACCGCGAACGCCGCCGCGCCGGCGAGGCCGAGGGCGCGCAGCGCCCACTGCCAGGGCTCGGCCCCCTCGAGGCCCCGGGCGCGCAGCGCCTCCATCTGGATCTCGTCGACGACCTCGCCGGCGGTGACGATCGGGGTGCCCCCGATGAAGGTGCGCACGACCTCGTCGACCTCCGCGGCGGCCTCGGCCCGGCGCTCGGCGGTGGCCTCCTCGTCGACGGTGACCGTCGGGCGGGCCGCGTCGCGGATGAGCGGGCCGACGACCTCCTCGGCGACCCCCTCGGGGAGGGCGCGCACGACGAGCTCGCCGCCCAGCTGGGCGTCGACGGCCTCGTCGGTCTCGCCTTCGCGGATGTCCTGGCGGGCGACCTGCTGGGCGATCTCGACCGCGTCGTCACGGACGGTCTCGAGCTCCTCGTCATCGAGGTCGACGAGCAGGGCGACCCCCTCCTCGTCGAGCGGGTCGAGCCGGTCGGCGAGCGCCTCGCGCTGCTCCTCCGGTCTCGGCTCGTCGTCGCCCTCGGCCGCGCGCGCGTCGCGCACGCGGGCGAAGGCGTCGCGCACGTCCTGGACCATCGCGCGGCGGGCGTCGTCGTCGTCGACGAGGACCTCGCCCACGGCGTCGGCGGTCGCCCGGCGCTCGCGCTCGGTGGCCCCGGGGTCGGGGATGCGGATGAGGTCGGGGCTGATGACGGTGCGCGGCGAGGGCTCGCCCTCGCGGATCGGCGTGTCCTGGAGGAACGCCGCGACGCTCAGGATCCCGGGCACGACGAGCAGCACGAGCACGAGCGCGGCGAGGCGCTGCGCTCGCTCCGAGCCGCTCAGAGGGGCCAAGGCGTCGCACTCCGGTTCTCTCGAGGGGGACGGCGCAGCGGGCGCGCTGGCACCGCCTCGACGGTACACCGTGGCCCCGCGCGACGCGCCGGGATGGCGCGTCGGCTACATCCCCATCCCGGTCATCCACGCGCGGGCGGTGAGCCCGAAGAGCACGAGCCCGGCCACGGCGAAGGCGAGGTGGGGGTTGACCCGGCCGGCGCGGCTGAGCCGGTGGGCGACGACGAGGACGACGACGGGGAAGACGAAGCCGTAGAGCACGTGGAAGACGTTGAGGAACCAGTCCTGGCCCGCCGGCAGACGACCGAGCGCGAGCAGGCCGGTGCCGGCGAGCAGCTGGAGGGCGAGGCCGACCTGGGCGAGGGTGAGGACCCGCCAGAACGTCGGCGTCTCGTCGTAGGGCAGGAACCGCAGGGCCAGGCCCCAGCCGGCCACGACCGCCCAGATCCCGACGAGACCGTAGCCGACCCAGGCGTGGAGCAGCGTGAGCGTCATGGCGCAACGGTAGCGCCAGGGCGGACGCTAGGCTCCTAGGCGATGCTCACGCTCACCGGCGTCGGCGCGTCGTTCGGCCTCGACGTGCTCTTCCGCGACGTCTCCCTGCAGGTCACGCCCGGCCGGCGGATCGGCCTCGTGGGTCCCAACGGGGCCGGCAAGACGACGCTGCTCAAGATCCTCATGGGCGAGCGCGAGCCCGACGGGGGCGAGGTCACCCGCGCCAAGGGCGTCGAGGTCGGCCATCTGCGCCAGGACGTCGCCGAGACGCGGGGCCGCAGCGCGCTCGAGGAGGTCATCGCCGCCGCCGACGACGTCACCGCCCTCGCCGACCGTCTCGCCGAGCTCGAGGCCGCGGCCGGCGAGCGGGGCGACGACCCCGCGCTGCTCGAGGAGTACGGTCGCGTGCTCGAGCGCTTCGAGGCCCTCGACGGCTACACCCTCGAGGCGCGCGCCCGCAAGACCCTGGCCGGGCTCGGCTTCGGTGAGGAGGAGATGGGCCGCGACGTCGCGACCTTCAGCGGCGGGTGGATGATGCGCATCGCCCTGGCCCGTCTCCTGCTGCGCGCCCCCGACGTCCTCCTGCTCGACGAGCCCACCAACCACCTCGACCTCGACAGCATCGCCTGGTTCGAGGGCGTGCTCGCCGAGTACGCCGGTGCCGTGCTCATCGTCAGCCACGACCGCGACTTCCTCGACGCCACGTGCAACCGCATCGCCGAGCTCGACGGCGGCACCCTCACCGAGTACGCCGGCACCTACAGCGACTACGTGGCCCAGCGCGCGCAGCGGCGGGAGCAGCAGGCCGCGGCCGCGGCGAACCAGGAGCGCTGGATCGCCCAGCAGGAGCGCTTCATCGAGCGCTTCCGCGCGAAGAACACGAAGGCGACGCAGGTGCAGTCCCGGGTCAAGATGCTCGAGCGCACCGAGCGCGTCAGCGCCCCCGAGGGCCAGCGCAAGACGATGCGCCTGCGCTTCCCCGAGCCGCCGCGCGCCGGGCGCGACGTCGTCGCCCTCGAGGGGGTGCGCAAGGGCTTCGGTGGCCACCTCGTCTACGACGGGCTCGACCTCGTCGTCGAGCGTGGGCAGAAGGCGGTCCTCGTCGGGCCCAACGGCGCGGGCAAGTCGACGTTGCTCAAGCTCCTCGCCGGCGTGCTCGAGCCCGACGCCGGCACCCGCCGCTACGGCCACAACGTCGAGGTCGCCTACTACGCCCAGCACGCCCTCGACCGCCTCGACCCCGGGCGCACCGCCCTCGAGGAGATCGCCGCCCGCGTCGACACCTCGCGGGTCAACCCGCGCAGCGTCCTCGGCGCGTTCCGCTTCCCCGGCGAGGAGGCCGACAAGCGGGTGGCCGTGCTCTCCGGCGGCGAGCGCGCCCGTCTCGCCCTCGCCACGCTCATGGCCGACCCCGCCAACCTCCTCTGCATGGACGAGCCAACCAACCACCTCGACGTCGCCAGCCGCGACGTCGTCGAGGAGGCCCTCGCGGCCTACCCCGGCACCGTCGTGCTCATCACCCACGACCGCCACCTCATCCGCGCGGTCGCCGACACCGTCATCGCCGTCGGCCACGGGGGCGCGACGCTGCACCCCACCGGCTACGAGGACTACCTCGCGCGTCACGCCGCCGAGGCCGCGCGCACCGACGCCGGCCTCGCCGCGGGTCACGCCACCGGCACCGCACCGGCCCAGCCGCGCCGCTCGAGGGCCGATGCCGCGGCGCGCCGCCGGGCCGAGGCCGACGAGCGCCAGCGTCGCTACGCCGCGACGAAGGATCTGCGGTCCGAGCTCGCCGAGGTCGAGGCCGAGCTCGAGGCCGCCGAGGCGGAGGAGCGCCGCCTCGAGGCCGCCCTCGCCGACCCCGAGGCCTACGAGGACGCCGGTCGGGTCCGTGAGCTCGTGAGCGCGCACGGGCTCGCCGAGGAGCGCGTGGCCCGGCTCACCGAGCGCTGGGAGGGCCTCGTCGACGCCGTCGACGAGGCCGAGGCCGCCGTCGCGCGCGACCGCGGCTGAGGCGCGGCATGCTGGCCGCCATGACGGCGACGACGAGGGCGAGGCGGCCGGCGGTGCCCGCATGATGGGCTCGCCGATGGGCTCGCCGCGGCTCGGCGGCGGGAGCGGGATGATGCCCGGCACCGGCCGGGTCCGCCAGGGCCTCGAGGTCGGCAAGGGCACGCGCCTGCCCAAGGGCCTCGTCGGGCGGGTCTGGCGGGAGTTCGCCCGCCCCTACCGAGGCCGGCTCGCGCTCCTCGTCGTCGCGATCGCCGGGGCGAGCACGCTCACGGTCCTGCCCGCCCGGGTCATCGGCGAGCTCGTCGACGTCATCGAGGGCGCCGGCGGCCGGACCGGCGCCGCCCGCGAGGCCTTCGCCGCGCAGGCCACCGGCCGCCTCGACCTGCTCGTCGGCCTGCTCGTGCTCATCGCCCTCGGCGCCGCGGTCTTCAGCCTCTGGCAGCGCTACCTCTCGGCGTCGATCGGCGAGCACCTCATCTACGACCTGCGGCGCGCGACGTTCGACCACGTCCAGCGCCTGCCGATGGCGTTCTTCACCCGCACCCAGACCGGCGCGCTCATCAGCCGGCTCAACAACGACGTCGTCGGCGCGCAGCGGGCGCTGACCGGCACCTTCGGCACGCTCGTCGCCAACGTCGTGCAGACCGTCGTGGCCGTCGCGCTCATGCTGCGCATCAGCCCGCTGCTCACCGCGCTCGTCCTCGGTGTCCTCCCGGTCTTCGTGGGCGTCGCCCGCCTCGTCGGCCGGCGCCTGCAGGCGCTGACCCGCGAGTCGATGGCCCTCAACGCCGAGATGAACACCCAGATGACCGAGCGCCTCAACGTCGCTGGCGCCCTGCTCGTCAAGCTCTTCGGCAAGCCCGACCGCGAGTCGGAGGTCTTCGCCGAGGACGCTCGCGACGTCGCCGACATCGGGGTGCGCACCGCCGTCGTCGGGCGGCTCTTCTTCGTCACGCTCACGCTGCTCGGTGCCCTCGGCACCGCGCTCGCCTACTGGGTCGGCGGCCGCGGGGTCCTCGAGGGGACCTTCTCGGCCGGCGACGTCGTCGAGTTCGGGATCCTCGTCACCCAGGCCTACGGCCCGCTCGCGGCCCTGTCGAACGCCCCGGTGGAGATCCTCACCGCGCTCGTCTCCTTCGACCGGGTCTTCGAGGTCCTCGACCTGCGCCGGCCCATCGACGACGCCGACGACGCCCGCCCGCTCGACGCCGACGGCCCGGTCGCCGGCCGGGTCGAGTTCGACGGGGTGAGCTTCCGCTACCCCTCGGCGGCCGACTCCTCGCTGGCCTCCCTCGAGCGCGGCTTCGCCGACGTCCTCGACGCCACCCCCGGCCCCCAGGTCCTCGCCCACATCAGCTTCGTCGCCGAGCCGGGGCAGCGCATCGCCCTCGTCGGCCCCTCCGGCGCCGGCAAGACGACGATCTGCCACCTCGTGCCGCGCCTCTACGATGTCGAGGACGGTGCGGTGCGCATCGACGGGCACGACGTCCGCGAGGTCACCCTCGCCTCCCTCGCCGACGCCGTCGGCGTCGTCACCCAGGACGCCCACCTCTTCCACGACACCGTGCGCGAGAACCTGCGCTACGCCCGCGAGGACGCCCGCGACGTCGACATCGAGCGGGCCTGCCGGGCCGCGCAGATCCACGACGTCATCACCGCCCTGCCGGAGGGCTACGACACGCTCGTCGGCGAGCGCGGCTACCGCATGTCCGGCGGGGAGAAGCAGCGCATCGCCCTGGCCCGCGTCCTGCTCAAGGACCCCGCGATCGTCGTCCTCGACGAGGCGACCGCCCATCTCGACAGCGAGTCGGAGGCCGCGGTGCAGGCCGCCCTCGAGACCGCCCTCGAGGGGCGCACCTCGCTCATCATCGCCCATCGTCTGTCGACCGTCGTCGACGCCGACGAGATCCTCGTCCTCGACGGCGGTGAGATCGTCCAGCGGGGCACCCATCGCGAGCTCCTCGCGGCCGGGGGCCCCTACGCCGAGCTCTTCCGCACCCAGTTCGCCGAGGCCTGAGCCCCGAGGAGACCCGCCATGCGCCCGTCCGCGACGGTCCCCGAGCGCGACGCCTGCGGCATCGGCTTCGTGGCCCACGCTGGCGGGCAGGCCGACCGCGGGATCGTCGAGGCCGCGCTCGAGGGGCTGCGCGGGGTGCGCCACCGCGGCGCGGTGGCCTCCGACGAGCGCTCCGGCGACGGCGCGGGGCTGCTCCTCCCGCTGCCGCGGCGCTTCCTCGCCGAGGAGGCCGCCGCGGCCGGGGCGGCGGCCGACCCCGAGCGGCTCGGGGCGGTCATGGCCTTCCTCGCGCGCGACGACGCCCGGCGCGCCGCCGCGCGCGGGCAGGTCGAGGCGGCGCTGGCCGCCTGCGGCCTGCGGCTGCTGGCCTGGCGCGAGGTGCCCGTCGAGCCGGCCGCGCTCGGTGACCTCGCCCGTCGCACGCGACCGGCGATCGACCAGGCCCTCTACACCTGGGACGACCCGCCCGGGGCCGACCCCTCCGGTGAGGCGGTCGAGCGGCGCGCCTACCTGGCGCGGCGCCAGGCGCGCGCGGCCTGCGACGCCGCCGGGCTGGGGGCCTACTTCGCCTCGTGGAGCGCGCGCACGATCACCTACAAGGCCCTGTCGGCCGCCGACCAGCTGCCGGCGTTCTACCCCGACCTGCGCGACGAGCGGCTCGAGGCGTGGTTCGGGATCTTCCACCAGCGCTACGCGACGAACACCCTGCCGACGTGGGAGCGCGCCCAGCCCTTCCGCCACCTGTGCCACAACGGCGAGATCAACACCATCCAGGGCAACGAGCACCTCATGCGCGCGCGCACCGGGCGTCTCGGCGCCGCGTGGCCCGAGCTCGGCGAGGCCGGCGAGGCGCTGCTCGAGCCGCTCATCGACGCGACGGCGTCGGACTCCGCCAAGCTCGACAACGTCGTCGAGGTCCTGCTGCGCGGAGGGCGCGGGCTCGACCACACGATGGCGATGCTCGTGCCCCAGGTCTGGGAGGGCCGGCGCGACCTCGCGCCCGAGGTGCGCGACTTCCTGCGCTACCACGCCGCGCTCGTCGAGCCCTGGGACGGCCCGGCGGGCCTCGTCTCCACCGACGGGCGGCGCGTCGTGGCCAGCCTCGACCGCAACGGGCTGCGCCCGCTGCGCTACGCCGTCTGCGCCGACGGCCTCGTCGTGGCCTCGAGCGAGGTCGGCGCGGTGCGCACCGCCGGGCACGGGGCGGTGCGTCGCTCCCGCCTCGGTCCCGGCCAGATGCTGCTCGTCGATCCTGCCGCCGGCGGGGTGCTCGACGACGCGGCCGTCAAGCGCCGTCTCGCCGCCCGTCGGCCCTACGGGCGCTGGATCGCCGAGCACCAGCGCCGGATCGGGCGCGGCCGACCGGTCGACGTCGAGGCCGGTGCCGAGCTGACCGCCCGCCAGGTCTGCGCCGGCTACAGCAAAGAGGAGCAGACCGCGATCCTGCGCCCGCTCGCCAACGACGCCAAGGAGCCGGTCTCCTCGATGGGCGACGACACGCCGCTGGCGGCGCTGTCGGCGCTGCGCCGTCCGGTGATCCACTACCTCAAGCAGCGCTTCGCGCAGGTCACGAACCCGCCGATCGACCACCTCCGCGAGTGGCAGGTCATGAGCCTGCGCACCCAGCTCGGGCCCCGCTCGCCGCTGCTGCGCGAGGACCCCGAGGCGGTGCGCCTGCTCGAGCTCGACGGCTTCCTGCTCACGCCCGACGGCCTCCAGCAGCTCGTCGTCGACCCGCCGATCCCCTTCGCCGCCGCGGGGCTCGACGCGACGTTCCCCGTCGAGGCGGGTCCCGACGGCCTCGCCGCGCGCCTCGGCGAGCTCGGCGACGAGGCCGTGGCCGCGGTGGTCGACGGCGCGGCGCTGCTCGTCGTCTCCGACCGCTCCGTCGGCGCCGAGCGCGCCCCGGTGCCAGCACTGCTCGCCGTCGGGGCGATCCACCACCGCCTCGTCGCCGAGGGCCGACGCACCGAGGCGAGCCTGCTCTGCGAGACCGACGACGCCCGCGAGACCCACGCCTTCGCGCTCCTGCTCGGCTACGGCGCCGACGCGATCTGCCCGCGCCTGGCCCTCGAGACCGTCGCCGACCTCGCCGACCGCGGCCGCCTCGGCCGCGACGCCGGCTCGGCGGCCACCGCCCAGGAGGCCTTCTGCGACGCCGTGGCCGACGGGGTCCTCAAGATCATGTCGAAGATGGGCATCTCCACCCTCGACAGCTACCGCTCGGCGCAGGTCTTCGAGGCGATCGGCCTCGGCGAGGACGTCGTGGCCACCTGCCTTGCCGGCACGCCCTCCGAGCTCGGCGGCCTCGACCTCGCCGACCTCGGCGCCGACGTCCTCGCGCGCCACGCCCTGGCCTTCGGCGCCGAGCCGGCGCTGCCGAGCCCGGGGCTCTTCAAGTTCCGCCGGGGCGGCGAGCACCACACGAACAACCCCGACACGATCGGGGCGCTGCACGCCACCGTCGGCCTCGAGGGCGACCTCGACCCCCTCGGCGAGCCCCGCGGCGGCCCGCGCGCCGCCGACGGGCTCACCGGTCGCGGGCCCCGTGCCGACCTCACCGCCGCGCACCTCCTCGCCGAGGCGACCGCCGAGGGTCGCCTCGAGCGCTACCTCGCCTTCGCCGACCTCGTCAACGGTCGTCCGCCGAGCGCCCCCCGCGACCTCCTCGCCACGGTCGTCGACGGCGAGCCCATCGCCCTCGGCGAGGTCGAGCCCGCGACGTCGATCGCCCAGCGCTTCTTCACCGGGGCGATGTCGCTGGGGGCGCTGTCGCCGGAGGCCCACGAGGACCTCGCGATCGCGATGAACCTCGTCGGGGGGACCTCGAACACCGGCGAGGGCGGGGAGGACCCGCGGCGCTTCGCCACGCGCGGCACTGCCCGCGACCGCGACTCGCGGGCCAAGCAGGTCGCCTCCGGACGCTTCGGCGTCACCCCGCAGTACCTCGCCCAGGCCGACGAGCTGCAGATCAAGATCGCCCAGGGCTCCAAGCCCGGGGAGGGCGGGCACCTGCCGGGCCACAAGGTCAGCGAGCTCATCGCCCGCCTGCGCCACACCCAGCCGGGGGTCGCGCTCATCAGCCCGCCCCCGCATCACGACATCTACTCGATCGAGGACCTCGCCCAGCTCATCTACGATCTCAAGCAGGTCAACCCCTTCGCGAGCGTCGGCGTCAAGCTCGTCGCCTCCGACGGGGTCGGCGTCGTGGCCGCCGGCGTCGTCAAGGGCCTCGCCGACGCCGTGCAGATCGCCGGCGCCGAGGGCGGCACCGGCGCGAGCCCGCTGTCGTCGATCAAGCACGCCGGCCTACCGTGGGAGCTCGGCCTCGCCGACGCCCAGCGCACGCTCGTGGCCAACGGGCTGCGCAGCCGCGTGCGGCTGCAGGTCGACGGCGGCCTGCGCACCGGCCGCGACGTGCTCACCGCCGCGCTCCTCGGCGCCGACGAGTACGGCTTCGGCACGATCGCCCTCATCGCCGAGGGCTGCGTCATGGCGCGGGCCTGCCACCGCGACACCTGCCCGGTCGGCATCGCCACCCAGCGCGAGGACCTGCGCGCGAAGTACGCCGGCACCCCCGAGATGGTCGCCACCTACCTCCTCTTCGTCGCCGAGGAGGTCCGCCGCGGCCTCGCCGCGCTCGGGCTGCGGTCGCTCGACGAGGCCGTCGGGCGGGTCGACCTCCTCGAGCCCCGCGACGACGTCGACGGCGACGGGCTGCGGGTCTCGCGCCTGCTCACCGCGCCCGAGGTGCCCGAGGGCGGCGACGACACCCTGCGCTACGTCGAGCACGTCGCCCTGCAGTCGCCACGCTCCGCGCTCGGGGACCGCCTCTTCGACGAGGCCTTCCCCGCGCTCTTCGACGGGACGGTGCAGAGCCTGCGCTACGACATCCGCAACGCCGACCGCACCGTCGGCGCCCGCCTCGGCGGCGCCGTCGGCCTCGAGTTCGGCGACGCCGACGGCCACGCGCGGCCCCTCGGCAGCGTCGCGGCCCGCTTCGAGGGCGAGGCGGGACAGTCCTTCGGCGCCTTCCTGCCGGACGGCGTCGAGCTCGTGCTCACCGGCGAGGCCAACGACTACGTCGGCAAGGGCATGGGCGGTGGCCGCATCGTCATCCGCCCGCCCGACGACGACGCCGGCGACCCGGTGCTGCTCGGCAACACCGTGCTCTACGGCGCCACCGGCGGGGCGCTCTTCGCCGCCGGCCGGGCGGGGGAGCGCTTCGCCGTCCGCAACTCCGGGGCCGACGCCGTCGTCGAGGGCGTCGGCGACCACGCCTGCGAGTACATGACCGGCGGCACCGTCGTCGTCATCGGGCCCACCGGCGTCAACCTCGGCGCCGGCATGACCGGCGGCGAGTGCTTCGTCCTCGACGCGACCGCCGAGGTCCTCGGGCGGGTCAACGTCCAACTCGTCGAGGCCCGTCGGCCCGAGGGCGCCGAGCTCGCCCGGGCCCACGACCTCCTCACCCGCCACGTCGAGCTCACGGGCTCGGCCAGGGCCACCGCGCTGCTCGAGGAGTGGCCCGAGCATCGCGCGCACCTCTGGCGCATCGCGCCGCGCACGGAGCTCTCCCGGATGGAGACCGTGAGTCGGCGGACCGTCGGCGCGCCACAGTGAGCGCGTCGTCCACCCCACCGGGTGCGCCCGAGCCCTCGGGCGCGGCGGGAGCGCGCAGCGTGGCGTCATCCCCCGACAGCGCCGAGGTCGTCCTCGAGGCGGTGGGCCTGCGGCGGGCCTTCGGCGACCTCGCCGCCGTCGACGGCGTCGACCTGCGCATCGCCGCCGGCGAGGCCTACGGCCTGCTCGGCCCCAACGGCGCCGGCAAGACGACGACGATCTCGATGCTCTGCGGTCTCCTCGAGCCCGACGCGGGCGTCGTGCGCGTGGCCGGGTCCGACCTCGCCACCGAGCCCGCCGCGGCGAAGTCGGCGATCGGCTACGTGCCGCAGGAGATCGCGCTCTACCCCGATCTCACCGCGCGGGAGAACCTCGCGTTCTTCGGGCGGCTCTACGGGCTGCGCGGCCGTGCCCTCGCCCGGCGCATCGACGCCGTCCTCGAGGTCATCGGCCTCGCGCCACGGGCCGACGACCGCGTCGGGACGTACTCAGGGGGCATGAAGCGCCGGGTGAACATCGGCGCGGGGCTGCTGCACGAGCCGCGCCTCGTCGTCCTCGACGAGCCCACCGTCGGCGTCGACCCGCAGAGCCGGCACGCGATCCTCGAGAGCGTCGCGGCGCTGTCGGCCGAGGGCACGGCGATCCTCTACACGAGCCACTACATGGAGGAGGTCGAGCGGCTCTGCGAGCGCGTCGGGATCATCGACCACGGCCGCATGATCGCCGAGGGCACGCGCCGTGGGCTCCTCGCCGAGCTCGGGGAGGCCGACCGCCTCGACCTCGTCGTCGACGGCGACGCCGAGGGGGTCGCCGAGGCCTGCCGGGGGCTCGCCGGGGTGGTCGACGCCGCGGTGGCCGAGCGTGAGGTCACGCTGCTCGTGCGCGACGGCCGGGCCCGCCTCGCCGAGGTCGTCGCGACGGTCGCTTCGGCGGGGGCCACGCTCACGAGCGTCGAGCTCGTCGAGCCCGACCTCGAGGCGGTCTTCCTGTCGTTGACCGGCCGGGCCCTGCGTGACGATGGGTGAGGGCCTGCGCGCGGCGCTGACGATCGCGCGGCGCGACCTCCGCTCCCGGCTGCGCGACCGCTCGGCCCTCGTCACCGCGTTCGCCGCGCCGCTCGTCCTCGCGGTCATCCTCTCGGTGGCCCTCGCCGGCCCCGACGAGGCGTTCGAGACGACGATCGCCCTCGCCGACGAGGACGGTGGGGCGCTCGGCGAGGGGCTGCGGGAGGCGCTCGCCGGCGACGAGCTCGCCGAGGTCGTCAGCGTCGTCGAGGTCGCCGACGCCGGGGCCGCGCGTCGGGCGCTGGCCGAGGGGACCGCCAAGGCCGGCCTCGTCGTGCCCGCGGGGCTCGGCCCGGCCCTCGAGCGCGGCGAGGGCGGCCGGCTCCTCGTCCTGCGCCACCTCGACGCCGGACTCTCCGGCGACCTCGCCATGGCGATCGCCCAGGGCGCGGCCACCGAGGTCGAGCGCGGCCGCGCGGCCGTCGAGCTCGCCGTCGAGGCCGACGCCCTGCCGCCGGGCGGGGACGAGGCGCTCGTGGCCGCCGCCAGGGGGCGGCCGGGCGCCCTCGCGCTCGTCGACGACGACGTCGAGGGCGGCCTCTCGGGGGCGGCAAGCTACTTCGGACCGGCGATGGCGGTGTTCTTCGTCTTCTTCGTCGTCGGGGCGGGCCCGCAGGCCCTGCTGCGCCAGCGCCGCGACGGCAGCCTCGCGCGGCTGGCCGCCGCGCCGATCCCGCGGGGCGCGATCGCGCTCGGCACCGCCGTCTCGGTCGGGGCGCTCGCGTTCCTGTCGATCGCGACGCTCTGGCTCGTCATGAGCCTCGGCTTCGGCGCCCGCTGGGGCGAGCCGCTCGGCGTCATCGCGCTCGCTGCGGGCATCACCGTCGCGGCGATGTCCCTCACGACGCTCGTCGCGACGCTCGCGCGGACCGAGGAGCAGGTCGCCGGGTGGACCTCGATCGTCGTCTTCACGCTCGCGCTG
>JAWOAS010000015.1:0-7324 GCA_046498405.1 Egibacteraceae bacterium
TCCGACGGCTGCACCGCCGCGACGACCTCGACGTCGTAGGCCTGCCCGAAGTACGCCCAGGCGTCGTGGTAGACGACGAGCGTGCGGCGCTGCTCATCGAGCGAGTCGACGGCCTCGCCGATCGCGGCGTCGAGCGCCTCGAGCTCGGCGGTGTAGGCCGCGGTGCGCTCGGCGTAGCCCTCGGCATCGGCGGGGTCGAGCTCGGCGAGCACCTCGCCTGCGTGCTCGGCGAGCTCGATGACGAGTGGCACGCTCGCCCACACGTGGGGGTTGACGGGGCCGTGGTCGTCGTCGTGGCTGTGGTCGGTCTCGTCGTCGTGGCTGTGGCTGTGGTCGGTCTCGTCGTCGTGGCTGTGGTCGGCCCCGTCGTCGTGGCTGTGGCTGTGGTCGGTCTCGTCGTCGTGGCTGTGGCTGTGGTCGGCCCCGTCGTCGTGGCTGTGGCCGTGGTCGTGGATCTGCTGGGTCGAGAGCGTGTCGGGATCGAGCGCCTCGTCGCCGAGGAGCACGAGGGGCGCGCCGTCGGGCAGGTTCGCCTCGGCGAGGGCGACCGCGTCGGGGTTGAGGCCAAGGCCGCTGTCGACGAAGGCGTCGGCGCGACTGAGCGGGGCCACGTCGCCGGGGCGAGGCTCGTAGGTGTGGGAGTCCATGCCCGGTGGCACGAGGGCCTGGACCTCGCCCCGGTCCCCGAGCACGCGGGAGAGGACGTCGGCCATCGGCGCGACGGTCGAGACGACGAGCAGGCCGTCGTCGTGCTCGGAGACCGTCTCGTCGTCGGCGTCCTGCCCGGCTTCCTGCCCGGGGTCCTGCTCGGCGTCCCGCTCGCTGGGCTCGGCGGGCTCGGCCGCCTCGGCCGCCTCGGCCGAGGGGTCGTCGGGCGCGGCGGCCAGGCCGCCGTCGTCCTCGGCGCATCCGGCTGCGAGAGCGGCGAGCGCGAGCAGGAGGAGGGCGAGGTGACGGGCACCCATGGCGATCGCTCCTTGCGGTCGGGGGCGCAGCACCGTGGAGGAGACGCTGCGAGCGGTTCGCAACAAGCCTACGTCGTCGGTGAGGCCGCCGTGGGCGCCGTCGCCCGTGCGCGCCGCAGCCGGCGGCCGCGATCGAGGAGCGTGGCGAGGTAGGCGACGGCGAAGAGCGCGGTGCCGACGAGGACGATCGTCGCGCCGCTGGGCACGTCGGCGTAGTAGGAGAGGTAGAGCCCGGCCACGCCGTTGGTCACCCCGACGGCCACGGCGATGGCGAGCATCGTGGCGAACGAGCGGGTGAGCAGCCGCGCGAGCGCGGCGGGGATGACGACGGCCGCGGCCACGAGCAGGACGCCGATGACCCGCACCGAGGCGATGACGACCGCGGCGGTCAGGAGGTTGAGCAGTGCCTCCATCATCCCGGCGCGCACCCCGTGCACCCGCGCGACCTCGGGGTCGAAGGTCGTGAACAGCAGCGGCTTGTAGGCGGTGAGCAGGACGAGCGCGAGTCCGGCGGCCACGCCGACGGCGAGCCAGAGGTCGGTCGAGGACACCGCGAGCGGGCTGCCGAACAGCAGGCTCTCGGTGTTGACCCGGCCGGCCTCGAGGACGCTGACCACGGCGATGCCGAGGGCGAAGAACGCGGTGGTGACGATGCCGATCGCCGCGTCGGCGTGGAGGCCACGCCGACGCGAGACCCGGTCGATGAGCACCGCGGACAGCAACGTCGCCGCGAGCGCGCCGACGTAGGTCGAGGAGCCGAGTGCGACGCCGACGGCGACGCCGCCGAGGACGCTGTGGGCGAGGCCGTGGCCGACGTAGCTCATGCGCCGCAGGACGACGAAGGTGCTCATCGCGCCGCACATCGCGCCGATGACGACGACGGCGAGCAGCGCGCGGCTGAAGAAGCCGTAGCCGAAGGGCTCGGTGAGGACCTCGAGCACGGCGGTCAGCCGCTCGCGGCCACGTCGGTGGGGGCCGCCAGCAGCGGGGCCTCGTCGGTGACGACGACCTGGCCGTCCTCGCGCAGCACCCGCATGTGCGCCCCGTACGTCGCGAGCAGCGCGTCGGGGGTCAGGACCGCGCCGGGGGCGCCCTCGCGCACGATCGTGCCGTTGAGCAGCGCGACGTGCGGCAGCTGCGCGGCGACCCAGTTGAGGTCGTGGGTGGTGAGCACGACGGTGAGCCCCTCGGCGTTGAGCTCGGCGAGCAGCGCGAGGATGTCGCGACGGGTGGCGAGGTCGACGCCGCTCGTCGGCTCGTCGAGCAGGAGGATGTCGCAGCGGCGGATCATCGCCCGTGCGAGGAACATGCGCTGCTGCTGGCCGCCGGAGAGCTCGCGGATGTGGCGCCGCGCGAGCGCGCCGATGCCGAGCCGCTCGAGCAGGTCGCGCGCCTCGCGCCGCTCGCCGCGGCTGAACCACGGCAGTCGGGCGCTGTCGGCGGTGCGGCCGAGCAGGACGGCCTGCTCGACGCGCAGGGGGAAGTCCCAGTCGACCCCTCCGAGCTGGGGGACGTAGCCGAGGCGCTGGCGGGTGCGGGGGCCGAGCGCCTCCCCGGCGATCTCGACCCGCCCGGCGTGGCGCTCGGCCTGGCCGGTCAGCAGCCGCACGAGCGTCGTCTTGCCGGCGCCCGACGGGCCGGCGATGCCGACGAAGGCGCCGTGGGCGACCTGCCAGTCGAGGCCGTGGAGCACCGTCGTGCCGTCGTAGCCGGCGGCGACGTCGGTGAAGGCGAGGGCGGGCGGTTGTGGCAAGCGGTTCGCTCCTGCGAGCAGGCTGCGACCAGCATAGGCCGCCACCGCCCCGCCGGCCGAGGGCGGCCGGCCCTCAGCCGGTGACCGCGCCCTGCTCCGCGCCGGAGACGAGCTTGGCGAACTTCGCGAGCGCGCCGGTGGTGTAGCGCGGCTCGGGGTGCTTGAGCTCGCCCTTGCGCCGTGCGAGCTCGGCCTCGTCGACGACGAGGTCGAGACGGCGCTCGTGGACGTCGATGACGATGCGGTCGCCGTCGGCGACGAGCGCGATCGGCCCATCGTCGACCGCCTCGGGGGCGACGTGGCCGATCGAGAAGCCCCACGTGCCACCCGAGAAGCGCCCGTCGGTGATGAGGGCGCAGTCGCCGCCGCGCCCGGCGCCCTTGAGCGCGCCGGTGACCGCGAGCATCTCGCGCATCCCCGGGCCACCCTTGGGGCCCTCGTAGCGGATGATGATCACCGTGCCCGGGCCGATCTCCCCGCCGAGGATCGCCGCCATCGCGTCGTCCTCGCCGTCGAAGACCCGCGCGGGCCCGTCGAAGTGGAGCTGGTCGGCGTTGAGGCCGGCGACCTTGACGACCGCGCCGCGCGGCGCGAGCGACCCGCGCAGGAGGTTGAGCCCGCCCTCGGCGTGGATGGGGTCGTCGAGGGGGTGGACGACCTCGCCGTCGGGCGCGGGCGGGTCGAGGTCGGTGAGCTCCTCGCCGATCGTGCGCCCGGTGACGGTGAGGGCGTCGCCGTGGAGCAGCCCGGCGTCGAGGAGGTGGCGCAGTACGACCGGCACGCCGCCGATGCGGTCGAGGTCGGTCATGTGGTAGCGCCCGCCGGGGGTCATGTCGGCGATGTGAGGCACGCGGTCGGCGATCCGGTTGAAGTCCTCGAGGTCGAGCTCGACGCGGGCCTCGTGGGCGATCGCGAGGAGGTGGAGCACGGCGTTGGTCGACCCGCCGACGGCGTTGACGAGGGCGATGGCGTTCTCGAACGCCGCCTTCGTGAGGATCTGCCGCGGGCGGACGCCGGCCTCGAGCATGTCGATCACGGTCTGACCGGAGCGGAAGGCGTCGTCGTCGCGGCGACGGTCGACCGCGGGCGGGGACGCCGAGCCCGGCAGCGCCATGCCGAGCGCCTCGGAGACCGAGGCCATGGTGTTGGCCGTGAACATCCCCGCACAGGAGCCCTCGGTCGGGCAGGCGCGACGCTCGATCTCGCCGAGCTCCTCCTCGGTGATCGTCCCCGCGGCGCAGGCGCCGACGCCCTCGAAGACGCTCGTGATGTCGATCGCCTCGTCGCGCAGGCGGCCGGGCAGGATCGACCCGGCGTAGATGAAGACCGACGGCAGGTCGAGGCGCGCGGCGGCCATGAGCATCCCCGGCAGGCTCTTGTCGCAGCCGGCGAGGGTCACGACGCCGTCGAGCCGCTCGGCGTGGACCATCGCCTCGACGCTGTCGGCGATGATCTCCCGGCTGACGAGCGAGGCCCGCATCCCCTCGTGGCCCATCGCGATGCCGTCGGAGACGGCGATCGTGCCGAACTCGAGGGGGAAGCCGCCGGCAGCGCGCACCCCGTCCTTCGCGCGCTTGGCGAGGCGGTCGAGGGGCAGGTTGCAGGGGGTGACCTCGTTCCACGAGCTCGCGACGGCGATCTGCGGCTTGGAGAAGTCCTCGTCGCCCATGCCGACGGCGCGCAGCATCGCGCGGGCCGGTGCGCGACGCGTGCCCTCGGTGACGTCGGTCGAGCGCGGGCGGTCCATCAGCTACCTCCTCGAGCGGGGAGACCCATTACACACCCCCCGAGCAAGTCCTGCCGCGGCGGCCGCGCCCCTCGGGTCGGCCCCGCGGTCGGGGCGCCGCCGGGGGCCGGGCCCTCGGAGGGTTGACACCGGGGGCTCGTGGGAGACTGCCTCTGGCATGGATTGGCGACGCTCACCCCAAGGCGACCCCGGCGACCCCGACGGGATCACATCGCTGCTCAACGCCGCGCACGCCGAGATCGGCGGGCCACCGCTGACGGGCACGCGCTTCCTCCACGCCGCCCGTGAGATGCTGCGCTTCACGCGCCAGATCGAGGCGTCGGTCCTCGGTGTCGGCACGACGCTCTACGTCGGCTTCCAGGACGCGCGCAAGTTCGACAAGGAGCGCACGGTCTACCGCGACCTCACCGGTGCGGGCACGCACGTCGTGGCCTACGGCGCTGGTGAGCCCGAGGACGACTGCGGCGCGACGTGGGTCGCGCTGCCCGACGAGCCCGACGCGCTCGAGAACCAGTGGTTCCTCATCACCCGCGCGCCGGAGCCGATCGCCTTCGTCGGCTTCGAGACCTCCCCCGACCCGCTGCGCACCCACGGGCCGGCGGGCCGGCGCGGCAAGACCTGGGAGGGCTTCGTCTCCGGCGACAAGCGCCTCGTCGACGCGCTCATCGACCACCTCGACGAAGTCGCGGCGCTCCACGCCGCCTGAGGCCGCGACGGGGTCGCGGCGCTCCACGCCGCCTGGGGGCGCGACGGGGTCGCGGCGCTCCACGCCGCCTGGGGGCGCCGACGCCGGCTCAGGCGCCCGCGCCGTCGGCGAGGGCCTCGCGCAGGGGAGCGAGCACCTCGGGCTGGTGGGTGGAGAGGATGAGCGTCGAGACCCGGCTGTCCCGCCAGGCCGCGGCCCGCTCGACGATGCGCGCGACCGGCCCGACGAGGGCCATCTCGTCGATGAGGGCGTCGGGCACCGCCGCGGCGGCCTCGCCGCGGCGCCCGTCGAGGTAGGCCTCGGCGATCGCCTCGGCCGCCGCGCCGTGGCCCTGGCGGGTGACGAGGTCGGCGTAGAAGTTGCGCCCCCGCGCGCCCATGCCGCCGATGTAGAGCGCGAAGAACGGGCGCAGCGCGTCGCGGCAGGCGGCGACGTCGGGCCCGGCGGCCACCGGGACGATCGCGGCGACGTCGAGGTCGGCGGGATCGCGGCCGGCGTCGGCGAGCCCGGCGTCGAGCGGCTCGGTCAGCAGCGCCTCGGCCTCGGGGCTGTAGAACATCGCCAGCCAGCCGTCGGCGATCTCCCCGGCCAGACGGGTCATCCGCGGGCCCATGGCCGCGAGGTAGACGGGCACCGCCGGGCGCGGCGGGTGCAGGATCGAGGTCAACGGCTTGCCGAGGCCGGTGGCGTCGGCACCGTCGTAGGGGATGCGGTAGGCCTCGCCGGCGTGGCGCAGCGGACCCTCGCGCGCGATCGCCGCGCGGACGATCGCGACGTACTCCCGGGTGCGCCCCAACGGCGCGCCGTAGGGCACCCCGTGCCAACCCTCGACGACCTGCGGCCCCGACAGCCCCAGGCCGAGGCGCAGCCGCTGACCCGACAGCGCGTCGAGCGTCATCGCCGTCATCGCCGTCATCGCCGGCGTGCGCGCGGGCATCTGCAGGACCGCCGAGCCGAGGTCGAGGCGCTCGGTGCGCGCCGCGAGGTAGGACAGCACGGTGACCGCGTCGGCGCCGTAGGCCTCGGCCGCCCAGACGCTGTCGAGGCCGACCTCCTCGGCGTGGGCCACGAGGGGCGCCACCTCGTCCATCGACGCGCCCGTGTAGCCGATGGTGATCCCGAGTCGCATCGCAAGCCTCGCTTCGACGGGGCCGCGGATCGTAGCGGGCCGGCGCGGGCGCTACGGTGCCGGGCATGGACCTCGCGCTGGCCAGCGGGCTCGTCCTCGCCGGCATGCTCGCCCACCTGCTGGCCGCGCTCCTGCGCGCCCGCGCCCCGGCCGAGCCCGTCCCCGACCTCGACGGCTACCTCGTCCGCTGGCAGGGACTGCACGGCGGCTACGACCCGCGGGGCAACCCCTGGGTGCGGGGGTGGCTGCGCCTGGTCTACGCCCTCGCGCGGCAGCCGGCCCGCTGGGGCGTGGCCCCCGACGCCCTCACGCTCCTCGCCGTCTGGCTCGCCCTCGGCGTCGCGCTGTCCGCCGCGGCCGGCGGGCGCTGGCCGCTGCTCGGCGCGGTCCTGCTCGTGGCTTCCGGGCTCGTCGACGCGCTCGACGGCGCCGTCGCGGCGCTGACCCGCCGCGCGAGCGCGTGGGGCTACCTCCTCGACTCCCTCGTCGACCGCGTCGCCGACCTCGCCTACGTCGCCGCGCTCGTCCTGCTCGGCGCGCCGCCGTGGCTCGGCGTGGCCGTCGGCGCGGGCGTGCTGCTCCACGAGTACGCCCGGGCACGGGGCGGCAACGCCGGTGCCGGCGAGATCGGCGCGATCACCGTCGGCGAGCGCCCGAGCCGGGTCGTGGCCTGCGCGATCGGGCTCGTCGCGGCCGGTGCGGTGCCGTCGATGGCCCCTGAGGCCGCGACGGTCTCGCTCGCCGTCCTCGCCGGGCTCAGCCTCGTCGGCGGCCTCCAGCTGCTGCACGCGCTGCGTCGTGCCCTCGGGCCCGCGGCGACGGCGCCGGGGCAGGAGGCAGGATGAGACGGGCTCGCCACCCTGCCGAGCGACCGACCGAGGAGGAGTGCGGTGGCCGTTGACCCGATCCGGGCCGGCGTCGACGTCGGCGGCACGTTCACCGACGTCGTCGTCCTCGCCGAGCGCCCCAGGGCGGTGAAGGTCCCCACGACCCCGGGCGACGAGAGCGCCGGGGTGGCCGCCGG
>JAWOAS010000083.1:0-14656 GCA_046498405.1 Egibacteraceae bacterium
ACCGCCACGAGGTGCTCCTGCGGGCGCTCGCCGAGGGTGGGCGCGAGGCACCGCGGCTGCCGACGCTGACCACGGTCTACCGCGGCGCGAACTGGCACGAGCGCGAGGCCTACGACATGTACGGCATCACCTTCGAGGGCCATCCCGGCCTCGAGCCGCGCATCCTCACCGTGGAGAACTTCGAGGGCTGGCCGCTGCGCAAGGACTTCCTGCTCACCACCCGCGAGATCAAGCCCTGGCCGGGCGAGAAGGTGCCCAAGGCCAAGGAGGAGCCGGCCAAGGCCGACGACGGCGGCGAGGGCACTGAGTCGGGCCCCTCCGAGGAGGAGCGGGCCGCGGCCAAGCGGGCCAAGGCCGAGCGCGCGAAGCAGAAGGCCGCGGAGATGCGGGCCAAGAAGCGCGCCCAGCGCGAGGCCGAGGCCGGCGGGGCGCAGGGGACGACCGACGAGGGCCCGCCGCAGGCCGGTGGCACGACCGGCGGCGGCGATGAGCCCGAGGAGGGTGGCACCGCATGAGCGAGACCCTGCCGCACGAGGGTGGCGTGATGCTGCCGGGTGGGCCCGGCGAGGCGATGTCGGTCGAGATCCGCGACGGCGGCCTCGTCACCCAGGACATGAACCTCAACATCGGCCCGCAGCACCCGGCCACCCACGGGGTGCTGCGCGTGGTCATCGACCTCGACGGCGAGGTCATCGTCCGCGCCCGACCGGTCATCGGCTACATGCACCGCGGCTTCGAGAAGCTCGCCGAGGCGCGCGACTACCGCCAGATCATCGCCCTGGTCAACCGCCACGACTGGCTGAGCGCCTTCTGCAACGAGCTCGGCGTCGCCCTGGCCGTCGAGCGGCTCATGGAGCTCGAGGTGCCCGAGCGCGCGCAGTGGATCCGCGTGCTCATGAGCGAGTGGAACCGCATCCTCAACCACCTCATGTTCATCGGCTCGTTCGGCCTCGAGCTCGGCGCGATCACCCCGGTCTTCTTCTCCTTCCGCGAGCGCGAGGACATCCAGAGCTTCCTCGAGTCGGCCACCGGCGGGCGGCTGCACTTCACCTACACCCGCGTCGGCGGCCTCAAGGAGGACCTGCCGGCCGGCTTCCTCGACGCGAGCCGGCAGATGGTCCAGACGATGCGCTCGCGCAACGACGAGTACCGCCAGCTCCTCCTCGGCAACGAGATCTTCCGGGCCCGCACCAAGGGCGTCGGCACGCTGGCCCCCGACGTCGCCGTCGACTACGGGGTGACCGGCCCGACGCTGCACGCCACCGGCGTGGCCGAGGACACCCGGCTGACCGAGCCCTACTGCGTCTACGACGAGCTCGACGTCGGCGTCCCCGTGGCGGCCAACGGCGACAGCTTCGACCGCTTCGTCATCCTGCTCGACCGCATCGACGCGAGCCTCGACCTCATCGAGCAGGTCCACGAGGGCCTGCCCGGCGGGCCGGTCAACCGCAAGATGCCCAAGACCGTCAAGGCGCCCGAGGGCGCGGTCTACGTCCGCACCGAGAACCCGCTGGGGCAGGGCGGCTACTACCTCGTCAGCGACGGCAAGAAGGAGCCGTGGCGGCTGCGCATGCGCACCCCGTCGTTCTCGAACATCCAGATGGTCCCCGAGCTGCTCGAAGGGAGCCTGCTCTCCGACATGATCGCGATCCTCGGCAGCGTGTACTTCGTCGTCGGCGACGTGGACCGCTGACGTGGCCACCTCGGTCCTCGCCCTCGAGCCGCTGTGGCTGGCCCTGCTGCTGCAGGGCCTGGCCGCGGTGCTGCTCTACCTCATCGGCGCGCTCGTCGTCGGCTACCTCGAGCACAAGGTCCTGGCCCACATGCAGGACCGCCTCGGGCCGATGGAGGCGATCTGGCACGGCGTCGGCCAGCTGCCCGCCGACGGGCTGAAGTTCCTCCAGAAGGAGGACATCATCCCGACCGCCGCCGACCGGTGGGTCTTCGCCCTCGCACCGGCGGTGGCCGCGGTGCCCGGCGTCGTCATCATCGCCGTGCTGCCGTTCGGGCCGGGGCTGTGGCTCACCGACCTCGACGCCGGGATCTTCTTCGCCCTGGCCGCCTCGGGCGTGACCGTGCTCGGCACGCTCATGGCCGGCTGGGCCAGCGCGAACAAGTTCAGCCTCATGGGCGGACTGCGCGGCGCCGCGCAGCTCATCAGCTACGAGCTGCCCCTCGTCCTGGCCGCCGCGGCGATCGTCATCCAGGCCGGCACGCTCTCGCTGCCGGGCATCGTCGAGGCCCAGCACGAGTTCACGCTGCTCGGCGTGCCGATGATCTACGGCGTCCCCCACATCATCGGCCTCGGCCTCTTCTTCGTCGCCGCGCTCGCCGAGCTCTCGCGCCCGCCCTTCGACATGCCGATCGCCGACTCCGAGCTCATCGCCGGGCACATGACCGAGTACACCGGGATGCGCTACGCGTTCTTCATGCTCTCGGAGTACGCAGGGATGGTCATCCTCTCGGCGATCGCCACGGTGCTCTTCCTCGGCGGGTGGTACCCCTGGCCCGGCGTGGGGCTGCCGGCGGGCGCGGCGGGCATGGTCCTCGGCTTCGTCATCACGTTCGCCAAGATCCTCGTCCTCTCGGCGATCATGGTCTGGCTGCGGGCGACCTTCCCGCGCATGCGCGAGGATCAGCTCCAGCGCATGTCCTGGTCGGTGCTCATCCCCCTCGGCCTGCTCAACATCGTCCTCGTCG
Source organism: Egibacteraceae bacterium (assembly GCA_046498405.1). Classification (GTDB taxonomy): domain Bacteria; phylum Actinomycetota; class Nitriliruptoria; order Euzebyales; family Egibacteraceae; genus T1Sed10-49. The sequence goes on from JAWOAS010000083.1 coordinate 2,701, forward strand.
CGACCGCGAAGGTGTGGTTCTAGATGGCAGCACCCTCCGTGCCGGGCCGTGGCCTCCTCAAGGGCCTCGGCCTCACGCTCAAGACGATGCTCTCGCCGGCGACGACGGCGCAGTACCCCCATGTCAAGCCCGAGCTGCCGCCGCGCACGCGCGGGGTCATCGCGCTCATGGAGGAGAACTGCACCGTCTGCATGCTCTGCGCCAAGGAGTGCCCGGACTGGTGCATCTACATCGACTCCTCGAAGGAGACCGTGCCCGTCGAGGGCGGGCGCACCCGCACGCGCAACGTCCTCGACCGCTTCGCGATCGACTTCGCGCTCTGCATGTACTGCGGGATCTGCGTCGAGGTCTGCCCCTTCGACGCGCTGTTCTGGTCCCCGGAGTTCGAGTACGCCGAGTACGACATCCGCGAGCTGACCCACGAGAAGGAGCGGCTGCGCGAGTGGATGGACACCGTGCCGCCACCGCCGCCGCTCGAGGAGGGCGCGGTCCCGCCCGCCGAGATCGAGGCCGGCATCGCCGCCGCGCGCAAGGAGGCCGAGGAGGCCGCCGCCAAGGCCAAGGCCGCCGCCGAGGGCAGCGGCGAGGCCGCCGGCAAGGCCGCCGAGGCCACCGGCCCGCAGATCGACGAGGAGCTCTTCGCGCGGCTCGTCGCCGAGGGCACGCCGGAGCGGGCGGCGCGGGCCAAGGCCAAGGCCGCCTTCGTCAAGGCCCAGAAGCAGCGCGCCGCCGAGGCGCCGGCACCGGCCGAGCCCGCGCAGGGCGAGGCGCAGGCCGCCGAGGCCGCCGGCCCGCAGATCGACGAGGAGCTCTTCGCGCGGCTCGTCGCCGAGGGCACGCCGGAGCGGGCGGCGCGGGCCAAGGCCAAGGCCGCCTTCGTCAAGGCCCAGAAGCGCCGCGAGCGCGAGGAGGGAGGCGGGCAGTGAGCGTCCCCGAGATCGTCATGCTCGCCACCGGGGTCGTCGGCGGCGCCGCGGCGCTGCTCGTCGTGACCTCCCGCAACGTCGTGCACTCCGCGCTCTACCTCGTCGTCGCGCTCCTCGCCGTGGCCGGGGCCTTCCTCGCCCTCGGCGCGGAGTTCGTCGCCTGGGCGCAGGTGCTCGTCTACGTCGGCGCGGTCGTCGTCCTCCTGCTCTTTGGCCTCATGCTCACGCGCGCGCCGATCGGGCCGACCGGGCAGGGCAACGAGCTCGGCAAGGCGATGCCCCTGGCCGTCGCCGTCGCGGTGTTCGCCGGGCTCGTCACCCTCATCGCGACCTCCTACGGCGGGGTGGTCATCGAGCTCGAGCACGTCGCGCCGGCGGCCCTCGGCGAGGTCCTCTACGTCGCCTGGGCGCTGCCGTTCATGACCCTGGGCTTCCTGCTGACCCTCGCGCTCATCGGCGCGGTCGTCATCGCCCGGCGCGAGGAGGGCGAGGGCCCGCTGCCCGAGCCCGACCCCGACGAGCCCGAGGCCGTCGAGGCCACGCCGACCGACACCTCGAGCTGGCCGCAGGACCAGCCCACGCCCGAGCCCGGGCAGCGGGAGGTGTCGGCGTAGTGGAGGCCGTCTACCCCCTGACCTTCGCCGCGCTGCTCTTCAGCATCGGCGTCTACGGGCTGCTGAGCCGCCGCCACGCCGTGCTCGTGCTCATGTCCGTCGAGCTCATGCTCGCCGCGGTGACCGTCAACCTCGTGACGTTCGGGGCGATCGCCGGCGATGGGCTGCTGACCGGGCAGGTCTTCGCGCTCTTCGTCATGGCGATCGGGGCCGCCGAGATCGGCGTCGGCCTCGCGATCGTCATGCTCATCTACCGCAACCGCGCGTCGGTCAACATCGACGACGCCGACCTCATGAAGTACTGAGCGATGGCTGACTCCCTCACGGAAAGGCGGCGCCGGTGAGTTCGGTCGCCTGGCTCATCCCCGCGCTGCCAGCGGCCTCCGCGGTCGTCATCGTCGCGCTGGGCCGCCGGATGCCCGTCGGCGGCGCCGAGATCGGCATCCTCAGCCTCGCCACGGCCTTCGTGCTCTCGCTGGCCCTCGCCGTCGAGGTCTTCGGCGCGAACATCGCCGCGACGACCTCGGGGGCCGGGGAGGCCTTCCTCCACACCGCGCGCATCGAGCTCGCCCCCATCGGCGGCGGCGAGAGCCTCTTCGCGGGCATCCGCGTCGACGGGCTCACGGTGATGATGTTCCTCCTCGTCACCTTCGTGAGCCTCATGGTCCACGTCTACAGCCTCGGCTACCTCCACGGCGACGAGCGCTTCACCTGGTACTACGCGGCCCTGAGCCTCTTCAGCGTGGCGATGCTCCTGCTCGTCGTCGCCGACAACCTCATGCTCCTGCTCGTGGGCTGGGAGCTCGTCGGCCTGAGCAGCTTCCTGCTCATCGGCTTCTGGTGGGAGGTCAAGGCCAACTCCGACGCGGCGATCAAGGCGTTCCTCACGACCAAGCTCGGCGACGTCGGCCTCGTCGTCGGGATCGTCTCGCTGTGGGGGCAGTTCGGCACCTTCGACATCGGCGCGATCATCGCGATGGTCGACGAGGGGGTGCAGGCCGGCGGGGCGCCGCTGGAGACGGGGATGCTGTCCTTCGCGCTCATCGCCTTCATCCTCGGCGTCGTCGGCAAGTCCGCGCAGTTCCCGCTGCACACCTGGCTGCCCGACGCGATGGCCGGCCCGACGCCGGTCTCGGCGCTCATCCACGCCGCGACGATGGTCACCGCCGGGGTCTTCCTCGTCGCGCGGCTCTACCCGCTCTACAGCGCGAGCCCGGCCGCCAAGGCCACCCTCGCCGTCGTCGGGGCGATCACCCTGCTCATGGCCGGGCTGCTGGCCGTCGTCCAGGAGGACATCAAGAAGGTCCTCGCCTACTCGACGGTCTCCCAGCTCGGCTACATGGTCGCCGCCCTGGCCTTCAGCTACACCGCGGGGATCTTCCACCTCTTCACCCACGGCTTCTTCAAGGCCCTGCTCTTCCTCGCCGCCGGGTCGGTCATCCACGCGGCGCACTCCAACGACCTGCGGGACATGGGTGGGCTGGCCAAGGCCATGCCGACGACGTTCGCGACGTTCCTCATCGGCACGCTCGCGCTCATGGCCGTGCCCCCGCTCGCCGGCTTCTGGTCGAAGGACGAGATCCTCGTCGAGGCCGCCGCGGCCGGCGGCTACACCGGCTCGCTCGTCGTCGTCCTCGGCGCCCTCGGCGGCGCGCTCACCGTGCTCTACATGACCCGCGTGCTCTACCTCGCCTTCGCGGGGTCCTTCCGGGGGCAGGGCCATCCCCACGAGTCGCCGCGGTCGATGACCGGCCCGCTCGTGGCCCTCGCGGTGCCCGCCGCGGTCATCGGGCTCGCGAACCTGCCCGTCGAGGGCTTCCAGCCCTACGCCTTCAGCGCCTGGACGATGGTCAGCCTCGAGTACTGGCAGACCCACCCGGTCGCCTTCGAGCCGACGATCGCCGCGGTCGCCGTCGGCCTCGCCCTCGTCGGCTTCCTCGCCGGCCGCGCGCTCTACCGCCGGCTGCCGCTGGGCACCGACGACCCCGCCCGCCGGCTCGGGCCGGCCAGCACCGTCCTGGCCGAGAAGTACTACCTCGACCGCCTCTGGACCGACCTCGTCACGCGCACGATCGTGCGCGACACCGCCGCGCCCGCGGTCGTGACGCTCAACGACGAGGTCATCGACCGGGCGGTCGCCGGCGCCGGGCGCAGCACCGTGGCCGCCGGGCGGCGGGTCTACGACGACGTCGACCAGCGTGGCATCGACGGCCTCGTCCACGGCCTCGCGACGTCGGCGTGGTGGTCGGGCGCGCGGCTGCGGCTGTCGCAGTCCGGCAACATCCAGCTCTACGCGGGGGCGATGCTCACCGGCGTCGTCGTCCTCGCGATCGTCTTCGCGGTGGGAGAGGTGTCCTGATGCCTGAGTCGCACGCAGAGGAGCGCCCCGAGGTGGCACGGTGAGCTGGGAGGAGTCCGCGATCACCATCACCGTGGCCCTGCCCCTGATCGGGGCCGCGGCCGTCGCGCTCGTGCCGCGGCGCAACGAGGACTACGCCAAGGTCCTGGCCCTGCTCGTCTCGATCGGCGGGTTCGCGCTGTCGCTGGCGATCCTCGTGGGCTACGACTGGTCGGCGCGGGGGCTGCAGTACGTCGCGAGCGTGCCGTGGATCGAGCCGGCGGGGATCAGCTACACCGTCGGGATCGACGGCATCAGCCTGCCGCTGTTCGTGCTCAGCTACCTCCTGACGTTCCTCAGCGCGGTCTACTCCTTCCACCACATCGAGGAGCCGGGACGGCCCAAGGCCTTCCTCGCGCTCATGCTCCTGCTGCAGGCCGGCATGGCGGGGACGTTCATCGCCTTCGACCTCATCCTCTTCTTCGTGTTCTGGGAGCTCGTCCTCGTGCCGATGTACTTCATGATCGGCATCTGGGGCGGGCCGAACCGCCAGTACGCGGCGATCAAGTTCTTCCTCTTCACGCTCTTCGGCAGCGTCTTCATGCTCGTGGCCTTCCTCGCGGTGTACTTCGCCGCGCCCGAGCGCACCTTCGACCTCGTCACGCTCCAGCAGTACGGCGCCGCCGGCGAGTTCGCGGTCGGCTTCCAGCGCCTGGCCTTCCTCGGGATGTTCCTCGGCCTGGCGATCAAGGTGCCGATGTGGCCGTTCCACACCTGGCTGCCCGACGCCCACACCGAGGCGCCGACGGTCGGCAGCGTCCTGCTGGCCGGGATCCTCCTGAAGATGGGGACCTACGGCTTCGTGCGCATCGCCCTGCCGGTGCTGCCCGACGCCGCGGTGGAGTACGCCCCGCTCATCGCCGTGCTCGCCGTCATCGCGATCATCTACGGCGCGCTGGCCTGCCTGGCCCAGGCCGACCTCAAGCGCCTCATCGCCTTCAGCTCGGTGGGGCACATGGGCTTCGTCATGCTCGGCATCGCCACGCTCACGCCCCTGGGGATCAACGCCGCGATCTTCGGCATGGTCGCCCACGGGATCATCACCGGGATGCTCTTCTTCCTCGCCGGGACGATCAAGGAGCGCTACCACACCCGGGAGATCGCCGTGCTCGGTGGCGGGATGCTCAAGACGACGCCACGCCTCGGCGCGGTGCTCGGCCTCGTGGCGATCGCGAGCCTCGGGCTGCCCGGCCTCGCGGGCTTCTGGGGCGAGATCCTCGCGCTGCTCGCGGCGTTCAACCCCGCGCCGGAGCTCGTCGAGGCCGGCTGGCTCACCCTCTACCGCGTCCTCGTCGTCTTCGGGGCGATCGGCACGGTGCTGACCGCCGGGTACTTCCTCTGGATGATGCAGCGGGTCCTCATGGGCGAGCCCCCCGCGCGCTGGGTGGCCGCACCGCCCGAGGACGTCAGCCCGATCGAGTGGGGGGCCTGGGCGCCGCTGCTCGTGCTCACCGTCGCGCTCGGGCCGCTGCCGTTCCTCGTCACCGCGATCACCGACGCCGACGTGACCTCGATCATGTCGGCCTTCGGGGCGTAAGGAGCCGCGGTGGCCGATCTCGCCAGCGACCCGACGACCGTCGACCTCTTCGCGCTCGCGCCGGAGCTCTCGGTCATCGTCGCCGCGCTGCTCATCCTCCTCGTCGAGCTCGCCCTGACGGGTGAGCGCAAACGTGCGGTCAACCTCATCGGCCTCGCCGGCGTCGCCGTCGCGCTGGCCTTCACCGTCGCGCTCTGGGCCGACATCGGCGACGGGGCGCGCGCGGCCTTCGGCAACGCCTTCGTCGTCGACCAGTACGCCCTGCTGTTCAAGAGCCTGTTCCTGTCGGTCGCGCTCTTCGTCCTGCTGCTGTCCTACCGCTACCTCTCGGAGTTCCGGACCTACCAGGGCGAGTACTACGTGCTCCTGCTCGGGTCGTTCGTCGGCATGCTCCTCATGGTCAGCGCGCGCGACCTCGTCATGCTCTTCGTGGCCCTCGAGCTCGTGTCGATCCCCGGCTTCGTCATGGCGGGGCTGCGCAAGTTCGACCTGCGCTCGAACGAGGGGTCGCTGAAGTTCTTCGTCATGGGCGTGCTGTCGGCGACGATCCTCCTCTTCGGGATGTCGGTCGTCTACGGCGTGACCGGCACGACCGACCTCGCCGGCATCGCCGTCGCGCTCGAGACCACCGAGCGGCTGCCGCTGCTGCTGGCCGCGGTGCTCTTCGTCATCGTCGGCTTCGGCTTCAAGGTCAGCGCGGTGCCGTTCCACTTCTGGGCGCCCGACACCTACCAGGGCTCGCCGGTGCCCGTGGCCGCGTTCCTGTCGGTGGCCTCGAAGGCCGCGGGCTTCGCGGGGCTGCTGCAGGTGACCTTCGTGGCCTTCGCCCCGCTGGCCGAGGTCTGGGCGCCGGTGCTCGGTGTCCTCGCGATCCTCACGATGTCGCTCGGCAACCTGCTCGCGCTGCAGCAGACCAACATCGTGCGGCTGCTCGCCTACTCCTCGATCGCCCACGCCGGCTACATGCTCGTGCCCTTCGGCGTGGCCAGTGCCGCCGACGCCGCGCTCAACCGCGACGCCTTCCGCGCCGTGCTCATCTACCTCATCGCCTACGCGGTGATGAACTCCGGGGCCTTCGCCGCGGTCACCGCGGTGACCCGCAGCCAGTCCAGTCGGCTCGTCGCCGACTACGCCGGGCTCGGCCGGCGCTCGCCGGGCCTGGCCGCCGCGCTGTCGATCTTCCTGCTCTCCCTCGGCGGGGTGCCCCCGCTCGTGGGCATCTGGGCGAAGTTCTTCGTCTTCAGCGTCGCCGTCGAGGCCGGCACGGGCTTCGGGCTCGTCCTGGCCGCCGCGGTCATCCTCAACACCGTCGTGGCGATGTTCTACTACCTCGCCGTCGTGCGGACGATGTGGATGGACGCGCCGACCGTCGAGGCGCCCGTGGCCCCCGGCAAGGCGCTCGGCTTCGCCGTCGGCGGCCTCGCGGTGCTCACCGTCGCGCTCTTCCTCGGCGTCGGGGTCTTCACCGACGTCGCCGGGGTCTCCACCCTCGTGGCCGCCGGGTAGCGCTCCCGGCCGCCGCCGACCTGCTCGGCCGCCCGGGCACCCCCGGGCAGCCTGGCCCCGACGGTGCTTGCCGCCCCACGCCTGGGTACCCTTGGGGGTACGGTGCGCGGAACCACGCGCAGGGACGACGGGGAAGGTGAGCGGAGAAGATGCCCAACCGGTTCAAGACCGTCGCGCTGCTCGGGCTGCTCAGCGGCCTGCTGCTGTGGGCCGGCTCGCTGTTCGAGGGTGGCCTGGCGATCGCGCTCGTGCTCGCGCTGGCGATGAACGTCGGCTCGTACTGGTTCAGCGACCGGATCGCGATCAGGATGGCGCGCGCCGAGCCCGCCGACGAGGCCCGCTACCCCTGGTACCACGCGATGGTGCGCGACCTGTCCCAGCGCGCCGGCCAGCCGGCGCCGCGGCTCTACGTCTCGCCCTCGCCGCAGCCCAACGCCTTCGCGACCGGGCGCAACCCGCGCAACGCCGCGGTATGCGTCAACCAGGGGCTCATCGAGCTCCTCGACCGCGACGAGATGGAAGGCGTGCTGGCCCACGAGCTCAGCCACGTCTACAACCGCGACATCCTCATCGGCACCGTCGCCGCGGCGATCGCCGCGGCGGTGACGTTCCTCGCGCGCTTCGCCCTCTTCTTCGGGGGGCGTGACGGCGACGCCAACCCCCTCGCGCAGATCATGCTCGTCCTCCTCGCGCCGATCGCGGCGATGATCATCCAGTTCGCCGTGACCCGCAGCCGCGAGACGCAGGCCGACACCTCCGGCGCCGAGCTCTCCGGCAAGCCCCTCGCGCTGGCCCGCGCGCTCGAGAAGCTCGAGTCCGGCGGGCGCCAGCTCGCCCGCCGCGGGGTCGGCGGCACGCCCGCGGAGTCGCCGAACTCGGCGTACTCCTCGCTCTACATCTCCGCGCCCTTCGGGGGGCTGGCCCGCGGCGGGCTCTCGAGCGCCTTCCGCACCCACCCCCGCACCGAGGACCGCGTCGCCAACCTCGAGCGCATCGCCCGGCGCATGGGTCAGCTGCGCTGAGCGGTGGCCTACTTGTAGTTCGTGAAGCGCAGCGGCAGGCCCTCGTCGTTGTTGCGCAGCAGCGCCTGGCACTCCTGCAGGGCGTCCTTGGACTTGCCCGAGATGCGCAGCTGGTCGCCCTGGATGGCCGCCTGGACCTTGAGCTTCGAGGCCTTGATCTGCTTGACCATCGCCTTGGCCTTCTCCTCGGGGATGCCCTGGACGAGGCCGATGTCGAGACGGTAGGTGCCGCCCGAGGCGGGCACCGGCCGTCCGTGGTCGAGCGCCTTGAGGCTGACCTTGCGCTTGACGAGCTTGTCCTTGAGGACGTCGAGGGCGGCGTCGACGCGCTCCTCGCTGTTGGCGGTGATGACGACGCCGTCGCCCGACCACGCGACGTCGGCGCCGGTGCCCTTGAAGTCGAAGCGCTGGGCGAGCTCCTTGCGGGCCTGGTTGATCGCGTTGTCGACCTCCTGGCGGTCGGTCTCGGCGACGACGTCGAAGCTGGACTGGGCCATCGGTGTCCTCCTGCTCGGCTGACGTTGCAGCCTATCGAGGGGGCCCGTAGCATTCCGCGGGCCTGGTGGGATGCCCGAGTGGCCAAAGGGAGCGGCCTGTAAAGTCGCCGGCTTACGCCTACGAAGGTTCGAATCCTTCTCCCACCACCATCAGCCCCGCACCCCTGGCGACCAACGGGCCGCCGCCCGCGGGGCGCTCAGGAGGGCCGGGCCTCGACCCCGCCACCGGCCGTTGCCGCCGCGAGCGCCTCTGGCAGGCGCACCCGTCCGGTGCGGCCGTCGTCGGCGGGCAGCAGGCGCACGAGCCAGCGTTCCTCGGCGACCTGCCCGTCGGGCCACAGACCGTGCCCGGTGGCCGGCTCGAAGCCGAAGCGCTCGTAGGCCCCGGCGTCGCCGACGGTGACGACGCGCGCGGCGCCCCGCTGGGCGGCGGCGGCCAGCGCGGCCTTGACGAGGCGGCCCTCGACCCCCTCGCCCGCCTGCTCGGGGTCAACGGCCAGGGCGGTCAGCGCGAGGACGCCGTCGTCGTGACCCTCGAGGTCGACGGGGCTGAGCAGGACGTGGCCGAGCAGCCGCCCGCCGCGCTCGCACACGAGGGACAGCCCCGGCTCGAAGCCCTCGTCGGCGCGCAGCGCGGCGACGCGACGCGCGGCCTGCTCGCCGCCGGCGGTGCGGTGGATCTCGGCGATCGCCTCGGCCTCACGCGGCTGCTCGCGACGCACGAGCCGTCCCTCGACGTCACGGCGCTGCCGGCCGGCGTGCTCGGCGAGCGCGGCGAGGCGGCGCAGCTCGGCCCGGGCGACGTCGGCGTCGAGGTCGACGAGGGTGGGGTCGCCGCCGCTGGCCGAGGGGGAGCGGGCGATGTGGAGCTCGAGGCTCGCGAGGCCGCGACGGCGCTGCAGCGGGGTGGAGGTCAGCGCGACGCCCTGCAGGCAGCGCTCCGGGGTCATCGTCGTCGCGCGCACGAGGACGCCGCTGCGGGCCAGGACGACCCCGCCGGGCTCGGCGTGGCCGAGCGCGCGGTAGGCGCCGAGGGCGAGTGCCGACAGCGGCACGACGAGCAGCGCGGCGGCGAGCCCGGCGGCGGCGGCGAGCCCGGCGACATCGGCGAGCCACACCGCCGGCGCGGTGAGCACGACGGTGGCGAGCAGGGCCCGCACGAGCCGGCGGTCGCGGGCGCCGCGGGGCATGCCCTCGAGGGCGGTGTTGGCGAGCTCGGGGCGGTCGATGATCCGCGCGGCGAGGTCGAAGGCCATGTCCCGCGAGCCGATCGGCAGGGCCATGCCCGTGGCCTCGGCGGCGTCGCCGGCCTGCCCGGCGACCTCGACGCGCACCGCCGCCCGGCCGAGCCAGCGTCGCACGAGGTTCTCCTCGACGCGCACGGTCTGCACGCGGTGCAGCGGGATCGTGCCGGTGCGCTGGTCGAGGAGGCCACGGCTGGTGTAGAGGTTGCGCTCGTCGCGGGTGAGGGTGAAGCGCCAGAACGTGAGCACCGTCGCGCCGACCGACAGGACGAAGACCGCCGCGGCGAAGAGCGCCGCGGCGAGGAGCACGCCCTGCAGCCCCTGCGCGCCGACGAAGTCCGAGGCGGTCTCGACCATGGCCGTGGTCTGCTCGCCGAAGAACTGCGAGGCGAACCCGAGCAGCGCGGCGACGACCCCGACCCGCCCGCCGGTGAGCCCGGCCACGACGAGCTGGCCCGCCGGCACGCGCGCGAGGGTCTCGGCGCCCTCGCCCGGCTCGGTGGCCCCCTCCTCGACCCCGGAGGTGGAGGCGGGCCCTGCCCGCCGGCGCCGCAGGAGGTCGGCGCGCAGCCGCGCGGCCTCGGCGGGGCTGAGCGCATCGAGCTGCCCCTGGGTCTCGTTGCCGCCGACGGCCTCGACGCGCAGCCCGGTGACGCCGAAGAGCCGGTGACGCAGCTGGCGGACCGCCTCGACCGACTGGATGCGCTCGAGGGGGATGACGCGGCGCTGTCGCTGCAGCAGGCCCTGCTCGATGACGAGCGCGTCGTCGGTGACCTGCCAGCCGAAGCGCCACCAGCGCACCGTCGAGCCGACGAGGGAGAAGACGGCGATGGCCGCCGCGACGAAGAGGTTGAGCGACCCGACGATGAGCAGGAGCACGAGCGGCCCGAGGCCCGCCAGCGACCACACGCCGACCGCGGCGGGGTGGAGGCGGCGCGGGCCCGCCTGCGCCGCGGCGTGAGCGCTCACCGCCCCGGCGCCACCCGGTGGCCCGCCAGGGCGCGCGGCGGGCGGCGGCGGTGGCACGTCGCCGGGGCGCTGGGCCGGGGCCAGCGCAGCGGGAGGGGCCGGCGGGACGAGCCTGGTGGGGCCCTCAGACCGCGACGACATCGCTCTCCACGGCGGCGAGGCGCTCGCGCAGCTGCTCGGCCTCGGCGGCGTCGAGGCCGGGCAGGCGACCCGAGGTCCCGAGCGCGGCGGTGTGGACGACGAGCTGGGAGAGGCCGAAGAGCCGGTCGAGCGGCCCCTGGCGGGTGTCGACGAACTGCAGGCGCGAGTAGGGGATCACCGAGACGGTGACCCAGAGCACGCCCTGGCGGATCCACAGGTCGCCCTCGCGCAGGGCGTAGCCCCACCGGCGGTAGCGGATCGCGGGGACGATCGCCGCGAGGGCGAGGGTGCCCACGGCGACCCCGGCGGTCAGCCACCACGTCGGCCACGGCAACGGCGCGAAGACGTCGAGCGGGATGACGAGGAGGGTGAGCACGAGGGCCTGCAGCGCCCCGGCGGTCCACCACAGCGAGCGCACCCGGGGGTCGAGCCGGACGAGGTCGGGCTCGGCGTCGGGGGCTCGGGTCGTGTTGCGGTCGCTCATCGTCGCCAGCGTAGCGGTGGGTCCCCCGAGGCCGGGCGGGGCGAGGTTGCGGCCCCCCAGGGGCCGCTCCATACTGTCGCTTCGCGCCCCCCTAGCTCAGTCGGCAGAGCGACTCCATGGTAAGGAGTAGGTCAGCGGTTCGATTCCGCTGGGGGGCTCGGTGCGCGCCCGGGCCCTGCCCGGGCGCCACGGGAGGCGTGGCCTCCCCCACAAGACGGCCGCGCCCGCGGCCCGACACATGGCGGCGTAGCTCAGGGGTTAGAGCACTCGGCTCATAATCGAGTTGTCGGTGGTTCGAATCCACCCGCCGCTACGGCCCGGCAGGGCACGCCCCACGGACGACGTGGCTCGGCGACCGCAACCGACGACGGATCCGGCGGCGACGCTGCACGCGACACAGACCCGGAAGGACTGCGAGACCATGGCGAAGGAGAAGTTCGAGCGGTCGAAGCCGCATCTCAATGTCGGCACGATTGGTCATATTGATCATGGGAAGACGACGTTGACGGCGGCGATCACGAATGTGCTGCATAAGCACAATCCGGATGTGGCGTTCACGCCGTTTGAGGATATCGATAAGGCGCCGGAGGAGCGTGAGCGGGGGATCACGATCTCGGT
>JAWOAS010000096.1:0-8393 GCA_046498405.1 Egibacteraceae bacterium
GCGCGCTGCGCGACGATGCTCGCCCGCGACCTCCTCGACCGGCTCGACGCCCCCCCGGCCGCGGTGCACCGTCTCGACCCCGACGCCGAGGACCTCGACGCCGAGTGCGCCCGCTTCCGCCGCGTCGTCGCCGACGGCGGCCTCGACCTCTGCCTGCTCGGCCTCGGGGCCAACGGCCACGTCGGCCTCAACGAGCCGGGCTCGGCCCCCGACGGGCCGACGAGGAGGGTCGGGCTGGCCCCTTCCTCGATCGCCGCGGCGGGCCGCTACGGCGACGCCGCGCCGACCTGGGGGCTGACGCTCGGCATGGCCGAGATCCTCGAGGCCCGGGAGGTCTGGCTGCTCGTGGCCGGTGCGCACAAGGCCGCGGTGCTCGCCGAGGCGCTCGAGGGACCGGTCACCCCGGCGCTGCCGGCGAGCCTCCTGCGCCGCCACGAGCGCCTGCGGGTCCTCGCCGACGCGCCGGCGGCCGCCGCGCTCTCCGACGACCTCCGTCGGGGCGGGGCCGGCGACGCCGCTGCCAGACGCGAGGCCCCGGCCACGCCTGGCGGGACACCACGTCGAGGGACAGGTCGCAACCTGGCCGACTAGCCATCGACAAGATGAGATCGCTCCTCCACCATGCCGACCAGGTCGGGAAGGTACCGGTCCCGGCCAGCAGAGGAGTCCGCGATGGCCGCACCCACCCAGCCCACCGAGGGCACGAGGAGGGGCCCCGGCCCATCCTCGCCCTCACTCGGCCTGAGCTACGCGCTCGGGCCGCGGCAGCAAGCCCTGTCCATCCTCGAGAAGGGGCCGCGCCGGCCGGTGAGGGCGTCGCGCTGGCGTCCCCGCCGCCCCCGCCGCAGCTCCCGCTAGACCCATCGGCTCCGGCCCGGCCCGCACGACGGCGCGGGCCGGAGCCACGGGGGGAGACTCCGACCCGCGCCCCGCCTGCCGCGCGGGCGCGCCGCGCGCTAGACGATCCAGGGGGAGAGCACGTCGCGGGCGAGGAGGAAGCCACGCTTGACGAGCTCGTCGGTGCCCTCGAACTGCCGGTCCTCGTGCTCGACGCAGATCACGCCGTCGTAGCCCACGCGGTAGAGGCCGCTGAAGACCGCCTTCCAGTCGACGTCGCCCAGGCCCGGCAGTCGTGGGACCTGCCAGCCGACGCCAGCGGACATGATGCCGTGGTCGTAGAGCCCGGCCTCGTCGATCTCGAGGTCCTTGGCGTGGACGTGGTAGAAGCGCTCCCCGAACTCCGCGATCGCCGCGTCGATGTCGATCATCTGCCACACGAGGTGGGAGGGGTCGAAGTTCAGCCCGACGGTCTCGCCGAACTCCTCGAACATCGTGCGCCACATCGCCGGGGAGTACGCGAGGTTGTGTCCGCCCGGCCACTCGTCGGCGGAGAAGATCATCGGGCAGTTCTCGATGGCGATCCGCACCCCCGCCGCCTGCGCGCGCGAGACGAGGTCGGGCCACACACGCTTGGCCTCCTGCCAGTTCTCCTGCTGACTGCGCTGCTGGTCAGCGCCGATGAAGGTGTTGACGACGCCGACGCCGAGCTTGGGCGCGGCGTCGATGACCTTGGCGAGGTGGTCGAGGACGACCCCGCGGTGCTCGGGATCGGGGTGCAGCGGGTTGGGGTAGTAGCCGAGCCCGGAGATCGCGACCCCACGGGCGGCGAGGTCGCCGGTGATCTCCTCGGCCTGCCCCTCGCTCAGGCCGTCGACGTCGATGTGGCAGATGCCGCCGTAGCGGCGCGTGGGCCCGGCATCGGACGGCCAGCAGGCGACCTCGAGCATCTCGAAGCCGTTGCCCGCGGCCCAGTCGGCGACCTCCGCCAACGGGGTGGTCGGGAAGGGGGCGGTCAGCAGTCCCAGGCGCATCGCACGCTCCAATCGTCGTGAGCGGATGGTCGAGTCAACGCTGCACGGTGGTCCAGCGCCCCTCCTCGGCGCTGCGCGCCACCGCCTCGGTGACGGCCACGACGTCGTGGCCGTCGGCGAAGGTGGGGTAGGCCGGCGCCGCAGCGGGCGCGCCCCCGCGCACGTCGGCGTAGACGGCCTCGAAGAGCCCGCGGAAGGTGTCGGGGTAGCCCTCGACGTGCCCACCGGGGTAGCGCGCGAGCGCGGCGGCCTCGGCGCCCATGAGCGTCGCGTCGCGCTGGAGCACCTCGTTGGGACGGCCGCGGTGGCCGATCCACATCCGGTCGGGATCCTCGGAGAACCACGACACCGCCGAGGATGCCCCGTCGACCTCGAGGGTGACGGCGTTCTTGCGCCCAGCCGAGACCTGCGAGACGGTCAGCGCGCCGCGCGTGCCGTCCTCGAAGCGCAGGAGCATGCTCGCGGCGTCGTCGGAGGAGATCGCCTCCTCGACGAGCTCCTCGTCGGCGCTGGCCGCGGCGAAGGTCTCCACCGAGCGCGACGGCCGCCGCCGCACCGGCAGGAAGGTGTGGAGGTCGGCGAGCACCTCGACGACCCGACGCCCGGTGATGAACGACGCGAGGTCGAGCCAGTGCGAGCCGATGTCGGCGACGGCCCGCAGCGGCCCGCCCTGCCGGGTGTCGATGCGCCAGTTCCAGTCGGTGTCCTCGAGCATCCAGTCCTGGAGGTAGCTGCCCGTCACGAGCCGCGGCTCGCCGAGCGCCCCGGCAGCGACCATCGTCCGCATCTCGTGGCACAGCGGGTAGAACCGGAGGTTGAGGCACACCGCGTGGACGAGGCCGCTGGCCTCCGCGGCTCGCAGCAGCCCGGCGGTCTCCCCGGTCGACAGCCCCAGCGGCTTCTCGCAGACGACGTGCTTGCCGGCCGCCAGGGCCGCGTGGGCCTGGTCGACGTGGAGGTTGTTGGGGCTCGCGATGTGGACGACGTCGATGTCGGGGTCGGCGAGCAGCGCCTCGTAGCTGTCGTGGAGGTGCGGCAACCCGGCCTGCTCGGCCTTGGCGCGCGTGCGCTCGGGCGAGGATCCCACCACGCCTCCCACGCGCACGCCGATGCGCCGCAGCGCCTCGGCGTGGGCCACGCCGATGAAGCCGACGCCGACGATGCCTGCGGTGGTCTCGGTCTCGGGCATGGCCCCTGCTCCTTCCGCCGATGCTGCCCCGCGCGTCGCGCCCTGGCTAGCCGCGGGTGCGTGCGAGGTACTCGTCGAGGATGGCCGCCGTGGCCGTGGCCCCCACGCGGCCCACCCCGAGGGGGATGACCGCGAGCAGCGCGTCGAGGGTCCGCACGCCGCCGGCCGCCTTGACCCCGATGCTCGGGCTCACGGCCTCGCGCATGAGCCGCAGGTCGTCGTGGGTCGCGCCGCTCGGCGCGAAGCCCGTCGAGGTCTTCACGAAGTCGGCTCCGGCCGCCTCGACGAGGCGGCAGCCGAGGCGCTTCTGCTCGTCGTCGAGGTAGGCGTTCTCGAGGATGACCTTCACGATCGCCCCGGCCTCGTGGGCGACGTCGACGACGGCGGCGATGTCGGCCTCGACGGCGCCGGCCTCGCCCGAGCGCAGGAGCCCGATGTTGCAGACCATGTCGAGCTCGGTCGCGCCGTCGGCGAGCGCGCGCTCGGCCTCGGCGACCTTCGTCGACGTCGCGTTGGCCCCGTGGGGGAAGCCCACGACCGTGCCGACCTCCACGCTCGAGTCCGCGAGGGCCTCGACGCTGCGCGGCACGTCGCCGGGACGCACGCAGACCGAGACGACCTCGTAGCGCGCCGCGAGCGCGCACCCGTCGAGCACCTCGGCCACGGTGAGCTCGGGCTTGAGCAAGGAGTGATCGATCATCGCCGCGAGCTGGGCGTAGGAGACCTCCGCGGCGGTGGGCTCAGCGGACGCTGCGTTCATGGCCGACTCCCTTCGTGTGGACCATGCCCTGTCCCAATGCGGCCACGGTCAATCTAGATGTCTAGATGTTTCGAGTCTACTCCATGCGGTCCGTGAGACAAGCCCTCCTCGCCGGCGCGGGCTCATCGGTCGCGCGTCGCCGCGGCGTAGAGCCAGGCCAGCGCGACGACGATCCCCCCGAAGACCACCTGGCGCAGGGCCTGCGGCGCGTTGAGGAAGACCATCATCGTGTTGAGGACGCTGAGGATGAGCGCCCCGAGGATCGTGCCGCCGTAGGAGCCCGCCCCACCGAAGAGCGACGTGCCCCCGATGACCGCCGCGGCGATCGACGGCAGGAGGAACTCCTGGGCCAGACGGAGGTCGACCGCCCCGGTCTGCCCCGCGATGAGGACCCCCGCCAACGCGGCGAAGAGGCCGCTGAGCGCGTAGACGACGATGAGGACCTGCCATTCGCGCACCCCCGCGAGCCGCGTCGCGACGGGGTTGTCGCCGAGGGCGTAGATCATCCGGCCGAGGCCGCTCGAGCGCAGCCCGACGATGAGCACGACGGCGATGACGGCCCAGACGACGGTGTTGTAGGGCAGCAGGTTGCCGAGGAAGGCCCCGGCACCGAGGAGGCGGACGAACGGGTCGACCGAGGTCGCCCCGAGCAGGGCGGTCTGCGCCCACTGGCTGAACAGCCCGAGCAGGATCGAGGACATCGCGAGGGTCATGATGAGGGGGTGGACACGGAACACGCCCACGCCGAGGCCGTTGAGCGCCCCGAGCGCCGTGCCGGTCAGCAGGCCGAGCAGCAGGGCCACGCCGATGCCGGCGTCGCCCTGCAACCCGACGACGTAGGCAGCCGCGGTGGCGACCATCGCCACCGAGAGGTCGATGCCGCGGGTGAGCATGAGCACCGTCTGCCCCGCGGCCATGATCCCCATGGGCGCGGCGAGCAGGAGGGTGTTGCGCAGCCCGCTGAGGCTGAGGTAGCGCGGCTCGATGAGGCCGGTCAGCGCGACGAGGAGGACGAGCACGACGAGGAGGACGAGGACGGGCCGCTCGGC
The DNA here is from genome assembly GCA_046498405.1 of Egibacteraceae bacterium. Taxonomy (GTDB): domain Bacteria; phylum Actinomycetota; class Nitriliruptoria; order Euzebyales; family Egibacteraceae; genus T1Sed10-49. The sequence goes on from JAWOAS010000096.1 coordinate 4,870, forward strand.
GATGAGGGCCTTGAGCCGACCACCACCACCGGGCGTCGCGTCGCGCCCCGCGGTTTCCTGCCGGACTGGGGCCTGGTCGCTGTCCACGCTCATTCCGCCCTCCGTCGGCGCCACTCCAGCAGGCCGGCGACCATCATGACGAGGACGATGAGCACGCCGCGCACGACCTGGGTGGTGTTGGGATCGATGCCCATCGCGGTGAGGATGGGGTTCAGGGTGAAGAGGATGATGCCGGCGGCGACCGCGCCGACGACCGACCCGACGCCGCCGCCGAGGACGATGCCGCCGAGCACGACCGCGGCGAGGCTCGCGAGCAGGGCGTTGAGGGCATTGGTGAAGCGGGGGTCGCCGGAGTTCGCGAGGGTCGTGAGCGCGATGCCCGCGAGGCCCGCGAAGCCGCCGGCCACCGCGTAGGAGACGACCTTGGCCCGGCGGATGCTCACCCCCGAGAGGTACGCCGCGCCGAGGTCGCTGCCGATGGCGTAGAGCGAGAGGCCGCGCCTGCTGCGCGTCATCCACCAGGCGAGCAGCGCGGTGGGCAACGCGAGCATGAGGATCGGCATGAGGTAGTTCGTGCCGACGCCGGTCTCGGAGCCGGTGAAGACGAACCGCAGACCCGGGCTCGTCCCGCCGCCGGGCGAGGGCAGCACGAGCAGGGCGAGGCCGGAGTAGACGAAGAGCATGCCGAGCGTGACGACGACGTCGGGGATCTCCGAGACCGCGATGAGCAGGCCCACGAGGGCGTTGAGCAGCGCCGAGCCGAGGACGACCCCGCCGGCGATGGCGAGGGTCATCGCGAAGCCCTGGTCCTCCATGAGTCGCGCCGAGGCGGAGTTGGCCAGGACCATGAGCGCGCCGATGCCGATGTCGATGCCGCCGGCGATGACGACGACCGACTGGGCGAGCGCGAGGTAGACCGTCGGCAGGCTGTTGCGGGCGATCGACGCGACCTGGAACTCCCCGAACGCGGGGATGAGCGTGGCGTACCAGAGGATGAAGGCCAGCAGCAGCAGCCAGACGCCGATCGTCCAGCCGTGGCGGCGCAGCGAGCGCTGCACGCGCCTGCCCGCCGTCGTGGTCGCAGGTGCGGTGCGGTCGTCGGTCGCAGTGCTCACGTGACGTGCTCCTCGAGCCCGTGGGCGGCATTGAGCAGGGTCGCCTCGTCGGCCTCGGCGGGATCGAGCTCGGTGACGACCGCGCCGTCGTAGATCACGAGGAGGCGATCGCAGATCACCGGCGCCTCGGTGAACTCGCTCGCGTAGTAGAGGATCGCGGCCCCGTCGTCGGCGAGCTCGCGCAGCAGGCGGTAGAGCTGCTCCTTCGTGCCGATGTCGATGCCGCGGGTGGGGTCGAAGCACAGCAGGGTGCGGAACCCCGCGGTGAGCCAGCGTCCGACGACGACCTTCTGCTGGTTGCCGCCGGAGAGCCGCCGTACCTGCCGCTGGGCGCGTGTGTCGATCTCGAGGCGCTCGACGGTGCTGGCCACGGCGGGACGCTCACCCCGCACCGGCGTGAGCCAGCGGCGCACGGTGTTGTAGAGGGCCGAGGCGAGGTTCTCCCTGAGGGAGCGCTGCGGCAGCAGCGCGTGGAGCCGGTCGGCGGGCACGAGGACGACGCCACGACGGATCATGTCGTAGGGCGAGCGTGGCTTGACCCGCTGGCCCTCGACTCGCAACTCGCCACCGTCGAAGGGGCGGTCGCCGGAGAGGACGTCGAAGAGGCGCTCCTGGCCTTGGCCCTCGAGCCCGACGACACCGAGGATCTCACCGGCGCGCAGCTCGAGCGAGCACCCCTTGAGGTCCTCACGCGCCGTGAGTCCCTGGGCCTCGAGGACGACGGCTGCCTGCGAGGCGCCGTCGTCCTGCCGTGCCCCGTCGGTGCGCGTTGGCGCGCCCTCGCCGAGCATCGCCTCGACGAGGCTGCGCTCGTCGCCGTCCGACGGCGTCAGCGTCGCGACGTCGGCGCCGTCGCGCAGCACCGTCGCGCGATCGCACACCTGGAGGACCTCCCTGAGCCGGTGGGTGATGAAGAGCACCGATCGTCCCTGGTCGCGCCACTCGCGCATGACCCCGAAGACCGTGTCGACGTAGTCGCCGGGCAGGGCCGCGGTGATCTCGTCGAGCATGAGCAGCTCGGGCTCGTGGGCGAGGGCGCGCGCGAGGTCGAGCAGGCGCAGGATCGGCAGGGGGACACGCTTGACGAGCGTGTCGAAGTCGGGCGCCTCGATCTCCATGTACGCGAGCCACTGCCGGACGCGCTCGACCGACACCCCGGTGAGGCGGAGGTTCTGCCCGATCGAGAGGTCGGGGACGAGCGCTGGGTCCTGGAAGACCGTGCCGAGACCCGCCTCGAGGGCATCGAGGGGGCGGCGCACGGTCACCCCGCGGCCGTGCACGGCCACCGCGCCGGCGTCGGCGCCGATGACCCCGGAGAGGATCTTGACGAGGGTCGACTTGCCGGCGCCGTTGGCTCCGAGGAGGGCGTGGATCTCGCCTGGCGCCACCGCGAGGCTCGCCGAGCTCAGGGCGACGACGCTGCCGTAGCGCTTCGCGACCTCCGTGGTTCGCAGGAGGTCCTGCTCCGCTGCCACCTCGCTCATCGCGTCTCCTGCCCGGGAAGGGGTCCGGGCGAGCCGCTCGCCCGGACCCCGGACCGTCATCGTCGGTTGCGCGAGCCGCGCGGGCCTACGGCCCCTCGCAGTCGAGCACCTGCTCCTGGGTGTAGGTCGTGTAGCCCTCGAACTCCATCGTCGCGACGAAGCCCTGCGGCAGGTCCGGCAGGTAGAGGTCCTCGAGGGCGGCCATGTCGTCGATGTTGTCGTAGACCTCCGGGGTCAGGACGGTGTCCTGGGGGTGGTCCTCGCGCCCGGTCAGCAGGTCGACGGCGATGGCCGTGGCCACCCCGCCCACCGGTGGCGGGTTCGTGACGATCGCCCCGGTCAGCCCGTCGTCGGCGAGCTCGATGAGCTGCTCGATGAAGCCGTTGTTGTCGGCGCCGACGACCGGCACGAACTCCTCGTCGGCGGCCTCGAACTGCTCGACGACGGGGTAGTCGATCCCTGAGGTCCAGATGCCGTCGACGTCCTCGGTCGTGATGATGTCGAGCGCCTGGGAGGCTCCCGTCGAGGGGTCCCACCCGGTGAAGACCTCACTGACGATCTCGATGTCGGGGAACTCCTCGAGGGCGGAGCGGAAGCCCTCGTCGCGGTCCTGGTCGGCAGGCGCGCCGTCGCCACCGCGCATGTAGGCGACGTTGCCCTCGCCGTCGAGCTGCTCGAAGAGCCAGCGGCCGCCGAGCTCGCCGTAGGCCACCTGGTCGTTCGTCACGTTGTACGCCTGCTCGGCGGTGACGGCCTGGTCGACGCTGATGACGATGATGCCCTGCTCGTCAGCGGCGGCGATGACGTCGTCGAGGGCCGTGCGGTCGTGGGGGTTGACGATGATCGCGTCGACTCCCTGGCCGATGAGCCCCTCGATGTCGGCGATCTGCCCACTCGCGTCGGTGTCCCGGTTGGCGAGCACGAC
>JAWOAS010000099.1:0-4955 GCA_046498405.1 Egibacteraceae bacterium
CCACGACGACGGCGCGCCGCCCGGTGCCGACCCCGGGGTCGACGACGGCGAGGTGGACGGCTGGCTGGTCGACGAAGCGCACGGCGTCGGCGAGGCGGGCCGCGCCATGGGCGACGTCCTGCGGCGCCACGGCGTGGGAGAGGTCGATGACCACGACGCCGGGGCAGACCGCGAGCAGCGCGGCGCGGCACAGCCCGACGAAGGGATCGCCGAGGCCGTAGTCGGAGAGGAACGTCACGAGGCTTGCCATCGGGGGCAGCCTATCGGCGGCGCCCCGCGCCGGCGAGCACGCCTGAGGACGCCGGCCTGCCAGCCCGCGCGGCCGTGAGGGCGCACGGGCCCGCCCTACACTCGGAGGCCCATGGATCGCTCGCTCGGCCCGCTGCTCATCGCCCTCGGCGTCACCGCGATCCTCGTGGGGCTCGCCGCGAGCGCCGGGTGGCTGTCATGGCTCGGCCGGCTGCCCGGTGACCTGCGCTTCGAGGGCCAGGGTGGCCGCGTCTACGTCCCGATCACCTCGATGATCATCGTCTCGGTCGTGCTCACCGTGCTCGCGAACCTCTTCCTGCGGCGCTGAGCGGCACCGGCAAGGTCATTGGCCGCCCCAGAGGGCGTCGAGGTCGACGATGGCGACGTCCGATCTCCCGCCCGCGTCGAGGTCGCAGCGCGAGCCGAGGAGCCGGAGCCGCGCTCGGGCGACGCGCAGCGCACGCACCCCGCTAGGCGGTGAAGCCGTGCGAAGCCGTGCGAAGAAAAACTCAACGATGCTGCATCCAGATCGGGGGCTCGGCTCGTAGTACCGGGTGACAGCCCATCCGTCACACCGAAGGAGCCAGGACCATGCGGACCCGATTCACGGCGGCCCTCGTCGCCATCCTCGTGCTCGCCGTCGCCGCCCCGGCGCTGGCCGATGCCCACGAGAGCCAGGTCACCGTCGTGCACGGCGTGCCCGACCTCACCGTCGACGTGTGGGTCAACGGTGACCCGTTCATCGAGGGCTTCGAGCCCGGCACCGTCACCGACGAGCAGACCCTGCCCGAGGACACCTACGAGATCGAGATCTACGCCGCCGGCAGCGACCCCGAGGAGGAGGACCCCGCGATCGCCGACTCGGTCGAGCTCCCGCCCCAGGTCAACGCCTCGATCGTCGCCCACCTCACCGAGGACGGCGACCCGACGCTCAGCGTCTTCGTCAACGACACCGCTGAGATCGCCGACGGCGAGAGCCGGCTGACCGCCCGCCACGTCGCCGCCGCCCCGGCCACCGACGTCCGCGCCAACGAGGACGCGCTCTTCGAGGGCGTGACCAACGGCGATGAGGGCACCGTCGACGTCCCGGCCGACACCTACGCCGCCGACGTCACCCTCGCCGGTGAGGACGAGGCCGTCATCGGCCCGGTCGACCTCACCCTCGAGGCCGGCACCCACTACCTCGCCTACGCCATCGGCTCCGCCGACGACGGCAACCTCGACCTCCTCGTCCAGACGATCGACGGGCTCGGCGCCGCCGCTGACGGCGACGACGCCGAGGAGGAGCCGCACAGCGTGCCCTCGGGCAGCGGCGGGCTCGCCGACGACGGTGGCTTCACCGCCTGGATGGCCCTCGCGCTCGCCGGTGGCGCGGCCCTGACCGTGGCCGGGACGACCCGCGCGGTCCGCCAGCGCAACTAGCCGCACCCGCACCACCCCGCCTGGGCCGGACACCCCGGCCCGAGCGGGCACCGACACCACCCGAGGGGGGAGGGCCACCGCCCTCCCCCCTCGTGGTCCGACGATCGGGCAGGATGGCCGCCATGCGACGACCCACGACCTGGATCATGCTGCTGACCGGCCTCGTGCTGCTCACGAGCGTGCCCCTCGCCCTCGCCCTCGAGGCCCCGAAGGAGTTCGGTCAGCAACCCACCGAGACGCCGGACCGCGGTCCGGCCCTGGCCGCCGACGAGGCCAGCCCCCGCCTGGCCGAGCCGCCCGACGACGACGCCGCCGCCGACGACACACAGGACGACGACGCACAGGACGACGCCGAGGCCGAGGAGTCCCGCCGGGGCCCGCGGCTGCCGACCGAGGTCACGACCCGCTCGGCGCGGGTGGAGGACCTGCCCGCCGCGGTGGCCCGACCGACCCGCGTGGCCATCGAGGGCCTCGGCATCGATGCCCCGGTCGACCAGGTCGCCACCGACGCCGACGGGGCGATGGAGATCCCCGAGGACGTCGCCCGCGCCGGCTGGTTCCGCCGCGGGCCCGCGCCGGGCTCGGAGCAGGGCTCCTCGGTCATCAGCGCCCACGTCGACAGCCGCACCCAGGGCAAGGGCGCGTTCTACCCGCTGCGCGAGATCAGCGAGGGCGCCGAGGTCGTCGTCGAGGCTGCCGACGGCGTCGAGCGCACCTTCGAGGTCACGACGCTGACCCGCTACGGCAAGGACGACCTCCCGATCAGCGAGCTCTTCCGCCGCGACGGCGCCCACCAGCTGGTGCTCATCACCTGCGGCGGGGACTTCGACGCCGCGACCGGCCAGTACGCCGAGAACATCGTCGCGATCGCCGAGCCGGTCGAGTGATGGGCGCCCACCACCAGGCGTACCGTCCGGGGCCTCGGGGTAGGGATGCGCCGTGTTGGTCTCCGGGGTCGCCTCACCGCCGTCAATCGCCCAGCGCTTCGCTGAGGGCGACGAGGCCGCGCTGCGCGAGGCCTTCGACGCCTGGGGCGGGCTCGTCCTCTCCCTGGCCCGCCGCACGCTGCGCAGCGAGGCCGACGCCGAGGACGTCGTCCAGCAGACCTTCGTCGACGCCTGGCGTGCCCGCGAGACCTTCGACCCCGACCGCGGTGAGCTGCCCGGCTGGCTCGTCGGCATCGCCCGCCGCCGGAGCATCGACCGGCTGCGGGCCAGCCAGCGCCAGCCCGACCCCGTCGCCGACGTGGCCGCCGACGAGCCCGCCGCCGACGAGATCGACGCGGTGGCCGACCGCCTCCTCGTCGCCACCGCGGTCGCCGAGCTGCCGGTGGCCCAGCGACGGGTCCTCGAGCTCGCCTTCTGGCACGGCTGCACCCACCACGACATCGCCGAGCGCCTCGGGCTACCCCTGGGCACGGTGAAGAGCCACATCCGTCGCGGCCTCGAGCGGCTGCGCGGCCGACTCGACAGGGAGGACGAGGGCCTTGCAGGAGCACCTGGAGCAGGACAGCCTGGCGCTTCGCGCGCTCGGTGAGCCTGTCGGGGCTGCCGCCGAGGCTCACCTCGAGCAGTGCGAGGCCTGCCAGGCCGCCCTCGCCGAGCTCAGCGTCGTCACCGCGCGCGCCGCGCGGGTGACCGTCGAGGACCGCGACCTGCCGCCGGCGCCGACGCACCTGTGGGCGGGCATCGCCGCGGAGGCCGGCCTCGCCGACGCCGACGCCGACGACGACGACGGCGACCACGCCGACACCGACACCGACCACGACGCCGGTCGGCCCGCGACCCCGCCGCCGGAGGCCACACCGGAGGCCCTCTCGGCCAGCGCCGGCGCCGAGGTCATCCCGCTGCGACGCCGTCCCCGCCGGGCCGCCCTTGGGGTCATCGCCGCGAGCGTCGTCGCCCTGGCCCTCGTCGGCGCGATCTCGCTGCTGCCGGTCGACACGGCCGAGGATCCGGCGGCGCGGGTGGCCAGCACCGAGCTCGACGCCCTCGACGAGCGCGCCGAGCCGGCCAGGGCGGTCCTCGCCGAGCGCGACGGCCGCCTCGAGCTCGCCTTCGACGAGCTCAGCCTGCCCGACGCCGACGGCTACTACGAGGTCTGGCTCATCGACGCCGACGTCGAGGGCATGGTCTCGCTCGGGCCGGTCGCCGACGGCGAGGCCGTCGCGCTGCCCGACGGGCTCGACCCCGCCGACTTCCCCATCGTCGACGTCTCCCTCGAGCCCTACGACGGCGACCCCACCCACTCCGGCGACAGCCTCCTGCGCGGCGAGCTCGCCGGCCTCGACGCCGGGGACCTGCCCGACGCCTGAGCCCCAAGCGGGACGATCGAGCTCTGCCTTCGACCTCGACATCAGAGGAAACGCTGAGGTAGACTGTCGACATGGCGGTCAAGGAGTTCACCTTCACGCAGTTCCTGAGGGAGTCCTCTGCGATGTTGGGGCACCTCAAGGACACCGACCTCCTGCTCCGACGCAGGGACGGCGAGGATCTGCGGGTGTCGCTCGCCAGCAGGGATCGCAGCCAGCGAGACGCGCTCCACATGCTCAGCCACGTGCTTGCCCGGGTCGCGGAGGCCTCCGACGTCGACGACCGCACCGACATCGTCGCCGAGGCGATGGTGCGGGAGTTCCCCTGGGTCGACTTCCTGCCCGATGACGAGGCGTCCACATTCGTGGGTGAGTTCACTCGTTGCGCTCGTGCATGCGCTGAGCTGGACAACGTCGACCCGCTGGTGAGGCTGGTCCGAGAGTGGAAGTCCACCGCAAAGGCCTGGTCGGACCCGGAGCTCGCCGAGGCCCTCCTGGCGGATGAGCCTGGCGACGGCGGAGTCGTCCCCGACCCTGAGACCCCGGACGCTGACCGGTCCGACTGGTAGTCGCGGCGCGTGGTCCGCAAAGGCGCTCGAGTCGCCCCTCCAGCCGCCCGCGGGGAGTGGGAGCTTCGTCACGCGAGCAAGGGAGCCGCCGACGGGTGGGAACAGCTCGCCAAGCAGGCACCCGGGCCCTTGCGCGAGGCCTGGGAACGTCTCAGTGCCTCCCCGCGAGATCCGAGCAACCACGAGCGGCAACACCGGCTACGAGGCACCTTGAGCATCAAGACCGTCAAGGGCACCGACCTTGAGCAGTGGCAGTACGAGGTCACCGGCGGCGGCCGCATCTGGTACTGCCCGGACGACGGTGACGGCATCGTCTGGATCACCCACGCGGGCACCGGACACCCGAGCGCCACCAGCTGACGGGCTGTCCCTCCAAAGCCTCCGCACGCCAGGAGTCAGCCCCC